>JANYKK010000023.1 GCA_025361585.1 Methylobacter sp. | reverse complement strand
GCTGGGGTACCGCGACCTGATAGAGCCGGATGAAGGGCGTTACGCCGAAATCGCCAGGGAAATGCTCAATTCCGGCAACTGGATTACCCCGCGCCTGAATGGATTCAAGTATTTTGAAAAACCGCCTTTGCAGTATTGGGGATCTGCGATCAGCATGGCCTTATTGGGCGAAACCAATGCCGCCGCCAGGGTGTGGTGCTCAGGTCTCGGTTTTATTGCCGCCTTATGGGTCGGTTTTGTTGGCAACAGAATTTACGGGCGCAACGCTGGTTTTTACGCCTTTTTATTTTTAATCAGCACGGTTCTTTATGTTGGAATGGGCCACGCCAACAGCCTGGATATGGGCGTCAGCGCTCTACTGGGTATTGCTGTCAGCGCTCTGGCGCTAGCTCAGTCAGTACGGCATCTGCCCACACAGGAACGAAACTGGATGCTGTTAGCCTGGGCTGCGCTGGCCGGAGCCACACTGAGCAAAGGCCTGATCGGACTGGTGCTTCCAGGCGCCGCGATAGTTCTGTACACGCTCTGGCAACGCGACTGGGCCTTGTGGCGTCATTTGCATATGGGCAAAGGCTTGCTGCTGTATTTGTTGATAGCCGCACCCTGGTTTGTTGCGGTCAGCCAGGCAAATCCCGAGTTCCCGCATTTCTTTTTCATCCATGAGCATTTCGAGCGCTTTACCAGCGATGTCCACGGGCGCACAAAGTCCAACTGGTATTTCTTCCCCGTCTTTGCAATAGGCGCGATGCCCTGGCTATTCTCGGCATTACACGGCCTAATTAAGCCGCCTTTTTCCTGGAGGGCTGAAGCTGGAAAATTTGAAGCCTCACGACTGCTCTGGGTTTATACGATTTTTGTATTCTTCTTTTTTTCAATTTCGCACTCCAAGTTACCGGGCTATATTTTGCCGATGTTTCCAACACTAGCGCTGCTAGTGGGCGAAAACATGTCCAAGCGCAAGCATTTTATTGCCGACGGCATAGTGGCTATAGTTATAGCGTCCATTGTATTCATTTTCTTTATCTGGAAAGCTGACGACACGGCCAAGATTGGCAGATTAGCATCACACCTGACGCTGTTCCGTCCGTGGATTATGGCAACAGCGGCTTTAGCAGGAGTCGCCGGTATTTCTACGCTGCTATTAAGAAATCATAAAAAACTGGCGATTTCCGCTTTTTCCCTCTGCGTTCTGCTTGGCATACAAATGCTTTCCTGGGGCTATCAAAGTATCAGTGAACTGCGCTCCAGCAGAGTTATGGCGGAAGCAATTCAATCTTATATCGATCAAAGCGGCAAGGGCTTTGTGGAGGTTTATGATGTTGATCGCTATGACCAGTCCCTACCTTACTATTTAGGCCGAACCATTAAGCTGGTGGAATTTACCGGCGAGCTGGAATTCGGGATTAACCAGGAACCGAAAAAATGGCTAAATATGGCGGATTTCCTGCCTTTATGGTTAAATTCAGAGCAGGCCATCAGCGTAGTTAGTCAGCCGACTTATACGGTATGGCAACAACAAAAAGTACCCATGCACACCATTTATGAAAATTCCCGTTATATCGCAGTGGCCCGTCGATGAATCTTGTTAGTTTTTGTATTATCCTGACCGGCGTTATGCTCAATGCGGTCGCACAATTGGCGCTCAAAGCCAGCGTCAAGGAAATGGGAGCTATCGGCCTGAATTTCTCCTCGTCCGCCACGGCATTTTTGAGACTGGCCTGTGAGCCTTTCCTCTGGATCGGTTTGGTTTGTTACGGCATCAGCGTGATCGTCTGGATACTGGCCTTGTCCAGGGTCGATGTCAGCATCGCCTATCCAATGCTATCGATGGGCTATGTGGTTAATGCGTTTTTCGCATGGCAGTTGTTCGGCGAATCCATGAACCTCGCCCGAATAATCGGCATGGGCATCGTCCTGCTGGGCGTTTACGTTTTGGCCAGGAGTTAAGATGCTGCCCTTCACCCGCCCCACAATTGATAACGAAGAGCTTGAAGCCATTAAAGAAGTGCTGCAATCTGGATGGCTGGCAACCGGCCCCAAAGTTGCCGCTTTTGAAGCCGCGTTAGCCGATTATATCGGCGGCGATGTCCAGCTTCGGGTGTTCAACTCAGGTACCAGTGCGCTGGAAGCCGTGTTGCTGGCCTATGGTATTGGGCCGGGCGACGAGGTTATTGTGCCTGCGATGAGCTTTGTCGCCAGCGCCAATATCATCGTGCGTTGCGGCGCCACACCCAAATTTGTCGATGTCGATCTAGTCTCCCGAAATATCGATGCTGCTGCGGTTGCAGCGGCGATCACGCCCAACACCAAAGCCATCATACCGGTGCATTTTGCCGGTCGCCCTGTCGATATGGATCCTATTTACCAACTAGCCAAACAGCATAATCTGCTGGTACTTGAAGATGCTGCCCAGGCTATCGGCACTCAATATAAGGGTCGCCAGATCGGCAGCTCGGGTAATCCGGTCTGTTTCAGCTTTCATCCCAACAAGAACATGACCACGATTGAAGGCGGCGCGCTTGCTATCAGCGACCCTGTTTTGCTGAAAAAAATTGAAGGCATCCGTTTTCACGGCATCGTAAGGGACTCCGAGGGCGGTATGGATGTGCCTGCCTGGGGCGGTAAAATGAATATGCCGGATGTCGGCGCGGCCTTAGGCTTGGTGCAACTGAAAAAACTGGATGGCTTTAACCAAAAACGCCGGGTATTGGTTGACCGTTATTTTCAGCAACTTCCAAAACACGACGCACTGGTGCTGCCTGCCGACGCGGAAGGCCATAGCTGGCATATGTTCTGTGTCCTGCTCGATTGGGAAAAAATCGGCTTAAGCCGCAACCAGGCTCTCGAAGTGCTCAAGCAACAAGCCATCACGGCGGGCATCCATTATCCTGCTATGCACCTGTTCTCGCTTTATCGTCAATACGGCTATGAACCCGGCGATTTTCCCAATGCCGAACGAATCGGCGAACAAACCTTAACGCTGCCGCTATTTCCCGGCATGGAGGAAAAAGACGTTGATCAGGTCTGCTCGGCAGTGCTTTCATTGCTGAATGGCTCTTATTAATGAAGCGCTTAAGCGTATCCGAATAGGATAACAGCACCTTTTTATATTATAATTAACGCCATTAATTTGCTGCACCGAGTTTTGCCGCCTACTTTTACCGATTTAAAACTATAACTCCCATAAATGACGAACAATCTTGAAACACCGGAAGTATCCATCGTTATCCCGGTCTATAACGAAGAAGCCGTTTTATCGTTACTGTTTGAACGACTCTATCCCGTTCTGAAAAGCCTCAAGCACCGCTGCGAAGTCATTTTTGTCGATGATGGCAGCCACGACAACTCAGCCGCATTGCTCCGCAAACAGTTTCAATTATTCCCAGACATTACCCGCGTCGTGTACCTGCGCGCCAACGCCGGACAACATGCGGCGCTGATCGCCGGTTTTGAACGAGCTAAAGGGAACTATATCCTGACCCTCGACGCCGACCTGCAAAATCCCCCAGAAGAAATCCCCAATCTGCTGCTGCAAATGGATGCCGGTTTCGATTATGTCGGCACGATCCGTAGGCAGCGCAAAGATAGTCTCTGGCGGCACTGGGCTTCATTGGCAATGAACCGCTTACGCGAAAAAATCACCCGCATACATATTACCGACCAGGGCTGCATGATGCGGGGCTATCACCGCGACATTATCGATGCGGTTTTAGCCACCACCGAAACCAATACCTTTATACCGGCGCTGGCCTATCTTTATGCGGGCAATCCGACTGAAATCGTGATTGACCACGAAGAACGCGCCGCCGGGGAATCGAAATATTCGCTGTTCAAGTTAATCCATCTCAATTTCGACTTGATGACCGGATTTTCCATTGCCCCTTTGCAAGCCTTTTCCCTGATCGGCATCGGCGTTTCGATATTCTCGCTGCTGTTTGTAGCTTACCTGGGCTGGCGCAGGCTGACAGTTGGGCCTGAAGCGGAAGGCGTTTTTACGCTGTTCGCCATTGTGTTTTTATTAATCGGTATTTTGTTGTTCGGTATCGGCCTGTTGGGCGAGTACATCGGGCGAATTTATTCCCAGACCCGTTCGCGCCCCCGTTATTTGGTCAAGGCTGTGCTGGATAACGCCAAGAGCAACAAGCCTTGATGAAGCCGTCAGCCGTCGTTTTCGCCTACCACAACGTCGGCGTTACCGGCATAGAATGCCTGCTGCAAGCCGGGGTCGAGATTAAACTGGTAGTCAGCCACCAGGATGATCCCGAGGAAAATATCTGGTTCGGTAGCGTTGCCGAGTTGGCAAGCAGGCATCAAATTCCTGTGATAACGCCTGACAACCCCAATCAGGCGGACATCATCAAACACATTGCCGAGCTTAGCCCGCAATGGTTTTTTTCGTTTTACTACCGGCATATGTTGAGCCCCGAATTGCTGGCTATCCCAAGCAAAGGCGCTTATAACCTGCACGGTTCGTTACTGCCCAAATACCGGGGCCGTGCGCCGGTCAACTGGGCGGTTTTGCACGGAGAATCGACTACCGGCGTTACGCTCCATCAAATGGTGGAAAAGCCCGATGCCGGTTCGTTGATTGACCAGGAAGCCGTTGCTATTTTGCCCAACGATACCGCGCACGATGTTTTCTTGAAGCTGACCCCTGCCGCGAAAACGCTATTGGATCGCTGCCTGCCGTTATTGATAGCTGGCAAGATAGAACCCAAGCCTTTGAACCTGGCCCAAGGCAGTTATTTCGGGGGCCGCAAGCCTGAACACGGCCGTATCGACTGGCAGCTATCGGCCTGGAACATCCATAACTTGGTCAGGGCCGTAGCGCCGCCTTATCCGGGCGCATTCTTCGATAGCAACGGTCAGCGGTTTTTCCTGCTCGGCAGTCATTACAGCGACGAGTCCGCTGTGCATTCGGGCAAGGTTTGCATCTATTGGGCTGACGGCCATTTTTACGCCGACTGCGCCGATAACAAACGCTTCCGTATCGAACAGCTTAGCTGCGACGGAACAGCGCTGGATCAGGCCGCTTTTATAGCTATAACCGGTAATGAGCAGTTATTTCCAACCGCCAGGGATGGTGGCCGCGACTGCTCCCGGCAGTCGTCGACACTTCCTCCATCCATGGAGGTCGGAAGTGTCGCAAGCGGTAGGGAACCGATGCAACCAACTCTAAACAACTAACAACTTTTATAAACTACCCAGCACCATTTAAATACAATGGAACGCAGATGACGCAGATAAATATGATGAACACGGATAACTCAAAAAAATCTTATTTGATCTTAATTATCTGCGTCATCAGCGTCATCAGCGTCATCAGCGTTCTATTTTTGGCTGCTGAGTAGCAACCATTTTTTTAATATAACCATCAGGAACTTATGAACGTACTCATACTCGGTGTCAACGGCTTTATCGGCCATCACCTTTCAAAACGCATCCTCGAAACCACCGATTGGCATGTCTACGGCATGGACATGCAGTCCAACCGTGTTGAAGCATTCCGCGACAATGAACGCTTCCATTTCTTTGAAGGCGACATCACCATCAACCATGAGTGGATGGAATATCACATTAAAAAATGCGACGTGATTCTGCCGCTGGTTGCGATCGCCACGCCCGCCACTTATGTGACTCACCCGCTGGCGGTTTTCGAACTGGATTTTGAAGCGAACCTGCCGATCATCCGCGCTTGTGTGAAATATAAAAAACGCGTCATGTTCCCTTCGACCTCCGAAGTCTACGGCATGTGCAAAGACGATGAATTCCATCCGTATGAGTCCGAACTGGTATTAGGCCCGTTGAACAAACAACGCTGGATTTACTCTTGCTCCAAGCAACTGATGGACCGGGTTATCTGCGCTTACGGACAGGAACAAGGCTTCGATTACACCCTGTTCAGGCCTTTCAACTGGATCGGCCCAGGCCTCGACAGCATCCATACGCCCAAAGAAGGCAGCTCACGAGTAGTAACCCAGTTCCTGGGACATATCGCCCGAGGCGAATCGATCAAACTGGTCGATGGCGGACAACAACGCCGCAGCTTTACCTTTGTCAGCGACGGTATTGACGCCTTGGTACGCATCATCAAAAACGAAACCGGCAAAGCCACTGGCAGCATATACAACATCGGTAATCCGGCCAACGACTTGTCAATTAAAGAACTTGCTGAGCTGATGCTGAAAATCGCTAAAGAACATCCTGCATATCGGGACTTGGCCGCTAAAGTCGAATTAATCGATACCAGCGCCAACGAGTACTACGGCAAAGGCTACCAGGACGTTAAAACCCGTGTGCCCTGGATCGGCAATACCATGGACGATTTGGGCTGGAAGCCTGAAGTCACTGTAGAAGATGCGTTGCGCAAAATTTTCGATGCCTACAGCCATGAAGTTGCCGCCGCAAGAGAACTGATCGATCAAGACCTGACTTCATGAAGATAGCGCTGAAAGTCGATGTGGATACACTGCGCGGTACGCTGGAAGGCGTACCCGCATTGCTGGATCTGTATCAGCGCTACGGCGTGAAAGCCACGTTTCTTTTCAGCCTCGGCCCCGACCATACCGGTCGGGCGCTGCGCCGGATATTCAGGCCCGGATTTTTCAGCAAGGTTCAGCGCACCTCGGTGCTGAGCCACTACGGACTGAAAACCTTGCTCTACGGCACCTTGCTTCCCGGTCCGCATATCGGCCGGAGGGGTCGAGAGATCATGCGTCAAGTCGAACAGGCCGGGCATGAAGTGGGAGTCCATTGCTACGATCATATCCGCTGGCAGGATTTTGTCGCCAACCGCGATGCGGCATGGACGCAAAAAGAAATGCAGGCGGCCATCGATTCATTTCAGGATATTTTCGGTTATCAGCCGACAGTGCATGGCGCGGCCGGCTGGCAGTTGAACAAACACGCACTGCAACTGGAGCAGCAACTGGGCTTCCGCTATGCCAGCGACTGCCGCGGCCAATCCCCGTTTATCCCGCAGATGGAAGGCGAGACCTTCCGATGCCCGCAAATCCCCACCACCCTGCCGACGCTGGACGAACTGATCGGCTGCAACGGCATCACCGAAGCCAACGTGCATGAAGCCGTATTCGCCGCCAGCCGCAAGCCAGGCCCGGAAGGGCATGTGTATACCTTGCATGCGGAACTGGAAGGAATGAAATTGCTGCCGGTCATGGAAAAGCTATTGCAACTGTGGCAAAAAGCCGAGGATGACATCGGTACGCTGGCTGATTATGTTGCCGACATTGATGCCGCTACACTGCCATGCCATGAATTGGTTATGTCAGAAATAGAGGGGCGTTCCGGTGTATTGGCTGTGCAAGGATCGAAGATCGCCACATAAGACAATACGCCTTACAGCGTTTTGGCGTTTGGACTGTGCGAATCAACGTAAGCATCAAGTAAACGGCGGATCATGCGTTGATATTGGGTATGGTTTTTAGCCGCCTCTGACTTAAAAAAAAACTCTATGCTTTTTTTACTCAGCGCCAACGTAACCTTAACGCCTTCCTCATTAAAAGCCAACTCAGCAGGCGATGGTAAGAAATCCGCAATCACCTTAACATCGCCCAACGGTTCATTGGTGTATTTTATTTTCGCGCTCATAAATCGCCCTTCCTTTACGCCTATCGCCTATCGCCTATTAGCCACGCAAGGATCGAAGACATACTCAAAGCAGCTTAACCAACGCGGCAACAACGCCAATGGAAAGCGCCATAAGACCGCCTAATTTAATGACCAATCGCTGCTCCGTTTGAATAAAACGCGAGTCCATATCGTGGCGCAAGACGTCAATGTCGCGTCTTAAGTCATCAATGTCTCGTTTAGTTGCCAGATCAGCTTCGCCCTGCGCCTCTTTAAACGCTTCTGAGAAAGCCTCGGCTTGGCTTTCCGGTACACCAGCATCCTTGAGTGTCCGAACAAATTTATGGGTATCAAACGTAATGGCAGTCATGAGCTTACCTCTTGTTTTTGATTTGACGTCCAGTTTACCATGCTTGGCAGCCAAGACAAGCTGGACGTACAAGGCAGCCCCGTAGGCTGGAATAAGCCTGTTTGAGCGATAGCGAAAATAGGTGTTTCCGACGCACACTGCGCGAATCCGCCGGAAACGCCACCTCGCGCTACGCTTGGGTGGTCTTATTCCGGCCTTGGCTATGTTTGATTGATTTGAAAGCCCCAAAGGATCATGGTCAATACGCCTTACAGCGTAAAAATACGTCCACGTTAACAGCATTGTTAGTCTTCTTGATAATCCTTAGGTATTTGATACCAACTACCCCGTTTCTTTCTTATCGACCTTTGTAAAGACAAGCTTTCAATCTCATCCTCAGAAGCGGGGGCCATTTCAGGCGGGAGGGTTGGGGCTTCCGTAAATCCTTTGATGTGCCTCAAAAGCTTCTCATTAGTCTTTTCGGATAACGGTGCATGATTCTTGTCACTTGTTCGCCAACTAGTGCTTATTAGATCCCAAAGATTAGCGGTTAGAAAATTCCCTTCTGAGGGAGGCTTGCTAGCGAATGAAAAAATCCCTCTATCTCTAACCGTTTCAGGAAACGCCATAAAGTGTTCATTCAATCTAGCGAGATCCGCTTTCAGATCAGGCCCCCACACAAACCGTTGTCCATCAGCCAAAAACAATGGAGCAATTTTCTTGTGTAGTTTATCGCCGGAGATAAACACATAACAAAACGGCAAATAATGCAGATAGGCTATATCAATTTTGTTAGATGGACGATCAGCCGATATGAAACCGCGCGACACGGAAATATGAAAGAAAACCTCAACTTTTATAACATGCGCTGCGTAAGGAGCGTAATACTTAAGCGGAGGAAAATTCGCGGTTTGATAACCCCGTACTAGTAGTTGATGATATTCTCTCGGAATGTCAAATACACTAACGATAAACTCAATCAGATCATAGGGCTTTCCCGTTCTAGAAACAATCTGATTAGCTGCCGCATAGGCATCATCGATGTTTTTGCACTGCTGTGTATCTATGCCAAGTTTCTTAACGTATATTGCGGAACTTTCAAAAGTCATTGACTTTAAGCGCGTTCGCCAAGTGCTAGCAAATTCCCTTTCTATCTGGAGATATTCGCTATTTTGCCATCTGAAAAATGCTTTTGCTTCTGGCGAGACATCTATGTTTACACCTTTTTTTCCTCCTGACTCAACAGGCCTTCCACCCGCCACAATTGGCCTTTTTGTCATGGAGATATGCTGGCCCATTAAATTTGCAAGCAGCAACTCCTGATGATGTACATTCGGGACTCCGCTGAGCTCCGGAGTTTTTGAGGCAATTTCACCAACTACTTGCTCTGCCGTTCGCCCGTGGCTCATTTCCTTATCTAAATCCGCTAGCGTCTCGACGTAAAAAAGAGGCGATATATTTGGAATATAAAACTGATCAAACCAAACTGCCTCGTCCTGATTCAGCGATTGAAGGAATGATTTATCAAAAAGAGCTATAGGTCCCATCCTTTTCCCTTGTATGGCTATCAAGTTATTACATAGTTTCCGCCTATCATCTCTGATCGCCTCGCTCTAGGCAATAAACTCAGCAAATTTATTCAGCAAGGTTTGAGTAAAAACTCCGTGTCCTTCGTGCCTTCGTGGTGAACCTATAAAATCCAATTTACCACCAACCGCCTCTCCCCAATCAAAAACCAATCTTTGTGTTGTATAATCCCAGCTAAACGTCCCATCTTGTAGCGCCCTGTTTTCCGGCCCACTCAAGATATTGCACTATTCAACAAATAACGGAGTTAAGTCATGGACTATTCAATAGAAACCGCGCCATTAGAAGACCTGCAATGCGATTGCGTTATTGTCGGCGTTTATCAAGACCAACAGCTCAGTCCGTCGGCAACCGCCCTTAACAACAGCACCAACGGGCTAATTAACGCCATCGTCAGCCGCGGCGACCTAAGCGGTAAAAACGGCGAAACTGTATTGATCAACGCCGTTCCAGGCAGCAAGATCGAACGCATTTTGCTGGTCGGTCTGGGCGAGAACAAACCTTTATCCGGCAAAAACTACAAGAAAGCCCTGCTGGCTGCGGTCAACAGCCTGAAAAAGCCGCAAATCAAATCGGTGGTCTGCTGCTTGGCGGAATGCGACGTGACAGACCGCGACTGGCAATGGAAGTCACGGCATATCATCGAAGTTTTTAGCGATGCCGCGTATCAGTTCACCCACACCAAGTCCGATAAGGAAACCGAAAGCAAGCTGCAAAAAATCGCCATTGCCGCGACGGAAAGCGAACGCGATTCGGCGCATTCCGGGATGCTGCAAGGCAAGGCTGTAGCAGAAGCCACGGATTTGACCAAGTACCTGGGGGATTTGCCGGGCAATATCTGCACGCCGACCTATCTTGCCGAACAGGCGATAGCGCTGAGTAAAAGATACGCCAGCCTGGACGTTAAAATTCTGGAAGAATCCGACATGGCGTCTTTGGGCATGGGTTCTTTTCTGTCGGTCTCGCGCGGCAGTCGCCAGCCCGCAAAATTTATCACCCTGAGTTATCAAGGCGGCGATGAAAACGCCCAGCCTATCGTGCTGATCGGCAAAGGCCTCACCTTCGATGCGGGCGGTATTTCGTTAAAACAGGCCGCAGGTATGGAGGAAATGAAATATGACATGTGCGGTGGCGCTTCTGTGCTGGGCACTTTGCTTGCCGTAGCGCAAATGCAATTGCCGCTGAATATCGTCGGCCTGATTCCGTCATCGGAAAACTTACCCGACGGCGACGCCAATAAACCAGGCGATATTGTGACCAGCATGTCCGGCAAAACCATCGAAATCATAAACACCGATGCCGAAGGTCGCCTGCTGCTGTGCGACGCATTGACCTATGCCGAACGCTACAACCCCGAGGTGGTGATAGACATCGCCACGCTGACCGGCGCGGTTGGCGTCGCTTTAGGCCGCGTAGCCATGGGCGTGCTCGGCAATGACGATGCCTTATGCAATGAGCTGGTTGCGGCCGGTGAGATCGCCAACGACAGCGCTTGGCGCTTGCCGCTCTGGGAAGAATACCAGGAGCTGCTTAAATCCAATTTCGCCGACATGAGCAATTCCGGTGGCAAGGATGCAGGCACCATTACCGCCGCTTGTTTTCTGGCGCGATTTGCCGAAAAATTCCGCTGGGCGCATCTGGACGTTGCTGCCACCGCCTGGCGCACCGGCCCAACCAAAGGAGCAACCGGTCGCCCTGTCTCTTTATTAGTCCAATACCTGATTAACCGGGCGCAATCTATCAGTGGCTGAAGTCAGCTTTTACATACTGCCGACGGAATCGCTGGAAGACCGGTATCTGTTCGCCTGCAAACTGATCGAAAAGGCTTACCGTAGCGGCAGTTTCTGTTATGTGCTGACCGATAATGCCGAACAAAGCCGAATCATAGACGACCTGCTCTGGGCTTTCAGGGCGGGCAGTTTTATTCCGCATCAGATATATAACGGCGAGCTGCCCGATATCGCCAGGGATGGTGTGTATGCCGCAGGCTCGCCGGGAGCGAGCGCGGCGACAGAGCACGTCATCCTGATCGGTTCGCTGACTGCGCCCGAGCACTGGCAAAGAATCCTGTTCAATCTGTCTTCGCGCTATCCCAACATAGGGCCGCAAACCGAGCGCATACTTGAAATATTGGATAATAGCGAAACAACCAAAGAAGCGGGCAGGAACCGTTATCGGCAGTATCAACAGTCAGGCATGACAGTTACGACGCATAAAGACTGGTAGCCGCAAATGTTGGTTTATACTATCACTAACCTAACCTGATTTTTTAGGTTCAACCGGAGACAGATATGAATTTATCGGAAAAAATATCAGCGACAGCAGCTTCATTACCTGAATCCAAGCAGCAGGAAGTACTTGATTTTGTAGAATACCTAAAACTAAAAACGGAAAAAGAAGAGTCCAGCAATTGGAATAGTTTTTCTATTACATCTGCAATGAGAGGCATGGAAAATGAAGACTCCACTTATGCTGTTTCTGATTTGAAAGAAACATACTGATGATTTCAGAAGGTCAGATTGTCCTTTTTTGTTTTCCTCAAGTAGATCAACAAGACGGAAAACTCCGCCCTGCACTTATACTTCGAAAACTGCCTGGGAAATTTGATGATTGGCTTATCTGCATGATTTCCAACCAGCTTCATCAAGTCATTCCAGACCTGGATGAAATTATTAACTTGGAAGAGCCGGATTTCCAGCAAACAGGCTTAAAGCAGTCCAGCCTGATACGCACGAGCAGGTTGGCCGTTGTTACTAAAAACATTTTTGTAGGCAAGCTGGGGACTCTTGATGCTCTCAGACTTAATAGAATAAGAAACAACATTGCCAAATGGCTACAAAACCCATAATCAAATCCACCACCTTAATCCTGCTAAAATAGCTACTTTACACGACAACAATAACGCATCCATGGAAAAAACATACGCCCCGCATTCAATCGAACAACGCTGGTATCAAACCTGGGAAGAAAAAGGCTACTTTAGCGCCAGAGATGGTGTTGCCGGAAACCTGCCTGGAGCAGGTTCGGCAGTGGCCAAGCCGGAAGGTGAATCCTATTGCATCATGATTCCGCCGCCCAATGTCACCGGCAGTTTGCATATGGGCCATGCATTTCAAGATACCATCATGGATGCCTTAACCCGCTACCACCGAATGAAGGGGTGTAGCACTTTGTGGCAGCCGGGCACCGACCATGCGGGCATCGCCACGCAAATGGTGGTTGAAAGGCTATGTAATGCCGAAGGCAAGACACGCCATGATCTGGGACGCGAAAAATTCCTGGAAAAAGTCTGGGAATGGAAGGAAGAATCAGGCGGCACGATTACCCGCCAGTTGCGGCGTATGGGTTCTTCCTTGGACTGGGATAAAGAACGCTTCACGATGGACAAGGGCATGTCCGATGCGGTGCAGGAAGTGTTTATCCGGCTGTATGAAGAAGGCCTGATTTATCGCGGCAAGCGCTTGGTCAATTGGGATCCGGTTTTACATACCGCCGTTTCTGATCTGGAAGTGTTGTCGGAAGAAGAAAACGGCTCCATGTGGCATTTGCGTTATCCGCTGTCGAACGGCCAGGGGCATTTGATCGTTGCGACCACCCGTCCTGAAACCATGCTCGGCGATGCGGCGGTAGCAATACATCCCAATGACGAGCGCTATAAACATCTGCTCGGTGAGTTCGTGCAACTGCCGCTAACCGGCCGCCGTATTCCGATTATTGCCGACGAATATGTCGATCCTGAATTCGGTACTGGTTGTGTCAAAATTACCCCGGCTCACGATTTTAACGATTACGAGGTCTGGACGCGCCACCGACATAACTCGGTTATCCAGGATTTGCCGCATGGCGGCTTGATTAATCTTTTCACTGTTGACGCAGCGATACGCAGCAACGATGAAGCCGAAAACGACCTGATTCCGGCCAAATACTGTGGACTTGACCGATTTGAAGCGCGCAAAAAAATAGTCGCCGATCTCGATGCGGCTGGTTTATTGGAAAAAATCGTTGACCACAAATTGATGGTGCCGCGCGGCGACCGCACCAACAGCGTGATCGAACCGCTGTTGACCGACCAATGGTACGTCAAGGTTGCGCCGCTGGCGGAGCCTGCGATTGCCGCTGTTGAAAACGGCGACATCAAGTTTGTGCCCGACAACTGGAAAAACACCTATTTTGAATGGATGCGCAATATCCAGGACTGGTGCATCTCGCGGCAAATCTGGTGGGGGCACCGCATTCCGGCTTGGTATGACGAACTGGGTAATGTTTATGTCGGCAACTCCGAACAGGCCGTCCGCGCCAAACATAAGCTGCCCGAAAGCTATGTGCTGAAGCAGGATGAAGATGTACTGGATACTTGGTTTTCATCAGCACTGTGGCCTTTTTCCACGCTGGGCTGGCCGGAACAAACTCCCGAATTGGCCAAGCATTACCCGACCAGCGTACTGGTAACCGGCTTTGACATCATCTTCTTCTGGGTCGCCCGGATGATTATGATGGGCCTAAAATTTCAGGGCGAAGTGCCGTTCAAGGAAGTCTACATCCACGGCTTGGTGCGCGATGCCGAAGGGCAAAAGATGTCCAAATCCAAAGGCAATGTGCTCGACCCTATTGACATCATTGACGGCATTGAGCTGGAAGCTTTGGTGGCAAAACGTATTTCCGGCATGATGCAGCCGCATTTGGCAAAGAAAATCGAGCAGGATACGCGCAAGCATTTCCCGGACGGCATCCAGTCCTACGGTACCGATGCGTTGCGCTTTACCTTTGCTTCGTTGGCATCGACAGGCCGGGATATTCGTTTCGACCTTGCCCGCACCGAAGGTTACCGCAATTTCTGCAACAAACTTTGGAACGCGGCGCGGTATGTGCTGATGAACACGGAAGAGCAGGATAACGGCTTATCCGGCGCACCTTGCAAATACAGCCAAGTTGACCGCTGGATTACTTCCCGGTTACATCAGGTTACCGCAGTGACCAGTAGCGCCATTGAAAACTACCGCTTCGATCTGGCGGCTCAGGCTATTTATGAGTTCACTTGGAATGAGTACTGCGACTGGTATCTGGAGCTGGCAAAAATATCGCTGCAATCCGGCGATGAACCACTGCAACGCGGCACCCGTAAAACCCTGCTGACAGTTTTGGAGTCAATTTTACGGTTGGCACATCCGATCATGCCGTTTATCACCGAAGAAATCTGGCAACGGGTCGCGCCATTAACAGGAAAGAATGATCCAACCATCATGCTGCAACCTTACCCGGTTGCCGATGAAACACAAATCGACGATAACGCAATTGCCGAAACCAACTGGGTGATGGATTTTATCCTGGGTATACGCCGCATTCGCGGTGAAATGAATATTGCCCCCAACAAGCCATTACCGGTATTGCTGCAAAACGGCTCTGTCGCCGACCAACAAAACTTAAGCGACAACCAGCTTTATTTGCGAAAAATGGGCAAGCTGGAGTCGATAATCTGGTTAAACAATACTGAAACCGCGCCGGAATCGGCGATGGCTTTAGTCGGCGAGTTGAAAATCCTGATTCCGATGGCGGGCTTAATCGACAAGGAAGCGGAACTGGCGCGACTGGAGAAAGAAATCCAAAAAATCAACAACGACCTGCCCCGCGTCGAAGGCAAATTAAACAACCCGGCGTTCGTCGATAAAGCCCCGCCGGATGTTATCGATAAGGAAAAAGCCAAGCTGGCCGATTTGCGCTCGATGCTGAACAATCTTGAACAGCAGCAACATAAAATTCGGGCGTTATAAGAACGGCAGGCGCAAGACTGCTCCCTTTAGTCTTGCGCCTTGTACCTTGTACCTTTTTCATCTATATTTGAGCAAACAACTGACAAAGCAACCATCCTATGAATACCGCATCAACAGATATACAATTTAGTGGACTTACACGGTGCTTGATCGATAAAGGTTTGCTAACTGAAACCGATGCAAAAACTCATAGCCAGGAAGCGCAAAAAAACCAAATCCCGCTAATTCGCTATCTGATTAGCAATAAGCTCATTGACGGCAAGACCATAGCTTCCCGAGCCTCGCAAGAATTCGGCGTGCCTTTTTTTGACCTGGATGCCATTGACATCCGCAGACTCCCTATGCATCTGGTCAATGAAAAGCTAGTCCGTAAATGTCATGCGCTACCTCTGTTCGCCAGAGGCAAAACACTGTTTGTCGCAGTCTCCGACCCGACCGATTTTCACGCGTTGGATGACATAAAGTTCCATAGCCGTCTTAATCCAGAAGCCATTCTGGTTGAAGAAGACAAGCTTATCAAAGCTATCGAAGTCTCCTTAGAGGCCGCCGATACCTCAATGAATGACATGGATGAGGATCTGGACAACCTGGACATCACCGGAGGCGATGAGGACACCACTAAACCCGATGTCGTTACATCAGAGGCTGACGAGGCTCCTATTGTTCGTTACGTCAACAAAATACTGCTGGACTCCATCAAACAGGGGGTATCCGATATACACATGGAACCCTACGAAAAAACGTTCCGTATCCGTTATCGGTCGGACGGCATACTTCGCCAAGTTGCCTCGCCGCCGCCCAGTATCGCAGGTAGACTCGTCTCCCGCATCAAGGTCATGTCTAAAATGGATATTGCCGAACGCCGTGTTCCACAGGATGGTCGTATCAAAATGACCTTATCCAAAAATCGTGCGATTGATTTCCGGGTAAACACCTGCCCTACCCTGTTCGGCGAAAAAGTCGTACTGCGTATTCTGGATCCTACCAGCGCCCAGTTGGGCATTGAAAAACTGGGTTTTGAGCCGGAACAACAACGGATTTTCCTTGAGGCTATTAATAAGCCTTACGGTTTAGTGCTGGTAACTGGGCCGACGGGTAGCGGTAAAACGGTTACGCTCTATACGGGGTTGAATATCCTTAACACCATGGAGCGCAACATCTCCACTGCCGAAGACCCGGTGGAAATTACCGTAGAAGGGATCAATCAGGTCAATATGAATCCTAAAGCCGGCCTGACCTTTGCCAGTGCCTTACGCGCTTTTTTACGGCAAGATCCTGACATCATCATGGTGGGTGAAATTCGTGATTTGGAAAC
>JANYKK010000370.1 GCA_025361585.1 Methylobacter sp. | reverse complement strand
AAATAATACATCAAACCGTTTTAACATCGTTAATATTGACAGCCGGAAAATCAATTTCAGTCAGCGCGTTTCGTTAGCCCAGTACATCGGGCAGCCTGTGGAACCGCGTATGTTGAGGTTGACTAACGTTTAAGTTTATTGTTCTTATTTGCTGCAAGTGTTTATACTTAGTCCGCGCGTACTTTTATATGACGCCAGCTGAATTTATTTTAGGACGCGCTAAATTTACACAACAGTTTGAAATAAAAATGATTTTTTACTTTTAAAAATTATTAGCCATCAAAATGACGCAATGTTTTGCGTCTATTAGGATGGTTAATATTAGTTAGGCAACCTCCGTCTTCCCGGAGTTGGGAAGCTCTAATTGCTACCTATAGTCTGTCGACTTATGGTCATCATTTCCTGATAATCTCAACCCAATTAGCTAGGGCTTGAGCATGGTCAGAAAATCGAGTAACTCTCTTCGGGCAATACTTGCCGAGAACATCAAAACGTTTCGTAAGGAAAAGGCGCTCTCTCAAGAAGAATTGGCCGCGCAATGCGATTTGCATCGCACATACATTGGGTCAGTTGAGCGCCACGAACGAAATGTCACTCTCAGTACACTTGAGGTCTTATCGGAAACTCTAGGTGTATCTGTCCCGGAATTGCTCACCAAACACGAAAGCCCATCGAATAACATGCAGATGGGAGAATTTGAATGAGCATCACGGAAAAGGAAATTGGCGAGATTGTTGACGCGCTACGTCGCCTCACGCCAACTCAGCAGCAATGGATTAAAGCAACAATTCTGGCGTTTGGCGCGCCACGAAAGTACTGGCGTTCCTTAGATTCGGATACCATCACGCAAGCAGTGCTGGATAATCTTGGCGACCGCCTTCTGAGTCACCATGCGGGAAGTCGTCAAGCACTAAGCAAGGATCGTTTTGAGTTTGCCCTTGAAGCCGCGCTGAATGATTCAGGTATCCCGGCACAACTTGTGAAAAGCCGAACCAATCGAGGGCATGACATTACTATTGCTGGTATACCGGTTAGCCTGAAAACCGAAGCAGCGGCAAATATCAAAGAGGATTCAATCCACGTCAGCAAATGGATGGAACTAGGCAAAGGCGAATGGAAACTTCCCTTGCTGCGAGATCTGTTTCTTGAACACATGCGAAGCTATGAACGCATCTTCACATTACGCTGCCTTAATACAAATCCCGCACAGGTTTGCTACGAACTTGTGGAGATTCCAAAGGCACTGATGCTCGAAGCGTCAAACTGCCAGATGGAAGTCCGCGAAGATAGCAGACAGAACCCTAAACCCGGATACGGCTATGTAAAAGATGCTGCCGGACAGCTGAAATACGCTCTTTACTTCGACGGAGGGACTGAACGCAAACTCCAGATCAAGAATCTACGTAAAAACCTTTGTAAAGTTCATGCGACTTGGATATTCGGATCACCGACCTCTTAGTAGGCGCTCACACGCCAAATCTGCGTACTCAGTATTCAGTTCAATCCCAACACAATGCCTTCCCAGTTCATTACAAACTACTCCCGTCGTCCCTGACCCAAAAAATGGGTCTAAGATGCGGCCATTTTCACGAGAACCCGCAGCGACACAAAGGCGCACGAGGGCACGCGGATATACCGCGAAGTGGCTACCTGGATAAGGCTCAGTCGTAATATTCCAAACAGTACGGCGATTCTTCGTTTTCTGTTTCGGATCGGATGCTGGCTCCATGATCGCCTGCCAGTCGTAGTAATATTTCTCTGATTTCGAGAAAAAAAACAAGTACTCGTGAGAGCGGGTCGGGCGATCTTTTACGCTTTCAGGTTGGCAGTTAGGCTTGTTCCATATGATGTCTGTGCGGAGATACCAACCATCAGCCTGAAGTGCGAAAGCCAGCTTCCAAGGAACACCAATCAAGTCTTTTGGTTTGAGACCCACCGGAGTAGGTGCCCTATACTCCATTGCACGACCTTTATTCTTTGCGTCAGCACCTCGCCAAGTGCGGCCACCCGACGTATAACTATCCCCAATGTTCAACCATAGAGTGCCATCATCGGCAAGAGTCCGCCGCGCTTCGCGGAACAGGCTCACAAGATCGGCAATGTATTCATCGACAGTAGTTTCTGCCCCAATCTGGCCCGTGACACCGTAGTCCCGTAGTCCCCAATATGGAGGAGAGGTTACAATGCAATCAAAATGACCGTCGGGCATTTGCGCAAGAAGCTGACGAGCATCACCAACGTGCAGCTCGCAACGATTTCCTGCGGTCTCAGTCAATCGAATGCCGAGCGACGGCATCACTGTATCAAATAAATCAATCACTTGTGCTATTTCATTCATTCTCGATGCTCCATAAGTCGGCTTTTGACGAGGCATATTTTCGTAAGATCACGATGTTTTATTGCTACTTATAGTATTCAATTTGAGGGTTTATGTCAATGCTTGCTACGCTTACCACCCTGCGCTATGATTGAACAACACAGGAGGTCTTGTAATTACGCATCTAGCCTAACATGGCGCTCAACCGGAGCGCGGTTACAATGCGGTTTTATTTTTCAGCTTTCCAGGCCGCGCCCGGTTAGCTCTACGTTATGCCTCACAGAGGAGTGATCGGCAAGTATGAATAATGAAGAAATGTTTAGCCGATTGGTTGAGAATGCTTTTGACTTTCTCTTTAAAGCTATCTCAGAAATAGAAGGCCAACCTAAATATTCGGTCATTCACTTTTATGCGGCAGTAGAGCTTTTCGTCAAGGCTCGACTAATGAAAGAGCACTGGTCATTAGTTATTTCTCAAAGGCAGGAAGCAGACTGGGATAAATTTATTGTTGGTGATTTTCAGTCAGTTACACTAACTGAGGCGGCAAATAAGCTTAGAAAAATAGTACGTAGCGGCCTAGCTAAAGCAGAACTAGACGCTTTTAAAGAAGTAGCTAACGACAGAAACAAAATGGTTCATTTTTTTCATGAAGCACATTCTGAGGAAGAAAGTGGGAAATTCAAACGGGACATTGTTAAGAAACAACTAAAGGCATGGTTTTTCTTGCATCAACTTCTTATCGCCAAATGGAAAAAAGAATTTTCATCATGGGATGATAAAATCGCGGAACTGGACGAAAAATTAAGAAGGCTACATGAGTTCCTTCAAGTAATATTCGATAACCTAAAACCACAGATTGAGGAAAATAAGAAGAAAGGTATTCAATATGATGAATGTCCATCTTGCGGTTTTGAAGCCCAGGAACTTTGTGAAGACGAAAATACGATCTATGAAGCAAAATGCTTGGTCTGTGGTCTTGCCGAAAAGAGTTTAAACATACAGCAGTGCCCAGAGTGCGGAGAGACTGTAACCCTCAAGGAAGAGGGTTTTGGTCAGTGTCAATCATGTGGGAAACATCTTGAACCAGAGGATGTTGCAGGTGCTTTAATTGATAGCGGCGCTGCACATATCGCAGCAATGGAAGGTGATGACTCTTGGGGCGAAGGAAACTGTAGTGACTGTGATGGCTACCATACTGTAGTGCGCACTGAAAATGATGAGTGGATTTGTGCAAGCTGTTTCGGTGTGTTTGAATCACTAGAAGCTTGTGGTTGGTGTAATGAACTCAATACTGGCGATATGGAAGATAGTTATGTTGCTGGCTGCAATCATTGCGATGGAATGGCTGATTGGCACAAAGATGATTAACGCTGTAAGGCGGTTCATTTGTAGGGCGGATTCGCCACAGGCAATCCGCCGCAACATCGTCAGGCTGTCATCGGCGTTGTGCGTGTGTGGCGGTTTGCTGCGCGAAACCGCCCTACACCACTGAAAACATAATATTCAGCTGCCTTTTCTTGAAAGATACAACTCTTCAACCTGCTTTCTCGCCCAGTCCGTTTTCCTTAAAAACTTCAAACTCGATTTGATGCTGGGGTCGTTATTAAAACATCGGATGTCGATCAACCTGCCCAGTTCGGCCCAGCCGTAATCGGCTACCAGCTCCTTGAGTATCGTTTCCAAGGTAACGCCATGCAGCGGA
>JANYKK010000369.1 GCA_025361585.1 Methylobacter sp. | reverse complement strand
TATCAGACCTTTTTAACAAACTCTGATTTAAGTTTCATCGCACCAA
The DNA here is from genome assembly GCA_025361585.1 of Methylobacter sp. Taxonomy (GTDB): domain Bacteria; phylum Pseudomonadota; class Gammaproteobacteria; order Methylococcales; family Methylomonadaceae; genus Methylobacter_A. Next base: position 4,669 of record JANYKK010000369.1, on the reverse strand, counting down.
TACCGTCGATTTTGCAATCAATATCATGGTCACCGTCGACCAGACGGATGATTTTGACTTTAGTGCCGACTTTGACTACCGATGACGATCCTTTGACTTTAAGGTCTTTGATTACGGTGACGTTATCGCCGTCTTGCAATACGTTGCCGTTTGCATCCTTAACGATACGGACATCGCTGCTATCTTCGGCTGTCCCAGCTTTTGGCCACTCGTGTGCGCATTCAGGGCAGACGTACATGCTATCGTCTTCGTAGGTGAATTCTGAGCCGCATTTGGGACATTTTGGGAGGTTATTCATTGCTTTCCTTAATGTAGGGTTGTATCAACCTTGAGCGTTACAAGGTGTTTAAGTGCTTATTGTACATTTTACCAGGGGCTATGCCTATTTGGGGACGTTAACGGAACTATGAGGCACAAAAATGAGACTCGGCAATTCTAATTCCTTTGGAAATTTTCGTGCTTTTTGCGTATTTCGTGGGCAAAATGATTTTTCTTGGATAAATGTTAATATGTCGAATCTAACTTTTACACGTGCTTTAAGGAATATCAAACCATGTTAGCCACCGAAAATCTGATGAAAGAACATCAGCTGATTTTAAAATACGTCGATTTAATGGAACGCTATGCTGCATTCAGTCTTAAGCACCCCGACGCGCCATTGTTGCTGGAGAAAGCGGCTTGCTTCATAGACTTTATCCATGAATTTGCCGATCATTTCCACCATGCCAAAGAGGAAGATATTTTGTTCCGCTATCTCGGGGTTCCCGGCGTATTGACGCACTGCAACCCGGTTCCGCAAATGCTGATGGAGCACGATAAAGCCAGGGGCTATGTTCGAAACATGGAGCAGGCTGTGCAGGAAAAAGCTTTAACTACGTTGGCGGATAATGCCGCCCAGTATGCGCGGCTGTTGACGGAACATATTTATAAAGAAGACAACATCCTGTATCCGATGGGGGAGGCGGGCCTGTCGGATCAGGCTAAAACGGCGCTGCTGAAAGAATACGCCCAAACCGACGAGCGCCTTGATAGTCCGGCTATCTGGGCTAAATATGAAGCGCTTTGTGCGGAACTCGGACTGGCGCTGGACGCGCTGGCGAACTAATCCGCCCTGTCAACCTTAACCAAAATATGCATCTGGCTTCCGCCGGTTTGGCGCGTATTAACCAGAGCGCCGTTTGAGCTGCTGCTGGTATTTTCGCCAACGCCGCCGAGTTCTATCCATTCGCCAAGGTTAATTCTGAAGGTTGATTGCGCATTCTGGGTTTCGATTTGTCCACGACCGTTCATTTTATCCGACCAAGGCGATATGGTAAGAATGACTTGTTGGCCTGCCAGTCTGGGGGTTACCGCAAAGCCGGTGGTCGCCTCGGTCAGTTCGGTTGTTGCGGCGTAACCGTAGGTTGAAGCGCTTTGCCTTGGATAAATATTGCCCACCTTGATATGAGCCGGTACGCCTTCCATCGTGCGGATGGTCTGGGTGCTTTCATCGGCACCCTTGGCTTGGGTCTGATACAAATGACCGATTATCCTGCCGCCGGATTGCGATGGGTCATCGATCGGCACATTCAGTTGGGCCCTGGCCGCCGCGTTAAGTTCATCGGCGTTAGTCTGCCTGCTTTGCATAACGGTGATGACCAGATTGCTCTGGCGCACATCCAGTTGCTTGACGATGGATTTGATTTCGTCCAGACGGTCTGGCGTAGTCTTGACCAGCAGATTGGAACCGTTATCAATCAGCTGGGCGGTATTGCCAAGCAACGGCGCTAGCAGCGGCAGTATCTCGAACGCCGGTCGATTGGTTAACGGGATCACTTCGATAACGGTGTCGTTGGCAAAGGCGCTGTTGTTCAGCAGGCCTATGAAAATCAATGCTAAAAGTTGTTTCAAAGTAAATCTCCGGTAAAGGTAACCATCAATTGTTATGGTATGCGCCGTTAGGAAACTTTGCCACGCAGACCGGGAGGGTTTGATGGCTGATTCTGACTAGACAGGCACATTGATTATAGTTAACCGTAACTATTTTGTCCCTGTTACAATTTAAGAAAAACAGGACAGGACTTTTTGGGGCAGCTAACTATGACTTTACTGGGTAAAAAACCGCTCATTATCATCGTCGGCCTTGCGCTGATTATGGTCATTTATTTTTCCACCAAAGCGCCGAAATTTGTTGATGTCGAAATTGTTACTTTAGAACAAGGCGAGGTCAGGGCGACGGTGTCTAATACCCGCGTCGGTACGGTTAAAGCTTGTCGGCGCGCCTATCTTGCGCCTGCGACAGGAGGGCAGGTTGCCGAGTTGCACGTCAAGGAAGGCGACAGCGTCAAACAAAATCAGTTGCTGCTGGAGGTATGGAACAAGGATCTGAAGGCGCAGGCCACATTGCAGGACGCGCAAATCAGAGCCAACCGGGCATCGGCTGAACAAGCTTGCCAGCTGGGCGCAGGCGCTGAACGCGAGGCTGATCGGATGCTGCGCTTGCAGAAAATGGATCATATTGTTTCTGAAGAACAGGTCGATATTAAAGCGACTGGCGCGCGCGCCAAGCGGGCATCCTGCAATGCGGCCCTTGAAGCCATCGCCGTCAGCAAGGCTAATCGCGATGCGGTTCAGGCCGCAGTCGAACGCACCCTGATTCTCGCGCCTTTTGACGGCACTGTGGCCGAGATCAACACCGAACTGGGTGAATTTATCACGCCGTCGCCGCCCGGTATTCTGACCTTGCCGCCTATTGATTTGCTGGATGTCAGCTGCCTGTATGTGTCCGCGCCGATTGATGAAGTGGATGCGCCGCAGATAAAAATCGGCATGAGCGCCTGCGTGACACTGGATGCCTTCACTGATAAGCGTTGCTCCGGCACGGTAAGCCGCATCGCGCCCTATGTGTTGGAAAAGGAAAAGCAGGCGCGCACCGTAGAGGTTGAAGTCAAATTGACCGACCCGAAAGACCTAAACGGTTTGCTGCCCGGCTACAGCGCCGATATTGAAGTCTTGCTGTCCAGCAAACCCCAAGCGCTCAGAGTCCCAGCCGAGGCGGTGTTGGAAAACAATCGGGTGTTGGTGATGCATGAAGACGGCTTGCTGGAAGAGCGTAGTTTTAAACCGGGTTTGGTTAACTGGAATACCGTGGAAGTGCTGTCGGGCTTGAATGTCGGCGATAAAGTCGTGTTGACGGTGGGGCGGGAAGGCGTAGTTGCTGGCGCTTATGCCCGCGTACAAAAATGATCCGGCTGGAACATATCCACCGTTATTTCCAGGTAGGCGAGCAGACCGTCCATGCCTTGACTGACATCAACGTCACCATCGATAAAGGCGAATATGTGTCGGTGATGGGGCCGTCGGGTTCCGGCAAATCAACTTTATTGAATGTGATAGCCCTGCTTGACCAACCTAGCTCAGGCCGCTACTTGTTAAACGATCAGCTGGTCACCCAACTTAGCGATGATGAACTAGCCAAAGTCCGCCGCGAAAACATCGGTTTTGTGTTCCAGTTTTTTCATTTGATTCCACGTTTGTCTGCTGCTGAAAATATAGAAATGCCAATGATACTGGCAGGCGTAGAGGTTAAGGAGCGCAAGCAACGGGTGCAGGAGGCGCTGGCCTCAGTCAGTCTGCAAGACCGGGCCGACCACAGGCCGGATCAGCTTTCCGGCGGACAGCTACAGCGTGTCGCGATTGCCAGGGCGATGATTATGCGGCCTTCAATCTTATTGGCGGACGAGCCGACAGGCAATCTCGACAGCAAATCCGGCAAGGAAATTATCGAGTTGCTGGAAGGGCTTAATCAGCAAGGCGTAACGCTGGCGATTATTACCCATGACCAAAGTTTGGGCGACCGGGCGCGGCGGAAAATTCGTATTGTCGATGGGCAGATAGGGTGATAAACCAAGTCAGGATAAATCATGCTCATTAAAGACACATTAACCCAATCATTAGCCGCCATCAGCACCCAGCGCTTACGCGCAGGGTTGATTATCCTGGCGATGAGTATTGGCGTCGCCTCGGTTTCGGTGTTGACGGCCTTGGGCGAAAGCGCCCGTCGTTATGTAGTTAATGAGTTTGAAGCCTTGGGTACGAATCTGGTTATTGTGTTGCCGGGACGCACCGAAACCACGGGCGGACAGCCGCCGCTGTTTGGCGAAACGCCCAGGGATTTAACGCTGGACGATGCCGAGGCCTTATTCCGCAGTCGCCATATTGCCGCCATCGCACCGCTGACCGTCGGTTCCGCGCCGGTATCTTCGCAAGGCCTGGAGCGCGAAACCAATGTTGTAGGTTCAACGTCCGCCTTAAGACGAGTGCGCCGTTTGACCGTGGCGCAAGGCAGTTTCCTGCCGCAAACCGAGATCGATAAATCCCTGTCGGTTTGCGTGATCGGCCAAACCATCCGCAATGAACTGTTTGCCAATCAACCGGCATTGGGGCAATGGCTGCGCATCAATGACCGGCGTTTTAGGGTGATCGGCGTACTGGCGTCGGAAGGGCAATCGGTCGGCATCGATTTTGACGAAATCGTGATCATCCCGGTGGCTTCCGCACAGGCTTTGTTCGACACGCACTCATTATTTCGGGTGCTGGTTGAAGCCAAATCCAAGCCGGACATGTACAAGGCGGTCGATGAAATAAAGGACATCATCAAGGCCCGCCATGAAGGCGAGGACGATGTGAC
>JANYKK010000357.1 GCA_025361585.1 Methylobacter sp. | reverse complement strand
ACCGCCGGTTCAGCTGGCTGCATGGCCGATTTTTTCTTGCAACGAGCCCGACCAATCACCATCAACAGCAATAACACGATTAACATCAGCGACAACAGCACAACCGTACCCGCCAAACAAACATGCCATAAATCGAAGGTAGTGGGTTTCAATGATAAATCGATTGCATAAGTATTCATTACGAGACTCTCAGTTGTCATTATTGGCCTGATTTTCTGGCCGCTTCACTAAACATCATCTCTTGCAAAACAGTACGCGTGGTTTTCATGCGCATCTGTTTTAAATGGCGGTCGGCAATAGTTCCTGGCACTTTCTCAGCCAAATAAACTTCGCGCATCCCTGATAAAACCGACTCACATTGCTTCATGATCGCTTCCGTGGCGTTGCGGCTTTCCTGCTGCTGATGAGCGGGCTTTTGCATTTCATCTGAAACGCACTTTTTATATTGATACCCGGCTTCCTGAATTTTCTTAATCGTGGCATCGGAAAGCGTGGTGTTTTGCCATTCGTCTTTGGCATCCTCAGCAAAAGCCGTTGTTGCCGACAATAAAACAGTTAAGAAAAGAATCTTTTTCATGGTATTTCCTGAAAGCGTTAATGGAACTTTGAACGCCCGATTTTACGCGAACTGGCCGAAAATAAATAACATTTGTCAGCAGCGCGACAGACGTCTGTTAAGCGTCGATAATATTAACAATGCGCCCGTATTTTTGACTTTCAAGGGTTGGGATAGTTGCGGCGCTGTTTTTTGCAGGTTTTTCAGCTAAAGCAGCAGAATAAATATTAAATCAGGAGTGCAGACTTCGCCTGCTGGCACAAGCAAAGCTTGCACTCCAGTCGTCAGTAGCGACAAATTCGCCAGGAGCTAATTTGCATTTACCCGCCGGGGGCTAGGCAGGAAAGCCCGACATGAATCCACCTCACAGTTCTTACCCTAACGGAATTTATCATTTGACACGTCGGCTCTTACAGCGTAGTTTTTCAAGTGAATTAAAGATTTTCACTCGTTTACCAAACCCTTGCGGAGGATCTATGAATTTTACAAAATCGATTTTATTTACAGTGCTTTATTGTGCGAGTTTGCTGGCTCCTGCAATGGCTGTTGCAGATACTGAACCAACGACGTTTCAATCAGATAAAGATCGTCATATTGCAAAAATTCTGGCAAGAATCCAAATAGATCAAAAAAACCTAAGCTGCGTACAAACCGCCCAAGATCAAACAGCGTTGAATGCTTGCGATGCGACCGGAAAACAAGATCACGAGGCTTTAGACCCGAAAGTAGAAACACCGGCACCAGCCGCCGATAAAAAAGCGCCGATAGTTGATAAAAAAACTCAAAATGGCGCGAAACATAAAGCCAAATAAGCATCCGTAGCAGCCAAAGTTATGCCCATGCCAAATAAAACACCAGCCGTTCACACGGCTGGTGTTTTATTGTTTTATCGTTAGTCGGTGTACATCGGCTTGCCGTCATTAAGCCGCAGCCAACCCTTGACTATGCGGTAAACAATCCAGATGCCATTAGCGGCAAGCACAACCCACCCGATAATAAACACAAACGTAATTCCCCCCAACACGCCCCAAAGCACCCCAAACCAGAAGGTTCTAATTTGCCAACGAAAATGGCTTTCCAAAAAAGTTCCGGCCACGTCATCCCTTTTGACATAGTTCATCACGATGGCAATGATGGCGGTGACGCCGACAAAATAAGACGCGGCGTAGAGTGCGTAAATAACCGTGGTCAGGGTTATTGCCGATTGTTCGGCTTCAGTGGTTGCTAGATTTTTCATTGGTGTTTCTGCTTTTGTAAAATTGTTGTTTTGCATCGTTTACGATTGAGTGGGAACTATATATTACGCAAATTTACGGTACGCCGTCATTCCGGCAGATACCGTAAATATTTGTGTATTCAATTAAGAACTTGTCCGATAATCGAGGAGCCCGATTTTGATAGCACAAAAAAAAGCTGCGCCGAAATTATACACTTAAAGCCCACAAACCAGAGTTGTTATGGTTTTTTAAATTGGGTATGTTATTTTGTTGCCATTCCTTGTCATTCAAACCATCAAAATCCATGAAAACAAATTACCGGCCGTTCGGTTTAATACTGTTGCTGCTCATTTTTCTAGGCTGTAGCAAGACTATCACTACCGCACCGGACGTGACTTTCACCACCCTTACCGGTGAAAAAATCGCGTTGAATAGTTTGCGCGGCAAGCCGGTTATCGTCACGTTCTGGGCGACCGACTGCCCTTCCTGCATCAAGGAAATCCCCGACTTGATCGACCTCTACACCCGGTATCATGCCTCAGGCCTTGAGATGATTGCCGTTGCGATGTATTACGATCCGCCGAATCATGTCGTCGATATGACTAAGGCCAAGCAACTGCCTTACAATGTCGCGCTGGATTTGAATTCGGCACATGCCCAGGCTTTCGGCGGCGTGATGTTTACGCCCAGCACCTTTTTGATCGCCCCGGACGGTTCGGTGGTTAAAAAGGAAATCGGCCTTTTTAACTTGGCAAAAATGAAAACTAATATCGAATCACTACTTAAAGGCTAGCCCATGCTCTGGTTAAAAGCATTACACCTGATTTTTATGGTCACCTGGTTTGCCGGGCTGTTTTACCTGCCGCGCCTGTATGTTTATCATGCGATCAGCGATGACGCGATCGGCAATGAATGTTTTAAGGTGATGGAACGCAAGCTGTTCTTCGGCATCATGACGCCGGGCATGATAGCGACCTTGATATTCGGCATCTGGATGCTGATCGCTTACGACTGGGCGGCTTATGCCAATGCCGGATGGCTGCATGCAAAACTGGCGCTGCTGGCGCTGACGCTGATTTATCACTATTTCTGCTATCTGTGGCTGCTTGATTTTAAGCATGACCGCAACCGGCGCAGCCATGTTTTTTACCGCTGGATGAACGAAGTGCCGGTTTTGTTTCTGGTCGGCATTATCATTCTGGCGGTGGTTAAGCCATTTTGAAGGGATAAATGCTTTACAATATAATATTTAGACCTTGGATGTGAGCGGAGAACAACGCCATGCAAAACTTACAAATCAACGACCAAGTTGCTGACCAGCTCCATAATATGGCTAAGCAAGAGCATGTTTCCAGCACTGAACTTATTGAGCGGTTAATAAAAAAACACAGTGAAGAACTGAACAAACAAGGCGAATTAGCCGCGTTTTTTAGACCTTTTCAAAAGAATATGAGCGACTTTAGCTTTGACCGAGAAGATGCTAATGCCCGGTGATTTTGTTGATACCAATATCGTTATTTACAGTTTCAGCCAAGACGAACACAAACAGCACAAAGCATTAGAAATACTGGCAAAACAGCCTGTTATGTCTGTTCAGGTTTTGAGTGAAACCGCCAATATCATGAGACGCAAGCTAGGTTTTGAACTTGCCGCTATCCGCACCGTTATCAATCGTCTCAGTCAAGAATGCAGCATACTGCACCCCATTAACTTAACCACGCTTAATGACGCTTTCGACATAGCCGAGCGTTATGGTTTTTCACATTACGACAGCTTGATTATTGCCGCCGCATTGCAAACCGGCTGCACAACGCTTTATTCGGAAGATATGCAGCAGGGGCAAATTATTGAAGAACGGATGGTTATCATTAATCCGTTTTTACATAGCGATCCGTTAGGAGCGACTTTATCATGATATACCCAACTGTTATTGCCAGCCTCACCGGCGGCTTAATGATCGGTTTTGCCGCCGCCATGCTGGTCTTATTCAATGGCCGGATTGCCGGTATTAGCGGGATTTTAGGCGGCCTGCTCCAGGCTGGCACGGGCGACAAGGCTTGGCGTGTGCTATTTGTGCTCGGGCTTGTCACAGCGCCTTTTGTTTACCGGATCATCTTCGGCCTGCCCGCTGTGACTATCGATGCCGGGACAATTGAACTGATTATCGCCGGTCTGCTGGTCGGCATCGGCACCCGGTATGCATCGGGTTGTACCAGTGGACACGGCGTCTGCGGCATTTCTCGCGGCTCGATCCGCTCCATTGTGGCTACGCTGACGTTCATGGCGGCGGGTTTTGTCACCGTCTATCTGACCCGCCATTTGTTGGGGCTTTAATCATGCTGAACATTAACGCGTTTTTTGTCGGACTGTTATTCGGCCTGGGTCTTATCGTCTCCGGCATGACTAATCCGGTCAAGGTAATCGGCTTTTTGGATTTGGCCGGGGCTTGGGATCCATCGCTGGCATTCGTGATGGGCGGCGCTATCCTGATCGGATCAGGTGGATTTGCGCTGGCAAAAAAACGCCAACGCAGTCTGCTGGGAGCGCCGATGCATCTGCCCACCTCAACTAAACTGGATAAACGTTTGCTGTTGGGTAGTCTGGCTTTTGGCGTCGGCTGGGGAATTGCCGGATTTTGCCCAGGCCCTGCCATAGTAAGCGCTGCGGCCGGACAACCCAAAGCATGGATATTTGTTGCGGCGATGCTATCCGGCATGGCCTTGTACAGCATGCTTGAGCAGCGTAAAAAATGATTACATCTATTACGGATAAACCTCGACATACTTCCTATATACAGCCCTCGCCACATATTCATACGTTTTGTTCAGTTTAAATTTATTAATCGCCCCCTATTATGTCAATAATGCCTCTAAAACATTAAAAGCGCTTGAACAGACTTCGTTAGGAGTCTCATGCAAACCAATCTAAGGATATTCTTATGAAAAAGAAATTATTGACGATAGGTATAAGTTCAGTTCTTTTGACGGCTTGTGTCACCGACCCTTACACAGGGCAATCCAGCCTCGGCAATACAGCCATGGGCGGTGGATTAGGTGCTGCGGTCGGCGCAGGTGCGGGAACGCTGTTTGGCGGCAACGATCTTAAGAATGCCGGATTGGGTGCTTTAGCCGGCGGCCTCGTTGGGGCGGCTGTGGGCGCCTATATGGATAACCAGCAACAAGACATGCAACAGTCGCTGGAAGGTACCGGCATCGAGGTGCAAAGAACTGCGGAAAACACCCTTAACCTGACCATGCCTAGCAACGTTACTTTTGCGTTCGATTCGGCAGATTTAACGGCGCAAGCCCAAGGTGCTCTTGATTCAGTCGCGAAGGTATTAAATCAATATCCCGATTCTACGATCAATGTAACCGGGCATACCGATGATGTCGGCTCGGATAGTTATAATCAGGTGTTATCCGAACGGCGCGCGACCAGTGTTTCGAGTTATTTGGCTCAGCACGGTGTTAATTTTTCTCGCCTGACCCAGCAGGGCATGGGCGAGAAAATGCCGAAAGTGCCTAATGTGAACGAGGCAAATCGCGGACAGAATCGCCGGGGGGAGTTGGCCATTGTCGCCAACAAAAATGCGGGTGCGCCGCAGGGCTCTTCTCAACAACAGGGTTACCCACAACAGCAAGGCTATCCTCAGCAACAAGGCTACCCACAACAGCAAGGTTATCCTCAGCAGCAAACTTATCCGCAGCAACAATACTATTACCCACAATGACATTAATTCGCCCCGTTGTGCTTTCATTTTCCGGCCATGACCCCAGCGGCGGCGCCGGGGTGCAAGCCGACATTGAAACCCTGGTCAGCCATCGCTGTCATGCCGCCAGCGTTATCACTGCCTTAACCGAGCAGGACACCCGGAATGTCAAAAAACTGATACCGCAAAGCCCGGAAGCCATTATCAGTCAGGCCAACACCTTGTTGGACGATCTGCCGGTCAAGGCTTTTAAAATCGGCCTGATCGGTCACCATGAAACCGCTGCCGCGATCCATGCGATATTAAAGCAGCACCCAAACATTCCGGTTGTCTTAGACCCGGTGCTGGCGGCGGGCGGCGGCGCTGAGCTGTCGAATGGCCGGCTCATAACAGCCATCGTCGATTTGCTGCTGCCCTGCACGACCGTGTTAACGCCGAACAGCGAGGAAGCGCGAAAACTCGCAGGATTGACAGACCTTAACGACTGCGGCCTGGCATTGCTGGAAAAAGGCTGCGACTATGTGCTGATTACCGGCAGTCATGAAGACACGCCTTCGGTCAGCAACCAGCTGTTCCATGACCGGCGCAGCTGGGAAACTTACACATGGGACAGATTGCCGTTCAGCTATCACGGCTCCGGCTGCACGCTGGCTTCCAGCATTGCGGCATTGATAGCGCACGGCCTGGAGCCGCTGCAAGCGGTCATGGAAGCACAGGAATACACCTGGAACTCATTAAATGCCGCTTACCAGCCGGGCAAAGGCCAGCACATTCCCAACCGATTTTTCTGGATGGATGAAGAGTGATTAGGTTTCCTGAAAGCGGACTTTACGCGATCACCCAGACCGACAATAAATCCCCCGACGCCATTATCAACGAAGTGGCAGCGGCGATTAAAGGCGGCGCAGTCATCGTGCAATACCGGGACAAAAAGCCGGTTGACGCACCCGGTCTCGCCCGTGAGCTGATTAAAATCTGCCATCAACATAACATCCCGTTGCTGATCAATGACGACATCGAACTGGCGGCTCTGGTTGGCGCAGACGGCGTCCACATCGGCAGAGATGACGGCGCGGTAGTCCAGGCAAGAAAGCGATTGGGCAGAAAAGCCATTATCGGCGTATCTTGCTATGACTTTGTCGAACAGGCCATAGCAGCCCAGGCGCAAGGGGCGACTTACGCAGCATTCGGGCGATTTTTCCCGTCGAACTCAAAACCCTTGGCCGCGCCCGCCCAAATTGAAACGTTGCGGCAAGCAAAACGTGCGTTGACTATCCCGATTGTTGCCATCGGCGGCATTCTGCCGGACAATGGCGGACAATTACTTACAGCGGGGGCCGATTTATTGGCGGTCATCGGCGGGGTATTCGACGACCAGCCGGAACAATCTGCTCGGGCTTATCAGGCCTTGTTCAGTCGTTAAACGCTTTAAACCAAGCCGGGAAAACATGAGTATGACCGACAATCGTAGAGCATTCATCAAGAAGTCTGTCGCCTTAAGCGGTTATTCACTTATTGCACTGGCCTCGTCCGAGGCAAACGCCGAATGGCTTGCCGAGACCACATCGACCGACATACTGCAACAAACCTTAAAGCGTTTATTCAAAGACCAGGAAATCACCGAATCCGATCAAATCGACATCCAGATCCCCAAAACGGCGGAAAACGGCGCTTCCGTCCCCATTACGGTGACCAGCAGCCTGAACAATGTTGAGGGCATTTCCATCCTGATTGAAAAAAACCCGATACCCTTGGTCGCTAAATTTGAATTCTCCCCAGACTTGCTGCCTTTTGTATCGACCCGCTTAAAAATAGCCGAGACATCCGCTGTAGCTATCATCGTAGAAACCAACGAGGGGTTTTACACCGCCAGCAAAAAAGTCATGGTCACCTTGGGCGGCTGCGAGCTTTAACATGTCGAGCATTAAAATACGTACCAAACGCATGGATGGAAACACGCAAATCAGGATGCTGATCGCCCACCCGATGGAGCATGGCCGTAACCGCGACACAAAAACCAACGCCTTAATCCCCGCGCATTTTATTCAGGAGCTAACGGTGGAGCATAATAAAAACGTGATTATTACCGGCACCACAGGAGCCAATATTTCCAAAGACCCCTACTTTGCTTTTACGCTGAAAGGCGGCAACGCGGGCGATATAATCACCATCAGTTGGGTCGATAATTTAGGCAACAAAGATATTCAGGAACATATTGTTAACTAAAGCTTCGCTGCCTTAAACGCCATGATAGTACCCGTCCTTAGAGCCGTGTCCCGTTGGCAACCGTACCGGCAATACTCGTTGCGGCAATCTTTGATATAGCGCCACCGGATTCCCGTCCAGAGCTGTAAGCGCTTGCTTTAATGCTGTTTGGTCAATCTCAGGTAGGCTCTGAGCCGCGCCAGCACCCAACTGGCTTGCGGCATACACACCATCCCTGGTGATAGCATTAGCTTTTTGAATAAGCTTCGAAGCCGCCTCTAATTTCTGCTCCAGCGTTGTTTTCTCACCCTCCAAATCGGGATGCGCTTCGATGTAAAGCGTGTTGCCCAACCATCCCACCTTGATCGGTTGCTTGACCATATAAACCGCTGTCCCTACCGGCACCGAGTTGTACAAGGCCTCAATATCTTCAGGATACATACGCACACAACCATGCGTTATCTGCATACCGATACCGTAAATCTTGTCGATATCGGTGCCGTGTATCAGATAGCCTCCGGGAACGGCCAGATGGAGCATATAGGCTCCCAAAGGATTGTGCGGCCCCGGTGAAACCACAACGGGCAACGGATCGCCATTCGCCGCATGTTCGCGCCTGATTGACTCAGGCGGATGCCATGCCGGGTCTTTGACTTTTTGCACGATGCTGGTTTTGCCCAGAGGCGTTTTCCAGTCTTGCCTGCCTATGCCATGAGCGAAAGACATGACCTGAGGCGCGGCCCCCTTTTGAGTCGGTGGATAATAATACATCCGGTATTCGGCGATATTTAAGGTAATCCCCTCGTGCGGGGTATCCGGCAAAATGCGTCTGTTGGCTAAACGAACAATCTCGCCTTTTTTGACTTGCCAGCGATCAACATCCGGATTCAAGCGCACGATTTCTGTTTGCCCCAGAAGAAAACGCCTCGCCACATCCGGCAAGGTCTCGTTTTGTTCCGCACGGGTTAAAGGCACATCGTCGTGGAATTGAGTGATGACACTATCATTGCTGTTTTCCGGCAAGGTATAGGTCGTGGCATTGGCAATACCGCTGATAGCGGTCAATAAAACAAATAACGCGCGAATTTTCATACGATAATTTTCAGGGAAATAATTTTCTAAAACGGTTCTTTAAACGGCCTCAAATCCAGTTCATGCGTCCATGCGCTAGGGTGTTGCTTGTGAATGGCCCAATAGGTTTCGGCAATGGCGTCCAGTTGCAACAAGCCATCCTGGCCTTTAGATTTAACATAGTCAGGGAACTGGTTTTTTGCCCGTTCGCCATCAATCACGCCGTCAATAATGGCATGCACTACATGTATACCTTGCGGAGAAAATTCTCTCGCCATACCTTGCGCCAACGCCCTTAAACCGGCTTTCGCAGAAGCAAATGCGGTGAACGGCGGCTTTGCCCTTAATGAAGCTGTCGCTCCGGTAAAAATCAGCGTTCCTTTTTGCAGTTTCTTCATGGCCTTGACCGCTTCCTTGCCGAAGAAAAAGGCACCCAGGCAGTTCTGCTTCCAAAGCGTATAAAAGGCTTTGGAATCCATCTCCAGCAAAGGCGCCGGGATATTGCTGTCGACATTGTAGACAGCAATATCAACACTATAGCCATCGTCTAACGCCGTTCTGAATAAGTTGGCAACATCGCGTTCAAGCGTTGCATCGGCAAGGACTATACTGACTGAGCCATCCTTTGACCTGATTTTTTCAGCTACCCGTTGAAGCTTGTCTTCACTTCGCCCCGCTATATAAACATGCAACCCTTTTGCGGCAAAATATTTGGCGAGCGTAACGCCCAAGCCTTGCTCAGGCCCAACGCCGATAATAACGGCTGAACATTTTTTCTCCATGCTTAGTCTTCCCGTTTTAGCTTTATTTAGGATATAGCTATAAATAACTCCACCGAATCCATTTGTAGGGCGAATAAATTCGCCCTTACTGGGCATTTGCAAGTCGAGAAGTTATGTTCAACCAAATCCTTAAAGGAATGAGTTTTTATTTTCTACCGAATATCAGCGAGAAATTGTTGGCAGGCATATTGATCTGCTCCTTCAATTCCAAACCGTGATTTGCCGCCGCCTTTTTCAAATCGGCCACATCTTTTAAGCCCCATTCCGAAACACCTGCCGAACTCAATGTTTCATGAAACTCTTTATTGGAATTCGTAGTGAAAGTACCCTCCACCTGGAACGGGCCGTAAATCAACAAAAAGCCGTCATCATCCAACAAATGTGCGGCGCATTTCATCATGCCGTTGGCAATTGAAATAGGCGCTACCTGAAAAATATTAATACAGAAAATGGCAGCAAATGAAAAGGGTTTGCCCGCATTAAACCAGGTATCAGGATTGGTTAAATCCAGATGAATAGGGTCGGCAATATTATCGTTCTTGTGATCGATTGACAGCTTTTTGATGTTATCAAAAACGGCTTCATCCTTATCAGAAGGATGAAAATGCAGATGTTCGAAATGCGGTGCAAAGTAGTTAATGTGCATGCCGCTACCGCTGGCGAGTTCCAAAACATTTGCAGGATCTTTGGGCAGTTTTTCTTTTAAAACACCCAAAAGCGGTTCGCGGTTGCGGTTACCCGCCCAGGCAACATACTCACTTAATGGATGCGGATCTAAAGGGGGTTTATCTTGGCTCATTGTTAACTCCTAATTGTTGGTTATCCTTCCATAACAGCAAGTGTTGTGCCACCAATTGTTAATAGTTTTTCTATTAAATTACAATAACTTGTTTTTTTGCTTTGCCAGATTAAGGAAGCTGTGCTTCAATGAAGGAAAATAAACTTCACAATAACACCATGACCAACAACTCCCTTTCCGATTTAACGCCCGTCTTTTTCCTGCAAACCTTCATCCTTGAGCTGATGCATGCCAGCGAACAGCAGGGGCAAAAGCACTGCGAGCAATTGATCGAACACATCGCCAAAACTGCCGGGTGCTTTTTTGAAGAAACCTATCGGGATGAAACCCATAACAGCGAATTGCTGGACAAAGAAAGCTATACCGAACTGATCCTCGGCCTTAAAAACAATATTGGCGGTAAATTTTCACTGGTATCCAGCAATCCCGATTGCATTACCGTTACCAACAGCTGCTGTCCCTTTGGCGACCGGGTCACCAACTTTCCCGAGTTGTGCAGAATGACCTCCAGCGTCTTCGGCGGCATCGCGGCCAGGAATTTTGGTTACGCCAAAGTGGAAATCAAACAAAGCATTGCGCGCCACGATGACCAGTGTGAAGTTTGCGTATACACCAATCCAAACGCGGCTAAAGACCGTCCGGGCATGGAATACACCGACACTACTCCCGTCAAGGAAATGCAGGACATTAACGAGCTGCACTCGCGCATCGAACAGAGCATGCAGCAGATTTGGCGGCAACAGAGCAAGCAGCCGACAAAAAAACACCAGCCTCCGGCGATTATTGCCAAATCGCCTACCATGCAGAAAATATTGCAGGCCATCGAGGTGATCGCGCCGACGATGGCGACTGTGTTGATTCAAGGTCAAACCGGCGTCGGCAAGGAATTGATCGCCCGCGCCATCCATGCGATGAGCGACCGCTGCAATAATCCCTTTATTCCTATCAACTGCGGCGCAATTCCCGAAAGCCTGATCGAAAGCGCGCTGTTCGGACATGAAAAAGGCGCGTTCACCGGCGCCATCGAAGTGCATCAAGGTTATTTTGAGCGGGCCGAAGGCGGAACCTTGTTTCTGGATGAAGTCGATACACTGTCCCCTGCCGCACAAACCCGGCTGCTTCGTGTGCTACAAGAAGGCGAACTGGAAAGGGTCGGCGGCAAACAAACCCTGTCGGTTGATCTGAGAATCATCTCCGCAACCAATAACAACCTGGAAGAACTGGTTAGCCAAGACCTGTTCCGTAATGACCTGTATTACCGCATCAACGTGGTTCGATTAAGCATCCCGCCGCTGGCCGAACGCCCGGAAGACCTGCCTTATCTGGTTCAATTGATTGTGCAGCGCTTGAGCAAGAAATATAACAAAGCAGTTGAATCGGTCAGCCGAGAAGTCATGCAAAAAGTTCGCGCCTACCCGTGGCCTGGTAATGTGCGCGAATTGGAAAACATCCTTGAACGCAGTATTTTATTTGCGACCGGCAAAGAAATGACCGAGCTGGATTTGCCACTTCAGCGCAAAACAAAAAATCTTGAACAATGGAAAGATATCAAGGAACAAGCACTTGCCAAGGCCGAACAGGCGTTCCTTGAAAGCACCCTAAAACAGCACCAGGGTGATGTGAAAAAAGCGGCGGAAGACATGGAAATCACACCTCGCGCCGTTTATACCAAGCTGAAAAAATATGGGATTAATTTAGCGGACTATCGCAGGACTTAGCGAGCATAGGATGCTATTACAAATTACTTCATCGGAAATACGCCCTTTAAGCTTATCCACCTATCATCCGCTGGCAATGTGGGGAATAACTTTATCCACGTAGTATTCCCCACTATCCCGTCAGCAACCAGACCATTTTGTGCTTGCCACGCTTTTACTTTCTCTTCGGTTTCCGGCCCGAAAATGCCATTGGCAGTTAAACCCAATCGGGTTTGGAGTTTTTTAACATTAGCACCAGTGGAGTCTTTTTTAATAGCATACCATCCCTTGTTAATTATTTTTTATTGAGATGTTTTAACGATTGCATTTACTGCCACCACTATTTTATTCAAAAAACCCATACAAATACATCACCTCATCCTCGCCTTCCAAGATGAACTTTACGTCATCATCGGAAATCTCGACATCCAGCGGATAAGGCTCGGCACCATCGTCAAAATAATCGGATTTGATGTAAAAATCGTCATCGGCCTTTTTTACCAGAACGACTGAATAAATATCTTCGTCTTCATTTTGATCGATATTTGTTAAGCTGAAACTGATGCTCAGACCATCGGAGGCAACGACCGGGTTTTGCCCGGTTTGCTCATATTCACAGGCCACATCCTCATCTTCGGTAAACACATAGGTCATCGAAAAATGCTTTAAACGATTAAAATCTACTGACATTACATAACTCCTAACATATTATCCAACGCCTTTTTGGCGTACTTCGCGATTTCAGCAGGCACCGAAATCCGGTTAACCACATGACCTGCCGCCAGGTTTTCCAGCACCCAGGCCAAATGTTGCGGGTCGGTTCTAAACATCGTCGAGCACATGCACAGCGTAGGCGACATGAAATGCACGTTTTTGCCCTGCGCCTTGCATTCGTCGTGCAGGCGATTGACCAGATTGAGTTCCGTCGCAACCAACCAGCGGGTGTTGGGTTCGGCTTCGCGCACTGTTTTTAAAATGTATTCGGTCGAACCGATGTATTCCGATTTCTGACAAACTTCAAATGAAGCTTCCGGGTGCGAAATGACTTTGGTTTCCGGGTAACGTTTCAGGAACTCGTCAATATGTTCCGGCTTGAATACCTGATGCACAGAGCAATAGCCGTTCCAGAGAATCATTTTGGCGTTGCGGATTTGCTCTTCAGTCAAACCGCCCATCGGCTTGGTAAAATCCCAGGTAACCATCTCCTCCAACGGTATGCCCATCCGGTAACCGGTATTGCGGCCCAGATGCTGGTCAGGGAAAAACAGCACTTTCGATTTTTTGGCAAAACTCCATTCCAAAATCTTCTGGGCGTTGGACGAGGTGCAGACGATGCCGTCATGCTGTCCGCAAAAGGATTTGAGGTCGGCGGCCGAATTGATGTAAGTGACGGGCGTAACCTCGGCTTCCACATCGATCACTTGCGCCAATTCGCTCCAGCACTTTTGCACTTTGACCAAATTGGCCATATCGGCCATCGAACAGCCTGCCGCCATGTCCGGCAGAATCGCAATCTGCTCGGGACGGGACAGTATGTCGGCGACTTCGGCCATAAAATGCACGCCGCAAAACACAATGTATTCGGCATCGGAGTGCGCAGCATCTCGGGAAAGTTTTAACGAGTCGCCAGTAAAATCGGCATGTTTGAACACTTCATCGCGCTGATAATGATGCCCGGGCACCACGCAGCGGCTGCCCAGCTTGGCTTTGGCAGCGATAATCCGGGCATCGCATTCCTCATCGCTGAGTAAGGCGTAATCTTGAATGGGAAATGGGCTATTGGTCATAAATAATACTCCTCTGCGGAGAATTTTAGGGTTAGTTTACTGCTCAACATCGGCAGAATGCGGCATTTGTCTCCCTAAGGGGAGAAAGTCGGAAGAGGATTTAATAAATCTATAGTTGGCTTAAACGAACCAATTATTTAACCTGCATAGCTATGAATAATATTCATGTATTCTTTACCGGTCGTCTTGGTTAGTCTTTTCACAACAGCATGAAGAATACTCAAAACCTTCACTAATACCATTTCATCAAAGCCGGTTAAGTCTTTGCCTATCGCAGCATCGACAAAATCGAATCCTGCCGATAGAAACGGGCTATCGCAGTTTATTTCGGCGTCTTTAAAATGATATTTATCAATCAGCAGCTCAAGGATTTTTATGGCATCACCATCATTTAGAGTCTTGTTGTTTTCAACATCATAAGCACAAAAAGCGCCTTCAATAGCATTGCTATAACCCGTCAATTCAGGACTTTCGTGTATTTGATTAGTTGTAAAAGACGGTACTTCGTTATATTTTCGTTTCGGCTTTTGATAATACGAACAATCTAAACATGAATCTTCTTTGCGGATAGTTCCACAGCACAAGCTACACACTAATCCATTAGCGATCACACACTGTCTTTTCCCTTTTCTTGAATCACATATTGGGCATTTAGCCATATCTGTTTTCTCTGTAAATATTTGTTCCTAATTGTAGAGTCCAGTCCAGATTGAGGTTGATATTGCATTCCCTTGCAGCGCGTCACTACCATTAAGGCGTAGGCCGGAATAAGGCCATCCAAGCGCGTAGCGCGAGGTGGCGTTTCCGGCGAATTTGGATGATGTTTGCCGGAAACACCAATTCTCGCAACCGCTCGAATCGGCTTATTCCGGCCTACATGGCTACATGGCTTCGTAATGGGCGACCGACCGGTCGCCCCTACGGTTTATCGTTTATGCAAGCCAGTTGGTTTTCAATCCTTAACTTTCTCTTTTCCCGCAGGCTTAATCAAGCGAATACCCAGCTCTTTCAACTGCTCGTCGGTAACTACCGCCGGTGCACTGACCAAAGGACAAGCCGCCGATTGCGTTTTAGGGAAAGCGATTACGTCGCGGATAGATGTTGACCCTGTCATCAACATGACCAAACGATCAAGGCCGAACGCAAGGCCGCCATGCGGAGGCGCACCGTATTTCAACGCATCCAGCAGGAAGCCGAATTTTTCTCTGGCCTCTTCCTCGCCTATGCCTAAAATTCCAAGCACGGTTTGCTGCATTGCGGTGCGGTTGATACGGATTGAACCGCCGCCGACTTCTGTGCCGTTCAACACCAAATCGTACGCTCTTGATAGTGCTGTACCCGGGTTGGCAACCAGCTCTTCAACCGAGCAACTTGGCGCGGTGAACGGGTGATGAATCGCGTTGTAGCGGCCGGTTTTCTCATCCCAATCGAACATCGGGAAGTCAACCACCCAAACCGGTTTCCAGTCGCCTTGCATCAAATTCAAATCGTGTCCCAATTTGACCCGCAATGCGCCCATCGCTTCGTTCACGATGCCGGCTTTATCCGCGCCGAAGAAAATTAAATCGCCGTTTTGAGCGCCGGTTTTTGCCAACACGCTGTCCCAAACTTCAGCAGGGGCGAATTTAACGATGGGCGATTGCAAGCCGTCGACACCGGCGGCCAAGTCGTTGACCTTGATATAAGCCAAGCCTCTTGCACCGTAAATGCTGACGTACTTGGTCAACGCATCGATGTCTTTGCGGCTTAAATCGCCTGCATTCGGTACGCGCATCGCAACGACGCGGCCTTTCGGGTCGTTGGCCGGTGCCGAGAAGACTTGGAAATCGACGTTTTTCATGTCTTCGGCAATATCGACCAATTCCAGCGGAATGCGCAAATCGGGACGGTCGACACCGAAGCGGGATACGGCTTCCTGATGAGTCATGCGCGGAAATTTGTCGCCCAGGTTCACGCCGATCACTTTGATGAACAACTGGCGGATCATTTCCTCCATCACGTGCATGATCTCGTTTTCATCCATGAACGAGGTTTCAATATCGAGCTGGGTGAATTCAGGCTGACGGTCGGCGCGCAAGTCTTCATCGCGGAAACAACGCACGACTTGATAATAGCGATCCATGCCCGCCACCATCAATATCTGTTTATACAATTGCGGCGATTGCGGCAACGCAAAAAACGAGTTCTCGTGGGTGCGGCTCGGCACGATATAATCGCGCGCGCCTTCGGGAGTTGCTTTAGTCAGATATGGCGTTTCGATCTCGAAGAACTCGTTATCATCGAGGAAGTTTCTCAACACCCTTGTCACATCACGGCGCACTTTCATCTTTTCCTGCATCTCGGTACGACGCAAGTCGATATACCGATAGCGCAAACGCAGTTCTTCATTGACTTCGATATCGCTTTCGACCGGGAACGGAGGGGTTTCCGACTCGTTCAGCACGACGATATTTTTAGCCAATATCTCAATCGCGCCAGAATGCATGTTGGCGTTAACCGTGCCGACGGGACGGTCGCGAACCAGACCGGTAATTTGTAATACATATTCACTGCGGACGCTTTCAGCCGTTGCGAAGGTTTCAGCCACATCGGGATCGACCACGACCTGCACCAAACCGGCGCGATCTCTCAAATCGATAAAAATAACGCCTCCGTGGTCGCGGCGTCTATGTACCCAGCCGCAGATTGAAACTGTTTCGCCTAGCTGTTGTGTGTTTAATTCTCCGCACTTGTGAGTACGCATAAATTTTCCCTGTTGATTGAATTGAGGTTCAAGGTTCAAGGTTCAAGATAACCATGGCTTCCCACCTTTTACCTTGAACCTTGAACCTTTTACCTGTGTATTTATTTACAGCCGCCAGCCGGACAACCGCCGGAAGGCAATGGTGAACTTGGGCAACTTGCCTCGCCCGCTACATTTTTCTTGTTGCCGCTTTTAAAATCGGTTTCATACCAGCCGCTGCCTTTTAATCTGAAGCCTGCCGCAGAAATCTTTTTCATTAACTCTGGCTTGCTACAAGCTGGACAAACAACTAGAGGCTCGGCGCTGAGTTTTTGTAAGGCTTCATGCTCATGGCCGCATGATTGACATTGGTACTCGTATATAGGCATTTATCGCTCCGATAACAAAAAATAATAGCTACGATAAGTGCTGCGTTTAGTTTTTCAAGGCACTTACTATAAAATAACCGCCTATTTTACAGAATTTAACTCCAATAATGAAAACATTAACCATCACAAGGCCGGATGACCTGCATTTACATGTCAGAAACGGCGCGGTTTTACAAACTGTACTGCCGCATACCGCCAGACAATTTGCCCGCGCGATCATCATGCCGAACCTAAAACCACCGGTTACGACAGTGGTTCAGGCCTTGGCTTATCGGGAAGAAATTTTAGCCGCAGTGCCTGAAGATCTCGATTTTACGCCGTTGATGACGCTTTATCTGACCGGTTCGACGACGGTTGATGAAATTAAAAAAGCCGCCGACTCCGAACATATCCATGCCTTTAAACTTTATCCTGCCGGGGCCACTACCAATTCCGATTCCGGCGTTGCCGACATCAAGGCTGTTTATCCGTTATTCGCAGCCATGGAGAAACATGACATCCCGTTACTTGTTCATGGCGAAGTGACCGATGACGC
>JANYKK010000368.1 GCA_025361585.1 Methylobacter sp. | reverse complement strand
CATCGAACAGCTTGCAAAAGCCATCGAGCAGTTTATTGTTGCCTACAACGATAACTCCGCTCCTTTTGTATGGCGTAAGCGAGAAGTAAAAGGCTCCCAACTTCGCAATACAATCGTTAACTTATGCAGTTAAACACTAGCAAAAGGTCAACGTTTAAATGAGGTGTCGCAGCATTGCCATATCTTGGTAGTTACTAGGAAAGTCTACAGATTATTGATTTTTATGGTTTATAGAAGAGGTTATTTGTTAATTTTCAAGTAACTATCATGGATAGGCAATACTGCGACGGGACGAATTGGCCTGCTTGAGTTGGCAAGCAGGTTAATTCGTCCATTTTTTTATTCAAATACTCCACTACAGCCCTACAGAGCAAATCGAAAACAGCCGATGTTTGGTAAGTAGTTGTACGGATTTATCATAGTTCGCAAACAGGCGATACTTTACCATGTGCTTTAGATGTCTTGGAGGGTTGCAGGACGGTCGCTCGATTTTTTTATCTTAGGGTGCTGACTAAATCATATTGTTATATCCCCGTCTTACTTTAGGCGGCTTAACTATTCAGTTAGATAAAAACTGCCAAGTTATAAAAGTATACGAATGGTCACTCAGGTGGGAGTAAATTTTAAAATGAATGAGCTTGAACCCAACGCAATGCTAAAAATTCGTTTAACGGCAACGCCACCGGACTGGGCAGAAACTGGTGTGTCAGCTTTGCGTCAAATGCTATTGGAAATTCTTGAAAAAAATCCCCCTATTGACGATGCGCCTGTTGATGTTGTTTTGCATTTTGGTAATTATTCAGAAACTGTCAATCAACAATACGGTTATGGGCGTTTAGGTTTTTGGTTCTTTCGCTTTGGTGGTCAAGACCTTGATGCTGTAAGGGCAGCGAGACGTGCAGCGGCAGCCGGTACCGCTTTTGAAACCAGCTTATGGGCAAGATTTCCTGATGGTCACTGTGTCTGTTTGTATCAAAGCTTTGGCCAATTGGATTTATTTGCCATCGGGCGCAGTGTGGCTCGTTCCCTAGCAAAAGCAGCTTATTTTCCTGAACGTGCCTTGTTGCGCTACCGAAGCAAAGGTGCGTTGGTTATTTGCATTGCCGAAGAGCTAGCCATCTGCTTATCAGATGTTGCCTGCTACTTAGCAGAATTGGGGGCAATTCTGCGTAAGGCTGCTCACATGCTGTTCAAGCATAAACAATGGTTTGTGGTAGTTGGCCGAGGTCAAGATTTAATACCTGATCCTAATAAGGGCGAATGGATACTAAATCCGCCAGCCGATAGTTTCTGGGCGGATCCTTTTCCCATAGAAAAAGATGGGCGCGTCTGGATATTGCTGGAGGTGTTGCCTTTCGCTACGCAACGAGGCCATTTAGCCGCTGTCGAATTGTTTGCAGACGGCAGCCATGGTGAGACACAAATCATCATGATGCCCGAAAGTCATCTTTCTTATCCTTTTGTTTTTGGATGGCAGGGAGAACTTTATTTACTGCCCGAAGCAGGCGAATCAAGAGAAGTAACCCTGTGGAAATGTGAGCAGTTTCCCTCTCGATGGACTAAGGCGGCGACTTTGCTGACCGATGTATGTTTCAGCGATCCTACTTTAATTGAACATGGGGGGCGGTGGTGGCTATTTTTGACCATTGGTGAACAAGAGGGGATCTGCTTGCAAGATGAGTTGCATCTGTATTACGCGGATTCTCTGTTTGGCCGATGGACTCCGCATATTGAAAATCCAATTAAATCAGATGCTCGAAATTCCCGACCTGCGGGCAACATGTTTTACCGAGATGGTGTGCTCTACCGTCCCGCACAAGACTGTGCAACGGGATATGGTAAAGCCACAGTGTTAAATCGTGTTGATCGACTCGATACCGAAGGTTTTAGCGAAACGCCTGTTGCGCGAATTGATGCGGGTTGGCGTAAAGGCTGTTTGTGTACGCACACGTTATCGCGTTCCGAAAACTATTGGGCAGTGGATGGCATGCATTTATTGCCTCGCTGGTCGTTATTTTAAGTCCAAGTCATTGTCTTTAAAAACAAAACAACTGCTACTGAAGTGCATGCCTGATTGAAGCATTCTTACAGTCTGTTAGACAAATTGAAGGGGTATGAAATTATGATTTTAGTAACTGGCGGCGCGGGTTATATCGGTTCTCACACCTGTCTGGAGTTCTTGAAGGCGAGTTATTCTGTCGTTGTGCTCGACAACTTTTGTAATAGTAAACAGGAATCGCTACGCCGTGTTGAAAAATTGACGGGACGCGAAATCACTGTGGAGCAGGGAGATGTCCGTGACCGGGTTTTGCTGCGCAAGTTGTTTTCAGAGTACAAAATTGATGCAGTGGTTCATTTCGCTGGTCTGAAATCGGTTGGCGAGTCGGTGCTTAAGCCGCTGGTTTATTATGATAATAATGTTGCGGGAAGTGTGGCGCTGGCTGAAGTAATGGGAGAATATGGCGTGAAGACGCTGGTATTCAGTTCTTCAGCCACGGTCTACGGCGATCCTGCAAGTGTACCTATTCGTGAGGATTTCCCAATTGGGCCAACGACCAATCCGTACGGAAGTTCCAAACTAATGGTAGAACAAATTTACCGGGATTTGGCGGTTGCCGATTCGACATGGCATATTGCGCTGTTACGTTACTTCAATCCGGTGGGTGCGCATGAGAGCGGTATGATTGGCGAGGATCCCAACGGTATTCCCAATAATCTCATGCCGTTTGTTGCTCAGGTAGCTATTGGTCGCCGTGCAGAGCTGAGTATATTCGGTAATGATTATCCAACCCCTGACGGTACTGGGATGCGTGATTATATCCATGTTACTGATCTCGCTTTGGGGCACCTTGCCGCATTGCGAACTTTACCTAGTATGAACGGCGTGGTAACGGTTAATCTTGGTACCGGTCGAGGGTATAGTGTGCTGGAAATGGTGAAAGCATTCGAGACTGTCAGCGATAAAAAAGTCCCTTATCGCATTGTTGCTCGTCGTCCTGGTGATATCGGAGCATGTTATGCTGATCCTACATTGGCTTTAGAATTGCTGGATTGGCGAGCGGAACGCGGAATTGAAGCTATGTGCCGCGATTCTTGGCGCTGGCAATTGATGAATCCGGAGGGTTATTTGGACAACGATTGAGTCATTTTCAAATCTATTAAGGCGAATGAATCGCTCTGATAGATGACGTTTGAAAGGAGTGAATAGGCCTCACAAAAATGAACTATTATCATAATCCCGTTGGACAATCCGGCCCGGGTTGCCGAGTACCAAGCAGTGGTCAGGAATGTCCTGAGTAACCACGCTACCGGCACCAATGGTGGCGCCATCCCCCACGTTGAAATTACCGCATATCTGTGAATGGGCGCCAATATACACCATTTGGCCAATTACCGGCCCCTTACCCGTTGCATCGGTTGGTTTCAGCTTAGCCTGCTGCCCAATGTAACAGTTTGATCCAATAGTGCAATTCCTTACCTCAATTCCCCCGAAGTGAGTAATGTGAATACCGGGTGCAATATCCGCACTTTGATCCAGATCGATATCATAGGCCTTACGCGCGCAAAATGATAATATCCAATAAGCTGGGTAAAGGGAGTCAGCAATGACCCAGCCATAGCGGTATTTGCGCATATTCCCTAACCAGCGCCCAAAGCGGTATATCAGCAGTACCTGAAGTCCTTCATGTTCCCATAGCAAACGCGGGTAATCACTACTTGCACGGAAGGGCTTTTTCCGCTGAAGAACAGCGTGCATGGTGTCCGCATAAATATTCTCGAACACTCAATCGCCTCCTGCTTGGTTTACGTTTACATACTGCATGGCTTCCATATCTTGGCGATTTCGCAACTCGGAATTATCAAAATTTCGTAACACTAACTGTGCTGGATTGCCCTGCATTACTACGTTTTCCGGGACACTTTTGGTAAGCACTGTACCAGGCAGTAGAGTGGCGCCATCGCCGATATATATATTGCCATATACAACACAGTCTGAACCAATCCACACATTGCGTCCAATCTTAGGGCGTCCTCTGCCGGCATGTTTTATGCCGAAGGTAACTCGCGATCCAATTATTGTTCCCGAGCCTGTTTTTAGAGCTCCGAAAATAATATATCCGTGATCGGAAAAACAAACGCCATCTTCAATTTCAATGTCGTGGCAAATATCACCCTTGCTATTGAATTTAATGGCTAACTTCAGCGGTGCTAGGGGGAGGGCCATGAGGGGCCAGATCCAGACAGGCCAGTTGCCAGACTTACGCTTTAAAAAGGACCAGCGAACGAAGCGATACATCAGCATCAACCGCAACCCTGGAGAGCTTGCCAGCAACCATAAACATGAGGCTAGGCTCATGTGACGATCTGGCCAGCGTCGCCGATGGACAATTTCAATATCCTTTGATAGTAGATTCATCTTACTGCCTGCTTAATCGAGAGGGAGCTAATAAAATTCAAAAAGGCAGTAGCAACCAACTCTTGACCTCGTTCGTTGAGATGGCCACCGTCATTAGTAAGTTCGGGACACAGTGCATCGACGGCTTGACCATCCACGTGTGCTATGCAGGACTTGCCTATCGATTCAGTCTCGGCTTTGGCAAGGTCGAACAACCGACCAGTCGCAAGATATCGCTCGCGAAGCTGTGTGTTGAACTCTGTACGCCTAGCATTATCAAGATAGCCGTTGGGCTGTTTGCCTAAGAGCTGTTTGAGCCAGGCCTTGGGTCCAGTTTGCACTACTACCAGCGGCGTAGTAACAGCCACGAAGTTAATGCCTGGATGCCTTTGAGCTAAGGACTCCAGGCTGGCAATATAGTCGTTAGCCACCTGCCGTGCATTGGTCGTAGCATCGAAGTCTACATAACATAGCTTCATCAGAGCTATGTCCGCTCCTTGGGCAGCGCCAGCATCAATTGCAGCAGCAAAATCTTGAATCTTGGATATAGGGTCACCGTTTTTGCCTATGGTAAAATGAGTGATGCCTTGCCCTGTGGGTACCGTCCGCTGCTCGTGAATATCAATCTTAGCTCCGTCCCGATCGGCCAGGCGCGTCACGCCGTTGAGGATGTTATAGCCTACCGATTGGTGACCAAAAACCACGCGTTTTTTTTCCAGTGTTTTCCATTCCGGGATCACGTGTTGTGTTGTTATCGCCATTGATTTTTCCTCAGGGTTCGATTCATTACATCCCGGTAGTGCCAGTATCGTCAGCGCAACCAGCAACCACCATTTATTCATATTACTCATCGTTATACCTTGTTCCTGTTTAACTTTATTCATGGAAAGGTTGATTATTAATAAATGCTTAAGATAATAGGAGGAGCAGTTTTTTTAATCAATAAGCGCTATTACTTATTAGGTGACCCCGTTATTGAGCTGAATGCCCTTACAATTGAAGCTAAGTATCGGCGGTTTAGTATTTGAGCCAGATAGCTGTCTCCATTGTGATTCCAGGGCAGGGGCAGCATAGCAGTGGCTCGAGTCACGGTAGATGAATTCGGCTGATTAAGGCTAATGCCGAACTTCTTGGCGCTTGGTTCACAGCTATTGCAAGCCAGCAAGTTAATATCCATTTTGTCGTAAGGCGAGGCAAAATAGAATTCGTCCTATAAGTGATAGGTGGAGGGGGTGTTGCGGATATTCTTGGGAAGCTCTAGGTTCTGTTGACGTTTCATCTCAGCCATAAAAGTACTGAGGAAAATGACAGCATCCCCATATAATTAATAGCTTTTTTCTCATATCGAGTGGCAATTCTGCGGTAGTGTTTAAGCTTGCCAAACAGACATTCGACCACATGCCGCTCCTTATAATGCCAATAATCGCACTCAATCTTTTCTTTCCGATTCGATTTTGGCGGGATGACTGCTTTTATTCCCCGAGATTCTAACCAAGCCCTCAACTCGTTTGTGTCGTAAGCTTTGTCCGCCAAAACGGCTGAGGCTTTAACATTTTCAAGCAAGGGTATCGCTTGTTTACATTCAGCTCCCTGACCACCTGTCAGAATGTATTTAATCGGCATGCCCAAAGCATCGCAGAGCGCATGGATCTTGCAGCCAAAACCACCTTTGGAACGCCCCAGCGCCTCCTTGTCGGCAGAGCTATTTGCCGCCCCAGCTGCACAAGCATGCGCTCTAACCACCGATCCGTCGATAGAAACATCCTGTAAATCAGACGCTTCAGAAAAATGATCGAAAAGTTTCTCCCATACACCATTGGCGCACCAGCGTGAAAAACGCTTGAATATACTATTCCACTTGCCCTGCGTTGCTGGCAAAACCCGCCACTGCGATCCCGAACGTAATATCCACAGGCAGGCACTAATAAATCGCCTGCAAGTGTCTGGCTGACCGATATGAATGCCTCTCAATTTCTTGAGGTTTGCCAATATTCGCACCCATTCTTCATCGCTTAAATTTATCCGGTCCATTCACTCAAAGTGATTAATTCTACCGGATTGGCAAAACGTCAACAGAACCTAGGGAATCGCTGATTAAATCCCACAGCATGAGATAATATTGCCATCGAACTCAATAAATCCAATACACCTATGTCTTATCAAACCAGTTTTGCTGACCTCGACTATACCCACAAAAAACGCCTGACCCGAAGAGAAGTGTTTCTGAACGAAATGGAGCAAACAGTTCCTTGGTTAAAGTTAATTGCCTTGATTGAACCCGCATATCCCACCACAGGGAGACGAGGTCGTCAGCCGATGCCACTGGCCAGTATGCTGCGCATTCACTGCATGCAGAACTGGTTTAGTTTTTCTGATCGGCAGATGGAAGATGCCCTCTATGAGATTGATAGCGTCCGCCGTTTTGCCGGTTTTGGTAGTGTCACAGACGCGTTGCCGGATGAGACCACAATCCTCAATTTCCGTCATTTGTTGGAGAAACAGCAGCTGACCCAAAAATTGTTAGAGGCCATTAATGCCCACCTGAAAGAACAAGGACTTTTAGTCTCTCAAGGCACGATGGTCGATGCGACGATTATTCACGCGCCCAGTTCGACCAAAAACAAAGATAAATCACGCGACCCTGAGATGCACCAGACCCGAAAAGGCCAGCAGTGGTATTTTGGTATGAAAATCCATGTCGGTGCCGATGTGAATTCCGGTGCAGTGCATACAGTGACGACAACGGCGGCCAATGTTGCCGACATCAGTGAATTGCCCAAGCTGTTGCGAGAGGATGATCAAGTCATCTTCGCGGATGCCGGTTATAGCAGCGATGAATACCGACGTGGAGCCCGGCATCTGGGTATGCGCTGGTGCGTCAATGACAAGCGTAAACCCGGCAAGAACCTGTCGTCCAGCCAGAAAAAGCGCAACCGTAAACAGTCCTCGATTCGAGCACGCGTGGAGCATGTTTTTCGGGTGATCAAGCAGCAATTCGGCTTTCAAAAGACCCGTTATCGTGGTCTGGAGAAAAATGCATCACAGGTTAACTTGCTGGTGGGCCTGGCAAATCTTTACATGCTCAGGCGGCAGCTGATGGCTGCCTGAGGGCAACATGCGTCTGCCGTTTCCCGAAAACGACAGGTTCAAAAGAAAAATCGGGAAAAATGGTTAAAAATGCCATTTATTGGCCGTTGCCAGGTAGCGATTTTTGAAAAAATCAACTTGTCGGCAATTGTGGCTGAAATGCGATTTGTTCAGCGCTTCCCTAGGTAACGATTTGCGTCTTATAGAGGCGTGCGATAGGGAGCTATCATCATTTTTCACGAAAAAGCCTTGGTCGTATTCCAGGCGGTTGGGTGTGAATATTGGTTAAAAAACAGTGTTCATCAATACTTAAACACAATATTGGCATGGATGCGGTTGTTGCCAGCTTTGGTCGTTCCTGCCTCAGCTGTGTCCAGCGCCGTGGCGAAGGCAATGTTGCCCATGAAATACTCGCGCCATTGATAACGCGCTCCCACTCCGGTGCCGCTCAGGTTCCAGTCTTTAACTTGTCCTGGC
>JANYKK010000349.1 GCA_025361585.1 Methylobacter sp. | reverse complement strand
GTTGGTAATGAAATCCGTTATATCGAGGAAAAAGATGATCTTGGCCCACAAGCCAGTATTGTTTACCCCTAACTCTGATTTAATTATCTTTATTCCAAGTCCTTGAAGTCATGCCGGGTTATTTCAATGTTAGCTCGATAGGTTTTGGCGTCGCCGTAATCGATGAATTTCCGATAACGGCTATGTAGGTTCCTAATACGCTTGGCATGTTTAATTGGGCACCAGAATTGCTCAGTGCGCCCGGCTATTTCCTGCAAATATCCAAACAAACCATTGACGTAACTACAATAGGCGCAATTAATCTTTTCTATGATGTTCAAGTAATTTAGATACTGCCTGTCGAAAACAATATAGTCTTGCCTTCTTACCTTGGGAATACCGTAAATAGGAAAACATATTTCCTGATATAAACCGATAGTTATATCCATTAATACCACCGGGATAATGCACATCCATATAAAGGGAGTAGTGAGTATATTTTTGAGTTTGGCATCGGCTATATATCTAACCAACTGTTTGGCATATTCTTTATGTCTAATAATAACGCTTTCTTCAAAGTAGATCCGTCGCTTGGTAATTTCATAGGAAAACTCTTCCTGCTGTTTTTGCAGCTCATCGAGCAGCTCATTTTCCAAGGCTTTCATTTTATCCAGCAATACTTCAAGTTGAGTAGGCATAACCAATTCCTTTATAAAAAATAAGCGCACGGCAATGAAAAAACAAATCCATATAATACACTCTGGCATTTAACCATATTTCAGACAATGAAAATTATTTATTGTTACCTATTACAAAGACTGTCCCTTTCTAAGTATTTGTACCAGTATTTTTCCCCTCTTTTCTATTTACAATGGCGTTGTAGGTGTAATGCTTCATACACAATTCGAAGGACAATACTTGACCATCATGAGGTGAAAAATGGCTGCGACAATTAGAAAAACTTCAACTCCTGACGAAGAGTGCTCAACGATATGCCTTCCAGATCGTGATGCCAAGATTGCTGAACTGGCCTATTACAAGGCAGAAAGCAGAGGTTTTGCACCGGGTTACGAACTTGAAGACTGGATTGAGGCAGAACAGGAATTTTTGCTGTAACAATACCGCCCAACATTAGTCGCAATACCCTGTTAACGGATACTTTCAATTAACTTACTGGAGAAATTTATGTCAAGTAAAGAAGTAGATACCACAAAGAAAAGCTCTGAATTATTACCCAAAACATCCCGTGGCGGTTTGATGTCATTCGATGAGTTTGATAACTTTTTTGATGATTTCCTCTTACGCAGATGGCCCCGCTTGCTGGACTTGAATATGCCGAGCTTACCGGAAATGGGTTTTCCAAAAGTCGACATTCTTGATCACGATGACAGCATAGAGCTTCATGCTGCCTTGCCAGGTGTCAAAAAAGAAGATGTGGATGTATCAGTAAATCACCAGACTGTTACCATCCGCTCTTCCTCTAAAGAAGAAATAAAGGAAGAAGAAAAAGGTAAGTTTTTTCGTCGCGAAATAACACGTGGCGAGTTTCAACGCACATTGTCCTTACCCGACAATGTCGATGGCGACAAAGCAAAAGCTTCGTTCAAAGACGGCATATTGAAAGTGACGATACCCAAAACCGAAAAAAGCAAACGCAAGAGCATCGAAATCCATTAGACCGCATGGGCATTAGTCACGGATGATTAATCATGAAAAGAGCAGTTGAGCCACGGATGATGCGGATATTCACAGATGAACAACGGGGTACATCAATTCTCTGCGGCACCTTTTGGGTTAACCGCTAACCTCGCGTAACAAAATGTTTTATCTGCGTCTATCTGTGTAACTCTGTGGCCAATTTCTTAGACTAATCACTCACTCGGCATAGCAGGCTTAACGATGATGCGAATATTTTTATTTCTGGCGACCAATGTCGCAATAATGGTTGTGATCAGTATTGCTTTCAACCTATTGGGCTTGTCCGGCGTATTAGATACGCAGGGCATCAATCTCGACCTTAACGCGCTGCTGGTCATGTCGGCGATCATCGGCATGACCGGTTCGGTTATCTCCCTGGCTATGTCGAAATGGACGGCAAAGCAGGCGATGAGGGTTCAAATTATCGGGCAACCGCAAAATACGACCGAGCAATGGCTGATTGCTATTGTGTCTAAACAAGCCCAACAGGCAGGCATTGGCATGCCGGAAGTGGGCATTTTTCAAGCACCCGAAGCCAACGCCTTTGCTACCGGGATGAATAGGAACAGCGCCTTGGTCGCGGTCAGCACGGGCCTGCTGCAATGCATGAGCAACGATGAAGTCGAAGCCGTGATCGGCCATGAAATGACTCATGTCGCGAATGGCGACATGGTGACAATGGCCTTGATGCAGGGCGTGGTAAACACCTTCGTCTACTTTTTTGCCAGCATTATCGGCCATGTGGTTGACCACGTTATCCTTCAAAACGAACGGGGTCATGGCATGGGCTATTTCATGGCCCAGATGATTGCGCAAATTGCCCTTGGTTTTCTGGCCTCCATGCTGGTCATGTGGTTCTCCCGCTACCGCGAATTTAAGGCCGATGCAGGCGGCGCAAACCTAGCCGGACGAAATAACATGATCGGAGCGCTTCGCGCCTTGCAGCGCGAATACGAGCCGCAAGATCTACCCGGACAACTGGCGGCTTTCGGCATTAACGGTAGCAATATAAAAAGTCTGTTTATGAGCCATCCGCCGTTGGAAGAGCGTATTGCCGTATTACAAAATATCAGTTGAGGTAAGCAACATGATTCCGGTCAATGCTAAATTATGCCGTAAAGCCTGTTAATCGACAGCTGTGGATTTCAGAAGCTGCTTATTACAAAGCACTGGCCAGAGAGTTTAAACCCGGCAAAGAATTAACCGACTGGTTAGAGGCGGAAATAAACTATTCCAAAATGCTGGTCGCTTTGTATATTTCCATTTTAGAAGAAGACGGACCGATAACGATTTTAAGCTTGCAAGAGCTGGCAGCGTTTATCGGCATTAAAAATCCAGAGGATATGCGCTCAGAAATTGAACTGGTGCGAGCCATTCAAAACGCCACCGAACATAGCCCTTGCTTCCGCTCAGAAATCAATGTGACTTGCGAAGAACTGGAATGCAAATGGAGAACCGAATGCCGAAAACTGATTTCAGCTTGGTATTGATAGCCCCTGGACAGGACTCGGCTTGCAAAAATAGTAACCCTGGAATGTCTTGCATCCCATGCTCTTCAGTAGCTTCCACTGTTCGACATTTTCCACGCCTTCGGCGACTACGCTCATCCCAAGTCTTTGACCCAAAGTAATCACGGTATCAACGATAAACGCATCGTTGGCGTTATCGTTTATTCCAACTATAAAACTTTTATCGATTTTGATCTGATCGAACGGAAGCTGTCTAAGATAGCTAAGGGAAGAGTAACCCGTACCAAAATCGTCCATCGACAAAACGATACCAAGCGACTTAAGTTCTTGCATTTTTTCAATTGCAGTATCAATCTTATCCAACACCGTACTTTCTGTGAGTTCCAGTTTCAATTTTAATGGTTCAATAGCATATTGCTGCATTAAGTTTCGCACCTCATCGACAAAATTGGATTGGTAAAACTGTTTGCCGCTAATATTGACCGCAATAGATATTTTTCTGGTTGCTGCGCTGTCTTTCCACGCTTCAAGTTGGGCACAGGCAGTTTCAAGTACCCAGTGCCCGATAGTTAAGATAAGCCCTATCTCTTCAGCTAACGGAATAAATTCCATAGGACTAATTAAACCTCGTTCTGGATGCTGCCAGCGAATAAGAGCCTCCACGCTGACGATTTGTCCCTGCTCGTCTACCAGAGGTTGATAAAAAAGCCGAAACTCTTTGTTAGCGATTGCTTTTCGCAAGGCATTTTCCAGTATTGAACGGTCTTCCAAAGCATGCTGCATACTCGGGTCGAAGAAACGGTAAGTATTTTTCCCGCTTTTTTTAGCCTCATACATCGCGGTATCTGCGGAAGCAAGTATCGAAGTAACTGTCGCCTCAGGAGAATTGAACAAGGCGATACCAATACTGGCCGAAATATAATGAAATACGCTGCTTAACTGGTAAGGTTCATTCAGGGCAGCAATGATTCTTTCAGCAATATTGCCCACGTGGAGAGCCGCATTGCTATCGTTTTCACTGAGTTCCTCAAGCAACACAACAAATTCATCGCCGCCTAGCCTGGATACGGTATCCACATCATTGACGCAACTCTTCAGTCGTTTGCCCACCTCTATTAAGAGTTCATCGCCAATTCGATGGCCTTGGGTATCATTAAGGATTTTGAAATTGTCGAGATCAAGAAACAACAAAGCGCCATAGATATGGATATGACTGTGGGTGGCGATAGCATGTTCAAGACGGTCTAGCAGCAAAGACCGGTTAGGCAATTGAGTCAAAGGATCATAAAAGGCAAGCAGCCGGATTTTGTCTTCGGCAGCTTTGCGCTCGGTAATGTCCGAAAAGTTTGCTACATAATGAGTGATTTTGTCGACGTCATTCTTAACGGCAGTAATGGTTAGCCACTTAGGGTAGATATGTCCGTCCTTATGTCGATCCCAAATTTCACCCTGCCAATACCCTTCGTTGTGCAGTGTCTCGTGCATTGAGCGGTAAAAGAAGCTATCGTGACGACCGGATTTTAGTATGGAGGGCCGGTTGCCAATCGCTTCACGCGCTGAATAGCCAGTGATGTTGGTAAAGGCTTGATTGACGCGAACCATGATTTGATTTGCGTCCGTAATGATAATGCCTTCCTGTGTTTGAAAGGCAGTAGCGAAAATACGCTGTTCTTGTTCTGCAATCTTCTTCTCGGTAATGTCGCGGATAGCGCTTACGGAGCGAACAGCCCGGCGGGTATTCCCGTCTATCTCGAAGAATATTTGCAGCCGTGTTGCCAGCCACCGAATTTCACCATTCGGACGGAGAATTCGATATTCAATATCGACCAGACCATTTTCAGATGAATTTTGCGCGCATTGGATAGCCTCGACAACCCGCTTCCGGTCTTCTGGATAAATGCTGACAATAAATTTCTGCGTGGTCACCGGCTCATCGGCATCCCATCCAAAGTGTGCCCGAAGTTCAGCTGAAAAATAGATTGAATTGTTGCAATAGTCTTGATCGAAAATTCCCGTCTCCGAAACACGTATTGCTTGATGCAACCTGTCCTCGTTTATTTGAAGCGTATTACTGATTTTCTCTTTTGCTTCAAGATTATGCTTGCGCTCAATCTCCATACCGATGCGTTGGCCGATGATGCGCAGGATCTCTTGATCCTCATTGGTGAAGTCATGCGGTTTATCGTCTAGCAGACAAGTAACGGCCACCACTTTTCCATGATTGTCCAGCGAAGGGAAGCCACAGTAGGCATAGGCGTTATGATCTTGAAGGAAAGTCGCTTCAGGGAAAAGTTCCTTCACCCGATTATAGACCCTAATATCTTTCGATTGTTCAACCGTTGCGCAAGGGGTGATTGCCAGCATGCATGAACCCGCATTGCTATACATGTCCCCATTCATATATACAGCTAAGAAATTGAGCCGTTCCCCCTGTATTTCGGACAGACAAACAATCTTGACCTCCAGCAACTCACCTATCATTTTGGCCGCATGCTGAAATATTTCTATTGGATCGCCGGATAATGTCAAACTAAGCTCAAAGAGCTTTTTAAGTCTGATTATTTGGGTATCTTTTTCCATAGGTTTCGACCAAATAAAGTTAGCATGCATTGTGAGCTAACTATTTTTAATTGCACTTACTTTATCATAATTCACACATAATACCCGGGTAATACTGTCAGGTATTTCATTTTTCAACAGCTTCCATTCTTCACACCACATTACTGCGTACGCCATGCCTTTATTTGAAAACATCTACTACGTCCGACATTGAATGCGCATGAGACAACGAATATAGTCACCCCCTATTTTGATTATGCTACTCGTACATAACAATCTGATTACGGATACCGTGCATCATTTAAACCAGTGGTTTTGTTCCTGCTTTCCGCCCCATCAATTATTTACGTTTATAAGTTCCAATCAATTCCGCCTGTGCAATAACATGCCCCGCCATTGCAGCTTCCAATTGAGCCTTATAGGGCTGATGCAGATCGGGCAACTCAATATCCAGTGCATAGAGCTTATGGAGGTACCTATGCCGACCGATGGGAGGACAAGGGCCGCCGTAACCGATGCGTTTCCAGTCATTTTTGCCTTGATGCGTGCCTATGGGCAAATCGGCGGAATCAACGGCTTGCGGCAGCTCAGCGGCAGTCGGCGGAATGTTGTAAAGCAGCCAATGTACCCAGGTCATTTTGGGTTTGGCAGGATCGGGGGCGTCGGGATCATCAACAATTAACACCAGACTTTTGGTATTTTGAGGAGCTCCAGACCAGCTTAAGGCTGGCGAACTGTCGTTGCCGTCACAGGTAAACGTTTTGGGGATTTCGCCCTGATGGACAAAATCAGGCGATTGTAGGATCAAGGCCATGGTTTGCTCTCCTTCAGCCAAGATGACTGTGGTAAAAAAGACGCTGAAAATTAGATAGCTAAAAACAAGCTGTTTGATTAGATTCATGGATC
>JANYKK010000347.1 GCA_025361585.1 Methylobacter sp. | reverse complement strand
GGTTCATCCCCACGGGCGTGGGGAACGCGTATCTATCTAATGCCAAACGCGAATCAGTCCCGGTTCATCCCCACGGGCGTGGGGAACGCTCCGGGAGAAAGCGAACATAAAAGCAATAGGACGGTTCATCCCCACGGGCGTGGGGAACGCGCTAGTAGGACTAAATTTAACAAGGGCATATTCGGTTCATCCCCACGGGCGTGGGGAACGCATTGTCATTAATGGCAGATTCTCGACCGACATCGGTTCATCCCCACGGGCGTGGGGAACGCTCCAGGCTACCTACTACATGAAAGCTGCCCGTCGGTTCATCCCCACGGGCGTGGGGAACGCTCTCGTCTAGGAATCAGGGCAATAATAAGTCACGGTTCATCCCCACGGGCGTGGGGAACGCGACCCAATCGACAAATGAATGAGTAATACCAGCGGTTCATCCCCACGGGCGTGGGGAACGCCTATAACGAAAAATACTCTGCCAAAGTTAACCCGGTTCATCCCCACGGGCGTGGGGAACGCTGCATACTCAGAGCCTGCACCAATTGCACCAGCGGTTCATCCCCACGGGCGTGGGGAACGCTGTCGTCACTCCCGTTATGCTGCAATCTTGCACGGTTCATCCCCACGGGCGTGGGGAACGCCCGATAATACCCTGCAATTCTGCAATAGCATTCGGTTCATCCCCACGGGCGTGGGGAACGCACTGATCATAACATATTGTTAATCAACCAGAATAACCACTCCAATTTTTCCACCGAAAAAACACCTGTTTTTTATCATTAAATTGTTAAAGAGCATCTTTATACTTTGTGTCTTCTACCGGATAAAAAGAAACCAGTTTGAGTCCGTCAAACTCGACCGGAAGACGGCGGTTTTCGCCTAGCGTGAGGAAATCAAATCCCGATTCGGTATTGGTGCTCCAAGTCATAATTGCATTACCGTCTTCAATACCGTCTACAATTTGCGCCCAGATCATCTCCCTGACCTTGATCGATAAATCGCCGACATAAACCCCCGCCCGGATCTCAATCAGCCAAACCGCTAATCGCCCTCTTAACCGGTGGGGGACGTTCTCAACTACGATGACCAACATCGCCAATACTCTCAGGGTTAGGAATGGCCGGTTCGATATTCTCTTCAGCGGGTTTCGGTATTTCAAGCTCACCGGCGGCCAGGACTTCTTCTATGGTCGGGATGATTTTTTTTAGGATTTTGCTTTGCCGGAATATGTCGCGGCACATCAGACGCACTTCCCGTTCCGGGTTGTGGTAGTTTTTGGCGGCGATTTTGAACGCATGGGGAATGATGTCGTCAAACTTAAACAAGTCGGCGATGTCGTAGACGAACGACAAGGGTTTGCCGGTGTGGATAAAGCCGATCGCTGGTGCGTATCCTGCCGCCAATATCGCCGCTTCGCTGATGCCGTACAAACAGGCCGTTGCCGAACTGATGCAACGGTTCGGCATATCGCTGTTGTCCCAATCGGTTTGGTCGTAGTTGCGGCCTTTCCACTCCACCCCGGCCTGTTTGGCTAATAATTGGTAGGTTTTTTTAACCCTAGCACCTTCTATGCCGCGCAGTTGTTCGACGCTACGCCGCTCCGGCGGCTTTTCGCCGAAACGGATTTCGTACATTTTGCGCACCACTTTTAACCGCGCCGCATCGTCCAAGGCCAATTTGGCCTGATACAGCAAACGATCCGAACGCGCCCCGCCCGGCTGGCCGGACGCATAGACCCGCACCCCGGCCTCGCCGACCCAGACCAATAACGTCCCTGCCCTTGCCGCCAGCGCGGCGGCCTGATGCGAGACACGGGTGCCCGGCTCCAGCATGATGCAGGCGATGCTGCCGACCGG
This sequence comes from Methylobacter sp., assembly GCA_025361585.1. GTDB lineage: Bacteria > Pseudomonadota > Gammaproteobacteria > Methylococcales > Methylomonadaceae > Methylobacter_A. Next base: position 9,561 of record JANYKK010000347.1, on the reverse strand, counting down.
AATATGGGTGCGGATGCCGGTTTCGTCGATAACGACAAACGCGCCGTCTTTGACGTCAACCTGGCCTTTTTCGATAAAGACCATGGACACGCGTTCTTTCATGGTAATGGATTTTAGAGGTGGTAGCATGATTTTAATCCAAGGGTTGCTCGTTGCTCGTTCCCAAGCTACAACAGCTTAGGAACGAAGTCGGCGAAGCTCCAGCTTCGCGTGGATGGAAGCTAGAGCTTCCGACACTGCATTCCCAAGCAGGAGCTGGGGAACGAGTGGCTAACCTCAAACACGCAAAATACGCTGCATGAGCAAACTTTGCATATCGCGCCGCCCATCGAGTATTGCGTGAACCACAACTTTATCGACTACGATTTCGTAAATAATCCGGTAAGGCTGTTCAATGACCTGCCGATACTGCCGAATCCCTAACGCTAACAATTCCTTGGGGACACTGCCGCGCTCGGGAAATTCGGCCAAATTGTTTACCGCCGCCTCCAGGCTATCGATGATTTTGCCTGCGACTTGCTCGCTGACTTCCACAAGGTAATAATCATTAATATCCAACAAATCGGCCAGCGCCGGTTCCGATAGAACAATTTCCCGCATTAGGCTAAACCGCGCCGTGCCCGCAATTGGGCAAAAGCGTCCGCACTGGAAACGGTTTTACCCGAACTAACCGCCTGCTGGCTCTGCGCCAGCATTTTGAGCAAAGCCAATGCTTCCTGCATACGTTCATACTCGGCAACGGACTGAACCACCATCGTAGCCTCACCGTTTTGGGTAATCACCATCGCCTCGCCGGACTCTTTTAATTCCAAGGCCACCTGGGCGGCGTTTGCCTTCAGGTAGCTAATCGGTTTGATGTTTTTTGATAGGTTCATAATATTCTCGCATATTGGGCAATAAACTAAATATAAACTAAATTCGGTTTACTTTAAATCCTTGCTAAAGAAAGCAGGCCGCAACCGAAGGCTTTGGCGGGGCCTATGCCTTGGATTATCTGGTTGCTAAAAGCCTCGGCATCGGTAACCGTCAGTACCCCATCAAACATCACTGTCTGGATTTTGCCGCTCCGGCCTTCTTTAACTTTACGAAAATACAAGACCGGTTCAGGTTGCACAATCAACGTTTCCAGTTGCGCAAAAGCTTGCAGCTTACGCTCCAGCCAACCCTGTTGCTGCTCTTCGTGCAATAGAGGAACACGTACGGTCTTGGTAAAGGTCTTACCTTTTTTCTCGATAGTTCCTTTACTGCTGTCTTTGATGGTTCTAATGGGATTGGCTCGCAGCCTAAAACGCAAGCGCTGGCCGTTTTGAACATTCAAAACGTATTCGCGCTGAGCCAGTATCGCCGGGCTTTGTTCACCGCTCTGCGCTTGCATGGGTGATTGCATCAACACTTGGGCGCCCAAGCCTTTTTGCAATTGCTCAACGCGAAACAGGAACTCACGATCCTTGTTGTCAAGGCCAGGAAACAACCGCCATAAGGCTTGATGGAGCTGATAGGGATTTTGCGCTTGTTGCCAGGGGATATGGATTTTACTCAGGTACATGTTCGTCTCCCGCACCCAAAATATAAATATTCCTGTTATTAAATTGCCGCACTTTAGTCGCAAATAAAGGTAGATCACGCGCCATCATTGGTGTGCTGCCATCCAATTCAATTTCACTGTAAAGCGTCCCGTGATAAGGCTCAATCTTGCTTAATGCGGTTTGTGCGTTTTCTGCATTTACGACTGCTTCATATAAAGGGCGTTGTATTGGACACGAGCGCCGCCCTAAAAACGGAGTATAAACCGGTTTTTGGATAGCCTGTTTAACTCGTCCAAAATCGTAACCAGCATCTTCTACAAATGCCAATGCCAATGTAAATTCAGCATCGCACAGATACTCGCGCCGTGAAACAATGGCTTCTGGCCTTGGTTTCCCATCCACCTTTCTGGCATGTTGTACCGTATGAAAATCGGTAATTTTTTGCATTGATACAAGAGGTTTTTCTTTTGAGTTTTCTCGCTGGACGATCTTGCGCTTATTTGCCCTGACCGTTAGTTGAAAACACCCATTCAGCGCTTTTAACGCCTGAATATCTTCCCGCTCAATACCAAGACACGCACCTAACAAGCCTGTTACCGCACTACGGGTTGGAAAGATTAAACTGGGGCGGTAGTCCTCGTAAGTATGTCCGCCCCAAGCCTGCATTGCGCCTTGCAGTTTAATGATAAGGTAATCTTGCATGGCTTATGCCTTGCCGTCATTTTGTAACCATTGCTCCAACTCGGCTAAAGTTTTCATACGCTGATCCGACAAGGAACAATTTTCACTACTGAAAAAACCAGCCGAATCTTTAAAGTCGTAAATTTCATCCGTTCTTTTTTTATACTCACAAAAAGCTTCAATCGATGGTTTACGGAAACCACCTTTTTGTCCTCTTGCAATCGGTTCTTCAAAGGCGTTGGCTAAAGAAATAGGCATATCACTTAAAGATACACAGGCAAAATCAGCAGGGTTAAATGCGGCAAAACTGTTCTGTTTTGCGGATGGAATGGAGGTCGCCAGCAAATGTAAAAAATGTCTGGCTACATTCAATGCGCCAGTGCGATCAACGCCCAGATTTTTTTGCAATAACGACAGGTTAAGACTTGCGTAACGGTAAAAAACGCCTGCGCTAAATTCTTGAGTGTCTAAATGCCCTGAACCCGTTTCGCCAGAGTCTTGGATCAAATCATCAACTGCCGTAAACCAGTCAATATCGCCATCAACTGTATGCGTGGTTATTGAATGCGCCATTGCCATTGCTCCATCAACACTGGTCATTAATCCGCTGGTTGCCATACGTCCAAAAAGTGCTATATCTACGGCGGAGGCAAGCGCCTTTATTACTGCATCAGCTTTTTCTTTCAGGCCCTTCTCAATTTTCTTGCCAATAGCTTCTTCAATTAAGCTCTCCTTTGTTTTTTTCTTCTTTTTTTGCTTGGTAAATGACTCGTCAATTTTCTTTAATTCTTCATCCGATAAACCTTCATCTTTAACCGCTTTGATGACACGGCAGATTTCACGAATTTCATTGGCTACCCAAGGCGCGACTGCGATTTTTTTACTGCTTTTTTTTGCTCCCCCTTTTTCAACTGCATCATCGCCTTCTTCGTCTGTTGTATCTTCTTCCACTTCATTTGCAGTCGATTTAGTGGTTTTAACAAATCGGTCAATAGCTTCGATAACAAAAGCCGGTTCAAATTCGTCGCCGAGTTCTTTAATAAATTTCTCGTTTAATTTTGTTAAGTCGCGGGTACGAATAGACGGTTCACCAAAATGTTGCTTCCAATAGTTGTTGGCATATTCCTCCAATCGAGGCTTCCTCATTTCTCGCTTCAAGCTCTGGCTGGAAATCCGCACCCGCCGTGTGCCGCCAAAAACAGCGGTTTTTTGCATGCCCATATCATCACGGTTTAGGCATGAGGAATTGTGGGAAATCAGGATATGGTAATTGACGAAGTTTTTATCAGACATGCTGTGTTCCTTGCGATTGCTGTAATAATTCATGTAAAAATTCAGGCGCTAAATCAGCCCCGTTAGGCCAAACAATAGTATCGAGTTCTGTATCTAATTTGACTTGGCTAAACAAATTTAAGTCTTTAAGCGGCTCAAACATGGCTCCCCACAGCTCTTTGCTTAAATCGACAACACCTTCTGCGTCGTCGTTAAATTTGAGCCACACTTGGTAATCATGCAGATGCTTGGCTTCGGTAATGTGTAATATCATTGAGGCTACTCCAAGGGTGCTATTTCTTTTAAAGGTTCGCGTCGTTGACAGCAACGCCAGTTTTCCAACAATTCTTCCTGATGCAAATCAAGCCATTCCAGCACATGTTTTAACGCCCGTTTTGGGAATTTGCCATCAACGATGCCGCCATCAATGGTAACGATAATTTCATATTCGCCGTATTTTGCATGGAAGTGCGGCGGGCTGTGATCGGACCAATACATCGTGATAATAATGCCTAAAAAACGGCTAATAATCGGCATAATCAAACCTCCGTAGTTTCTTGGGCTTGCCGTGATGCGGACAGGTAAAAATCCTGCATCAAGCGCCGTTTACTAGCCTCGCTTTTTTCTTTGGTTTTCCCCCACCAAAAAAGCATCTCGCTGAATACACTCCAATCAACATCGGCGTAAGGTTTAACTTGCTGCAATAATCGGCGAAGCTGGGTTAAATCATTGGGGTACTCAGAGCGCACGACTAAGAACAACCGCCGTTCGCTGATACCTTTATCTTTAAGTACCGCACCCAATTTTTTACCTTCGGCTTTATGCTGTACAAACGGCAAAAAATAAACCAGCCGAGCCGCTTGCGAAATTTTATTGGCGAATTCAGTACCTTGGATCAGCCGATAAAAGACCGGATTAGTTTGCAGATCGTCGGCTTCAACTTCCCGCCTAATTGATGCTTTTTCGCCGTTGCTCAAAGCGCCGTATTTTTTGATTAGCTCCAAATAATCGGTGGCCTGTAATTTACTCATGTTCTACTCCGGTTTTATTCAGCATGTTATTTAGCATGGCTCGACTTTCAATAATGGCATGCAGCATTTTGGGTTCATGCTCATAAGGAGTCATGATTTGTTCAAAAACCACACGCGCCAAATCCGCAAATTGTTTTTGATAAGACACTATGTCATCCCAGACCAACTTTCTTAAAACACTGTGCATCAAACTTTCCGAGTTATCAAAATACGCTTGTTTGGCTTTGCCTTTTACTGCTTTTTTAAAACCCGATTCTTTGGCTTTGACTGTGCCTTTATCAATTGCGATTAAGGCAAACTTATTCATTGCCGCATTCAGTTTTTTATAAACGTCAAGCCCGATATTGATTAGATGAAGCATTTCATCGCTTTTATTTTCCCAACTGGTAGAAAGGCTATAAGTTTCATGTTTACGCCCGGCCAGACTCTCAGCACTTCCCCCTTTTACATAACCGCCTATGGCAAGTTTAATATCCCGACCTCGCCAAGTGCTGTTATCTTGATATTGTTGTACCACCAAAGCGCAACTTGTGCCTTCTTGTTGCGCATCGACCAGCTTTACTTGCGATTGCGTGTAAAAAAAACTCAGCATTTGTCCCCACAAGGGCAAATCGTTTCGTGCGGAAAGAAAAGGTTTTTCTTTGGCATTGCCTGTATGTAAGCGCAACATGTCAATCGGCGTATGCGGATGTTGCCAAAAACCGGCAATATTGCACATTCCGGCATTTTTAAAAAAACCTGTGGCTAAACCGTTTTTAATTTCCAACTTTATCTTGGCAGGCTGCCAGAACAATCCGCGTAACAAGCCAATATCCAGCGCGCTTTCCTGTTTGCTTGAATGCGGTGCAATAACCCACGTAGGCTGCTGTATTTCCGCATTTAACAATTTCGGCGCTTTCGCCATTAAGAAATCCCTACTCAGCACATTGGTCCAGACTGTCTTTCTTAAATTACCACTTAACACCAAGGTCGTCAGCGGCATAGAACCTTTTAACCCCACCGAAAAAGCCGCACCGCCCAAACTGAAACCGTTAGTCGCTTGCTGAAATAAGGCAATAGCCGCATCGCCTAAATGAACAGCTTGAATTTCATCAGGGGTATTAAAAAAACCGTTTGATGAAGCACTGGTGCTGGTTTTTTCAGGCAAACCCACAAACAGCTTTTGTAACGAAGCCCAATTTTTATTGCCTTTTTCGGGTGCCACACTGGCGGTTTGCATGAACGGTATTTCAGGATGCAGCAAATCAAACCAATCGATAAACGGCTGTATGGCTTGTTGGCAATCCGATTCGACCATTGGTTCTGACCAGCGTCTTTTCAGCGCTTTAGCATCTTCCGGCATCAGCACTACTTGCACCAAGCAAACAAGTAATTGCAAGGCGGCGAGATCCATATCGTCACGCAAAGCCGCTATATGCCAGTCTTGCTCTTGCTTATCGCACAACAGTTGTTTTAACGAAATACGCTGCGGTTCACCGTTTAACGATACAGGTATCCAGTTATCGATTAGTAAATTCATTTTTTCTCCAGCCTAAAATTAGGCGCATAAACAAGGGCGTTGCTTATGCGCCTTACGTTAGGATATGGTCAGTAATAACTTCCCGATATTGAGCGGATGAAATTTTTCCGTTCGCCCTGAGCTTGTCGAAGGGGGGCGGAAAAATTTCGTCCCACCGCGTCAAGCCGATCATGCTTCGACAAGCTCAGCACGAACGGCTTGACGGGCGAAAATAGTGATTTCGGGAAGTTTTTTTTAACCAAATCCTTAGAATCGAATAAGTGCAATAAGAACAATAAGCAACGCTAAAGCAACAAGACCGTTAGGCGTAATCTGGTTTACTACACCTATCAATTTCTCGACATATTTGATCATTCGGTTTCCTTAAAAATTAAGACCAACAGAGAGTAATCCCGAAAACAAAAAACATCAATAAATTTTAAGTCCTTCTTTAGATTTTATTTTAAATATAACTTTTAGAAAGTTTCATTATCCTCAGGTACAATACGAATTCATTCCCCATAACCGTGGGGATGAACCGTCCTTTGTTAGCTTTTATAATTAAGGGATAAAATGTTCCCCACACCCGTGGGGATTTGTAAGGAACGGATACAACCGCCGTTCCTTACGCTTTCTCTATAGCCAAACCCATCTCTCTACAATAAATAAACGTCACTTTTTCCAGTCGACTACCCCATTGTCCTTTTTCAAAAACCATCGGTAAAAAACGCAGCCCTCTAGCATCAGCTTTAGGGAGTTGATCCTGCCAGCGTTTAGTGACGGAAACCGAATTCAAACTGATCGCTTCCCAATACTGCCATTTTTCCAAGTTCTCCAAATCAACAGCATCTAAAGTAAAAAACTTGCCTTGCTTTTTAACTACCGGAATGACGGTCAAGCTCATTTCGCCGTCACGCGTCAGTAATCCTGCCTTATCGCTTTCATCGCTTTTAATCTCTTCAACTTTCCAGTTAATCACCATGTTTGCAAGCATGCGCGGAACATCAACTTTTTCTTTTACATACTCCCAATAGGCTTTTTCTACCGCTTCCGGTTCATCACCCCATGCTTCTTCGCAATAAACCTTTTCTATCCAATCACGATAGGCGGTATAGGCTTTCAAGTCCTCTTGGTTTGATCTGAAAATGATTTCTTTATTTTTCAGGAATTGTTCTGTCCGCCATAATGCCCTTAAATTTTGGTAAACATACCGTGTATCGCCATAGACAGCTTCCGTTGTCGGCACAATCACCACGCAACACGGCTGCTCGAATCCTGGCGGCCTGTTGTCGCGCTGATGCCGATGCAGTCGCCCCAAACGTTGAAACAATAAATCGACCGGGCAAAGCTGGGTAAGCATCCAGTCAAAATCCAAATCGAGACTTTGCTCGACCACTTGCGTTGCCACCAAAATCCGCCCGCCTAGTACACGGTCCTTTTCATTCTTGCCGTAATAGCCGCTAATGTTTTGTTCTATCTTCTGACGATCTACAAACCGAAATCGTGAATGGAATAAATCAACCGGTATCGTTGTTAATGCCCCCAACTGTTTAGCTATCGCTTGAGCATCTACAACCAAGTTGCAGATCACCGCAACTTTGGCATTTTGCTCAGCCGCTTGAACAATTCTCTCCAATTGTTCTGTCGATAAAACAAGCTGTTCGGCTTGCCATGTTTCAACGCTTACGATGCGTTCGGCACACTGTTCGGAGTCCGGCAATTCAAAGGGAATAACCCGATTAGCCGAAGCATGAATCACTAGCGGATATGCCGGATTTTTCTGTTCCGATTGAACACCCCAGCTTTGTAACAATTTTTCTTTTTGATGATGCGGCAACGTCGCGGACAATAAAATGACACTGCCGGCAACTTGTTTTTGACGGTTAAGAACCTCAATCAATAACCCATACATATAACTGTCATAGGCATGAACCTCATCGACAATCAAAATGCTTTTTTGCACCCCAAAGCAGCGTACAAATTGATGCCGCACCGGTAGTACCGACAACAAAACCTGATCGATGGTGCAAACGCCGATTTGACCTAAAAATGCCCGTTTTTTACTCGCCCCCAACCATTCCGAACATTGCACCCGCGCTTCTTCTGAACCTTGGGCCGTCAATCGGCTGTTTGCCAGAATACTTTTGAAATCAGGGTTCAAATCCCTTTTACCATGCGCCAAAACTACACTTGCTCCATCTTCAAATAATTTATCGGCAACTTTCTCCAATCGCTTCAACATTGCGTTAGCAGTGGCTTGGGTCGGTAACGCAAAGATGATTCCACCGCCAAAACCAGGGTTTGAAGTTAATAACCTTGAAGCATACGCTAACGCGGCTTCGGTTTTACCGGAGCCAGTGGGAGCTTCAATCAGCGTTAAGCCTTGCTCAAGAGGAAAAGTATCGACTACTGCCTGTAATCCTTGCGGCTTATATTTTGGAAATAACGCAGCCATACCGCCCTTCCCTTTAACTTTCGACAATATGCCAAACGTTTTAAGCGCCGTTTTCGCAGTGCCTAATCGTGAATCAAAATAGGCTTTTAAATCGGCTTGCTCTAATGTTTGATACTTAAAATAATCACTTGAACCTATCCAATCACAAACACTGCAAAATCCCGCAAGCATGGCTGGCATGGTCTCTGGAATATCGTTAAATTCCAAGTCGGCCGGCTTTAAAAAAAGCTGTTTAAGGCTTTGAATCCACTCAATACGCGCCTGTTTGTCTTGCTGCTTAATGTCATCACTAATAAATGCAGGCTCTACCAACGAATTATTTTCAGGAATACGTCCATGATGCCCTGCCACTTGTTGCATCCAGTCCATTGCCTCATTTCCACAGATACAATCAAAGCCATAATCTGACAATTCTTTTTCAAACCATCCATAACCGTTACTTCCATGGTCATATTTGGTTTTATGATCGTATTTAGCTTTAATTGACGAATAAATTTCCAACTGTAATTGCTGTATTGTTTCCGTGGATTTCATCTGAAACCGAATATCCAGCTTGCCTAAGTCATGCAGAGCGATAAAAAACATCAGCCAGGCATAGGCTGAATTTTCATCAACCAGCATAGACTGTTTAAACTGCTGGCGTAATGACGAACTATGTTGCCACCACTGATCCGCCACTGCCGCCACATCCAGACAATGATACGGCAACAGGTGATAGCTGTTGCCTTGTTCGTCACCCGAACCGGCCTTGCCCCAATATTTGTAATACAGTTTTTCCGTCATGTTTCCGCCCTAACGCTTGCTTTGATTCCCATTATCCACACTTACAACCTCATTCCATGATATTGAACTTTATTTTTTATAAATTTTTTGCATGACCTCGATTTGTTCCCTGACTTTATCTACCAAAAACTGCGGCGATTTAACCTCCACTTCTGCGCCGTGTTTGAGGATGTCCATGATCAATTCGCGGCTGTCGTTGAACGGGATGCTCAGCTGGTAGTTGCCGTTGTCCAGCCATTGCCCCTGCTGGTTGGGATGCCAGTTTTCATCGGCGACCCATTTGGCTCTGGCTTTGCTAAATTCCAGTACGGCGGT
>JANYKK010000337.1 GCA_025361585.1 Methylobacter sp. | reverse complement strand
CGCACTATAAGACGCCGCATTGCCGACGGCAGTTTAAAGTGCGCCGCCGATAATGAGGCGCATCACAAAACTATGCTCTGTTTCGAGTCAATCAAACCCGGCATCTGTATTGAGCTCGAGCCTGGCGCTATGGAACTTATTAAAAGCGCCGACTTAGGGAATGCAACCGCGCAAAATGATTTGGCGCTGCTTTTTTTGGAAAAAAATAAGCCTAAAAGCGCCGTGTATTGGCTGGAACTGGCGGCCAAGCAGCAGGTTAGCGACGCGATGCAGTTGCTGGGCTGTTGTTATCTGGAAGGCAACGGCTTAGCTAAAGACGATAATCTTGCCATGATGTGGATTGCCAAAGCCGCTTCATTGGGCCATGTGATAGCGCTCGCGCAAATCCAATCGATACGGATAACTTAAAAGCCTACGGGAGGGCATATATTGCTTGCATCCAGCAGTTTGAAATTACTGCGGCGTTGGATTTCCTATCTCAGGAATTCTGAAATGTTGATAATGACGCTCCGGCATGGGAATAATAAAAATGCGACTAACTTAAAAACTTGCGAGGTATGCATTGAGCGTAGTTATTGGGCTTGAGGGAGGGGGAATATTGAGAATGTCAGATTTAAACAACCGCGCTCAATTTAATCAATAACGCCGTAATCAGCGCAGTTTGTAAAAAGCCTACACTGACAATCCAGCGAATAAGTTCACTTTTAGTTTCAGCAAGCTTAACCTCACTTTTTAATTCAGTCTCCCGAAGTCTGCTATCAAGTGATTGGTTTGTGACCAGATTATCAAGATCATAATCATGCCGCGCTTGCTCAAGCGTCGAAGTTACTGCCACCTTTTGTAGCTTAGTAATAATTTCAGCCTGCTCTTCGCTAAACCCGGCGTTCTTTAGCTCTTTGATAAACTCGTGGGTGTCGAATGTGATAGTTGACATGATTACTCCTCTGTTTTTCTGATAGTTTAGCGCATAGTATGTGGGCAGCACATTTTTGCCCACCCGCTACGCTTACTTTAACTTGGCTTTAAGCATTTTGTTCACTTCGCCTGGATTGGCCTTGCCCTGCATTTCCTTCATGACCTGCCCGACAAAAAAGCCGAAGACTTTATCTTTACCGCTACGGTATTGCTCAACTTGATCCTGGTTATCGGCAATAATCTTGTCGATAATGGCTTCTATCGCGCCGGTATCGGTGATCTGTTTCAGGCCTTTGGCTTCGATGATTTGATCGGCTGTATCAGTACCCTGCCACATTTCTTCGAACACTTGCTTGGCGATTTTGCCGGAAATGGTGTCGTCGCTGATGCGCTTTAGCAGTCCAGACAAACGTTCATGACTGACCGGCGAATCGGTGATTTCCAAGTCGGCTTTGTTAAGTGCAGCTAAAAGGTCACCTGTCATCCAGTTGGCGCAAATCTTTGCCTCACACGCCGATTCTTTAACCACAGCTTCGAAATAATCAGCCATCTGACGGGAGGAGGTCAGCAGGGTGGCGCTCTCTTCATCCAGATTGTAATCAGCTTTAAAACGCAACTTTTTTGCTTGGGGCAATTCCGGCAACTGAGCTTTTATTTGCGCCTTGAAGTCTTCATCGATCAGCACCGGCAATAGGTCGGGATCGGGGAAATACCGGTAATCATTGGCCTCTTCCTTGCTGCGCATGGAACGGGTTTCATCCTTGTCGGAATCATACAGGCGGGTTTCCTGAACGACTTTGCCGCCGCTTTCAATCAGCTCTATCTGCCGCTCAATTTCGTGATTGATGGCTTTTTCGACAAACTTAAACGAGTTGATATTTTTAATTTCAGCCCGCGTGCCGAATTCTTTTTGGCCTTTAGGTCGCACCGAGACATTGGCGTCGCAACGGAACGAACCTTCCTGCATATTGCCGTCGCAAATACCCAGATAGCGCACCAGTTCATGCAGTTTGCGCATGTAGGCCACGGCCTCTTTGGCTGAACTCATTTCCGGTTCGGACACGATTTCCAGCAGCGGCGTACCGGCGCGGTTCAAATCGATCCCGGTCAAGCCGTGAAAATCCTCATGCAACGATTTTCCAGCATCTTCTTCCAGGTGTGCACGGGTGATGCCGATGCGCTTGCTGACGCCATCAACTTCAATATCCAAATGCCCGATGCCGACAATAGGCAGCTCCATCTGGCTGATCTGGTAGCCTTTAGGCAAGTCCGGGTAAAAATAATTTTTCCTGGCGAATACCGAATACGGCGCGATGTGGGCTTCAATGGCCATGCCGAAGACAACCGCCTTGCGTACTGCATCTTCATTCAATACCGGCAATACGCCCGGCAAGCCTAAATCGACAGCGCAGGCTTGGGTATTAGGTTCCGCTCCGTAAGCAGTGGATGCACCGGAAAATATCTTTGATTTTGTCGCGAGTTGGGCATGGATTTCCAAGCCGATTACTGTTTCCCATTGTGAATTCATTTTGGTAGTTCCTTTTTATTCGGCAAAAACGTCGGCTAGATCAATGCACAGTTCAGGAAAAAGAAAAGGCTTTGCGATGTCATCGCCAGCATACATGGCGAACAGTTGATATTTTTCGGTATCCTGGCTCAGTACAAACTGGTAGACCGCCTGTTCATAGGGATAAACCAGCCAATACTCGGTGACGCCGTTTTCCTGGTAAAGGTCGTATTTAAGGCGCATTTCTTTTTTGGTGTTGCCGGGCGAGAGCACTTCAATAATCCAGTCCGGCGCGCCATTGCAGCCTTGTTCGGTAAGTTTTTCTTTATCGCAGATCACGCATAAATCGGGCTGGACAACACTGAAAACTTCCTGATCGGTTAGTTTGGTTTTTTTGCTGTTATAAAGCTTGATGTCGAATGGTGCGTAAAAAAGTTTGCACTGTCTTTTATGAAAATATTGATAAAGACTACCGCCCAGATTAGTAATAACACTTTGATGCTTCAGGCTAGGCGACGGGGACATCGCCATGATCTTGCCCTTGATCAATTCAACCGTTTCCTCCAGCCGCCAAGTCAAGTAATCGGCATAGCTGTAAGTGGCATTTAAATCCAGTTGCGAGAGTTCTGTGATTTTCGTCATGAGAGCGCCTCCTTATTCAAAGCCTTTTGGCGCTGACTGATGCCAGTTAGTTACCTGTTGATATTGATGAGCAATATTCAACAATCGATCTTCGGTAAAATAATTGCCGATGATCTGCAAACCCACGGGCAGGCCTTTTGCAAACCCTGCCGGAACCGACATCGCCGGAACCCCGGCAAGGTTGATCGCAATCGTGTAAATATCGGATAAATACATTTCTATCGGGTTGCCGATCTTCTCGCCGATACCGAAGGCAGTGGATGGCGTGACCGGCCCCATCATCACATCGACTTCCGACAGCGCTCTTTTAAAATCATCGCTGATCAGGCGGCGGATTTTTTGCGCCTTTATATAATAAGCGTCGTAGTACCCTGCCGACAGCGCATAAGTCCCCATCAGAATGCGACGCTTAACTTCCTTGCCGAAACCTTCGCCGCGCGAACGGGTATAAAGATCGGTTAAATCCGCCGGATTTTCACAGCGGTAGCCAAAACGCACGCCATCGAAACGCGACAAATTGGCGGAACACTCGGCAGGGGCGATTACATAATAAGCGGGAATAGCCAGCCTAAGGCTGGGCATGGAAACTTCGGTGACTTTAGCGCCTAATTTCCGATATTCTTCAATGGCGGCTTCTATCGTTGCAGCCACATCGGCATTCAATCCTTCGCCGAAAAACTCCTTGGGCAGGCCGATTTTCAAACCTTCGAGACTGCGACTTAAGCCGACACTATAATCAGGGACAGGCAAATCGACGCTGGTTGAATCCTTATCGTCGAAACCGGCCATGGTTTGCAGCATGATAGCCGCATCCTCGGCGCTGTGGGTCATCGGCCCACCTTGATCCAGACTTGAGGCATAAGCAATCATACCGTAACGCGACACCCGTCCATAGGTCGGCTTTAATCCGGTAATGCCGCAAAGAGCGGCAGGTTGGCGTATCGAGCCGCCGGTGTCGGTGCCGGTCGCGCAGACCGCAAGACGCGCCGCGACAGCCGCCGCCGAACCGCCTGATGACCCGCCGGGTACCGTATTCACGTCCCAAGGATTTTTAACCGCACCGTAGTAGCTGGTTTCATTGGATGAGCCCATCGCAAACTCGTCCATGTTCAGCTTGCCCAGCATTACCGCACCGGCGTCATTAAATTTTTCCACCACCGTTGCATCGTAGGGAGCGATAAAATTATCCAGCATTTTTGAACCGCAGCTGGTTTTAACGCCATCGGTGCAAAAAATATCTTTTTGCGCTATCGGGATGCCGGTTAACAGTTCCGCACTACCCTTTGCGAGCCTTGCGTCGGCAGCTTTGGCTTGTTCTAAAGCCAGCTCTTCGGCAACGGTAATATAAGCATTTAGCCCGGTGTGCCGCTTAATTCTGTCTAAAAAAGCAGTGGTCAATTCCAGGCTTGAAAACTCACCGGAACGCAGCCCCTTAGCTAATTCCGCAATTGATTTGTTATGCATAGTTATTACTTCTTCCTTTACTCAATCACTTTGGGCACTAAATAAAGTCCCGCTTCAACTTGCGGCGCAATAGCCTGGAATTTTTCGCGCTTGTTCTGTTCGGCGACCACATCGGCTCGCAATCTTTGCACCTGATCCATCGGGTGAGCCATAGGCTCGACGCTATCGGTGTCAAGGTCGCTCATCTGCGTCATCAAATCCAGCATCCCGGACAAGTCTTTTGCATAAGATGCAACATCTTTCTCCTCAATGCCCAGTCGCGCTAAATGCGCTATTTTTTTCACATCATCTGCCGTTAAAGACACCATTTAACTCCCAATAAAATTCAGAGATTCTATACGTTATTATGTTTATAATACTTTATATCTTGCTCAAACACCCGCTTGATTGATAAAGTAATACACAACTATTCCCCTTGAAGGATACATCTAAAAATGTTCAAAAGAATTCGCGGACTCTTCTCCAACGATCTCGCTATTGACCTAGGCACCGCCAATACATTGATCTACATTCCCGGCCAGGGCATTGTGCTTAATGAACCGTCGGTTGTTGCCATCAAAGAAGACAGGGTTCGAGGCGCTAAAACAATAGCGGCTGTCGGCCTTGATGCAAAACGCATGCTGGGACGCACACCTGGCAACATTACCGCCATCCGCCCGTTAAAAGACGGAGTCATCGCCGACTTTGCGGTCACCGAACGAATGTTGAGATTTTTTATCGAAAAAGTCCATCAAAGCAAGATGCTTCGGCCCAGTCCACGTATTTTAATCTGTGTGCCTTGCGGATCAACGCAGGTTGAACGTCGCGCCATTCGCGAGTCTGCGGCAATGGCCGGAGCGCGCGAGGTTTATTTGATTGAAGAACCCATGTCAGCGGCTATCGGCGCAGGCTTGCCGGTCGAAGAAGCATGCGGTTCGATGGTTTTGGACATCGGCGGGGGCACCTCTGAAGTGGCAGTCATCTCAATCAACGGCATCGTCTATTCCTCATCTGTCCGTATCGGCGGCGACCGTTTTGACGAAGCCATCATCAGCTATGTGCGCAGAAACTACGGCACTTTAATTGGCGAGGCCACCGCAGAAAGAATAAAACACGAAATCGGTACCGCTTACCCCGGCAGCGAAATCAGGGAAATCGAAGTCAAAGGCCGCAATCTGGCAGAAGGCGTGCCGCGCAGCTTTTCATTGAACAGCAATGAAATCCTGGAAGCGCTGCAAGAACCGCTATCCGGCATTGTCGGCGCAGTAAAATTGGCCTTGGAACAAACCCCACCTGAACTCGGTTCGGATGTAGCAACCCGCGGTATTTTCCTAACCGGCGGCGGTGCGTTATTAAAAGATATAGACCGATTAATATCCGAGGAAACAGGCCTGCCGGTCTATATTGCCGACGACCCTTTAACCTGCGTCGCCAGAGGCGGCGGCATGGTACTGGAGATGCTAGATAAAAAAGGCATCGCGCCTTTTTCCTTAGAATAATCATAAGCAGCAACAAAAACCGTAGATTGGGGTTCTTACCTCACCCCCAACCTACGGAGCGTTCCCAATATTTTTTAACTGGACATTGAGGCACCCGCTATAAAACTTTTATTTGCTACCGGCCCTTCCATCAACACCCGCCTACTTGTGGCAATCATCGCTTCAGTTGCCTTACTGATAACTGAGCACACCAGCCATAAATTGGACTCGCTTCGAGCCGCATTATCCATTGTTGTCGACCCGTTAAAATACCTAATTGATTTGCCGACCGTATTGATCGAGCAAGCCGACGACGCTGTTAGCACCTATTCGACCTTAAAAAAAGAAAACACCCAATTACGCGAAGAACAATTCATCGACAAAACCCGCTTGCTTAAATTCGATTCGTTGGAAAAAGAAAATATTCGTCTGCGTGCGTTATTGGAAAACTCGTTCAAACTCGGCGAACAACTGCTGATCGCGGAATTATTATCTATCAATACCGCTCCGTACGAAAATATAGTGGTGGTCAACAAAGGTACCCGGTTCGGCGTCCACCCCCAACAACCGGTACTGGATGCGAACGGCGTGGTCGGGCAGGTTTTTCGTGCGTTGCCGTTCACTTCCGAAATCATGTTAATTACCGACCCGAACCATGCCATTCCCGTACAAGTCAATCGTAACGGCCTGCTGACCATTGCGATAGGCAGCGGTCAGCTTAACCGACTTAACCTGCCTTTTTTACCGAATAATGCAGATATTCGCCCCGGCGATCTGCTGATCACATCGGGCTTAGGCGGCACCTTCCCTTCAGGCTATCCGGTTGCGGTGGTCGATGATTTCACCCCGATAACCAACAAACCTTTCGTCAACATCACCGCCACCCCCAAAGCTATGCTGGATCGAAACAGAGAGCTGCTGATCGTCTGGAGCGATTCATCCTCCGTTTCGCTGACCACGCAACCGTCTGCACCCAATGAAAAAACGCCCGAAGGAGTAGGTGCAGGGACAACCCCATGATAGATAGCCAGCCCGACTTTGGCCGCATTATTTTGACTATTATTGTGGCAATGTGCTTAAGAATTGTGCCTTGGCCAGGATTTTTAGCCTCCATCAACCCAGACTGGGTGCTGCTGGTTCTTATCTACTGGGCACTTGCCGTACCGGAAACCGCCGGTATCTTTAATGCCTGGACATTCGGGTTGCTGACCGATGTATTGACCGGCAGAGTATTCGGTCAATATGCGCTGTCTTATTCGTTGATTATTTATTGTTGCCTGATTCTGCATAAACGTTTGCGTCAATTCCCATTGCCGCAACAGGGCTTGTTTATCTTTTGTTGCCTGTTGTTCTCCCAAGTGCTGCTGTTCTGGCTAAAGAATATTCAACACCCCGATCAACTGCATGCTTCTTTCTGGCTACCTGTTTTTACCGGCACACTCTGCTGGCCTCTGGTCTATACAGCACTGCGCCGTGTCCGTTTGTCACGCCGCGCTAAATAAAATTCGTCTCAGCTGCTATGTCACGCACCTATACCATTAAAAATAAGCTAGCAGAGAGCCGTCTATTTCTTAACCGTATTGTTGCGGCCTTTATTTTGATTCTGCTGTTAACTTCCGGCCTGATTGTGCGTCTGGTTTATCTGCAAATTGTCGGACATGAACATTACGCAACGCTGGCAAAAGACAACAGCATTAAAATCGAACCGTTGGTACCAACCCGAGGCATTATTTATGATAGACACGGCAAAGTACTGGCCGACAACACGCAGTCGTACAGTCTTGATCTGATTCCCGAGCAAATCAAGGATCTTGACGACACGTTGCAGCGATTACAAAAGCTGCTCAACATCTCTGACGAAAAAATCGACCAGTTTCAGAAACAACGCAAACGACAAAAACGCTTCGTCAGCACCCCCTTGTTAATCAGCATGACCGACGAGGAACTTGCCAAATTTGCGGTAGTCAGGCCTTATTTCCCAGGCGTTGACTTTCAGGCTCGTCTGGTTCGACATTATCCCTACGCCGAATTAGCCTCCCATGTCGTCGGTTACGTGGGCCGCATCAACGAAGCGGAAATGAAGACCCTGCCCATCGCCGAATATCGAGGCTCTAGCCATGTCGGCAAGATAGGCATAGAAAACACTTATGAAACTGAATTGCACGGCAAGACCGGCTATGCCGAAATAGAAACCAATGTTCAGGCGCGGGCGATCAACACAGTGAACTCGGTTCTCCCTGTGCCCGGTGAAAATCTTTATCTGACGCTGGACATCGACCTGCAAAAAACCGCCTATGATGCATTGGGCGACTTCAATGGCGCGGTAGTCGCTATTGACATTAAAACCGGCGGCGTACTGGTTTTTGTGAGTCGCCCCGGTTTTGACCCTAACCCTTTTGTTATCGGCATCGCCAACGACGCCTATCAGGCGCTGCAATCATCCGAAAACCAACCGCTTTATAACCGTGCGCTACGTGGCTTATATCCGCCGGGTTCAACCATCAAACCGTTTATTGCACTGGCCGGACTGGAATACAATGCGATAAGCGCCGAGCACAAACTGTTTTGTCCCGGCTATTATCAACTGCCCAATGTCAGCCACCACTATCGGGATTGGAAAAAAGGCGGCCATGGCTCAGTTAACATGTCTGAAGCCATTACCCAATCCTGCGACGTGTATTTTTACACCCTGGCATCAACCCTGGGCATAGACCGTATGCATAATTTTTTGCAACATTTTGGTTTCGGGGAAAAAACCGGTATTGATCTAGCCGGGGAAAAACAGGGCTTATTGCCCTCGCGCGAATGGAAGCGCAGCCAACACAATCAGTCCTGGTATCCGGGTGAAACTCTGATCACCGGGATAGGCCAGGGATTTCTCCAGGTTACGCCAATGCAGCTAGCCAAAGCCGCTGCCACCTTGGCGAATAAAGGCAAAGTTGTCACACCTTTCCTGGTGAAACATACGATCAACCCGGATTCCGTAGACCCTGATATGGAAACCCAGCTGGACAACGTTGAGCTTAAACCCGAAAATATCAACACCATCATCTCGGCTATGGTTAATGTTATCCATGATCCCCACGGCACCGCCAAGAGCATCGGCAAAGACATTAACTACCAAATCGCCGGAAAAACCGGGACTGCGCAGGTTTTTAACATCAAGCAGGATGCCAAATACAACGAAAACGACATCGACTTCAAACTGCGCGATCATGCCTTATTTATTTCTTTCGCCCCGGCTGACGATCCCAAAATTGCAGTTGCCGTCATCGTTGAAAATGGCGGTCATGGCGGATCGGTTGCAGCGCCTATCGCGGGGCAGGTTATCAAGCAATATTTAGGGGACAATATCCCAGAAACCTCAGTTGACCGTTAGCCTGGATATTGAATAGTATGATTTCAAAAAGCTTCTTCTTAATTTACCGTTTCACCTGTTTAGTGATTCGCTACGAAGTGGATTGCACAATTTTTGGGACGCATGGCCGCGTTGCAACTCCTTGGAATGGAACAACCATTCCGCGTCGTTACGCCTTGCCCTGCACCCGAAAAACCGCACACTCCAGCCCGTTCAACAGAGGAATCTAGGATGATCGACCTCGAAGCTGCGCACTTCGAGTCGTTCCAGTCGGTCGCGGGCGGCAAGCGCACCGGCGGTCGCGCGCTTGGGCCGGGACTGGCGGAACATGCCCTTTGCTTTCATATAGCGCCGAATCGTGGGGTAGGAGGG
>JANYKK010000311.1 GCA_025361585.1 Methylobacter sp. | reverse complement strand
GATCGCTTCGGGCTGATGGTTGAAGTGACCGCGCCGCGCGACAAGTCCATGCGCTCCGAAGTCGTGCGCCGCCGCATCGCCTTCGAGGCCAATCCATCGGCTTACGCCGCCGCCTGGATGCAGGAACAGCAGGCGTTGCGCTATCGACTCGCCACCGCGCAACAATTGCTGCCTAAAGTGACGCTGGATGATGCGTTACTCGACCTGATCAGCCATTTGTGCTGCGAATTCGAGGTAGCAAGTCTTCGCGCCGACATCGTCATGCACAAAGCGGCGCGCGCCCTGGCGGCGCTTGAAGGACGGTCTCAGGTCACGCCGCAAGACGTGCGCGGTGCAGCGGAACTGGTACTCCCGCACCGGCGCAGGCGCAAGCCGTTCGAGCAACCGGGGTTGGATCAACAACAACTCGATGACCTGATGCAACAGGCGTTACAGCCGCCGGATGAAGGTGAATCCGGCGCTGAAAATACCGAGCAGGAAAACGCTGAAAATAACAGTGAGCCGGAAGACCAACAACAAGTCTTTGCCGCCGCATCTGCCGGTAATGTACGCAAAATAGAAGTCGATACGGTAGCCAGCCGGTACGCTTCCGGCAAGCGCAGCACTGCGCCGGATGCGCCGCGCGGCCGAGTGGTGCGCGCCGTGCCCGACCAGAATCCAAGCAGCCTCGCCGTCGGCGCTACATTACGCAGCGCGGCGCTTAGGGGCTCTGAGGATTTTCAGGTGACAAAAAACGATCTGCACCAACAAGTCCGGGCAGGCAAAAACGCCAACCTGATTTTATTTGTCGTCGATGCCTCAGGCTCGATGGCTGCGCAGCGGCGCATGGAAGCGGTCAAAGGCGCGGTGTTATCGCTGCTGACCGACGCCTACCAACAGCGCGATGAAGTTGCCGTTATCAGCTTTCGCGGCGAGTCAGCACAGTTATTGCTGCCCCCTACCCGTAGCGTCGATCTTGCCGAACAGAACCTGCGCGAGCTGCCTACCGGCGGCCGCACACCATTGCCGCATGCGCTGTCTGTGGCGTTGGAAACGCTGGAGAAAACCTTCATGCCGCCGTTGCTGGTACTGCTTAGCGACGGCAAGGCCAATGTAGCGCTAAACGACGGCAACGATCCTTGGCAGGAGTCACTAAGATTTGCAGGATTGCTTGCCGAACGCGGCGTACCTGCCTTGGTACTCGATACCGAAACCGGTTATTTGCGCTTAGGAAAAGCCCGGCAATTAGCGCAAGCCTTGGGCGCTGAGTATCTGACGCTGGAAGAATTATCGGCGGAAAATCTGGTGATAACAGTGCGTGGATGTATTAAATGAATTCCATCTTATGCTGGTTCCCAAGCTGGAGCTTTCATCGTTATACACAAGTGCCTACGGGACACCGTCATTCTGGCATGGATGCCGGAATCCAGTCACAGGGATGTGAAAGTTCAGAGCTTCCCGGTGCGTCTAAACAACGGCGAGATTCGAAAGTTACCGTCCACGGCACTGGATACCGGCATCCATGCCGGTATGACGACTCTGGGATACTTGTGTATAACGATGAACGCGCTACATGGAAACCCAGCGTACCCTACAATTTTTTGTGCTTTTCGTGTTTTTCGTGGACAGAAACACCAATTAATAAGGAACAATTATGATTATCTGCATAGGCGCAGGCCCTGGCGACGTGGCTTACCTGACCCAACGCGGCGCAGAGCTGATCCGTAACGCCGACGTGGTGGCCGGATTCGATGCCGTTATTAACGTCGTGCAAAGCCTGATTCCCGCCACCGCGCAAACCGTGCTAATGAATTACCGCGACCAAACCGAACAATTGGCGAAAGTGGCAGTTGAACACCATGCGGGCAAGAACTGCGTGGTAGTATTCATGGGAGATATCCATTTCAGCGGCTTCCAGTACCTGGAACGGGTCGAACGTGCTTGTGGACATCCGGTCAAAACCGTACCGGGCATCTCTTCAGCGCAGATTCTTGCATCCCGCGCCAAGGTCTGTTTCGACGAAACGACGTTTATTACCTTTCACCGTCGCGGCGATTTAACACCGTTTAAACAACATCTGGTGCATGTGCTGCAAGACCAGCGCAACGCCATCGTGATCCCCTGCCCGTGGGACGAGGCGCGCTCATTCATGCCGCGTCATATCGCCGCTTATCTGCTGGAGCAAGGCATCTCGCCCGATCATCCGACCGAGGTTTGGGAGAATTTGACAAGGTCGGACGACTGCATGGATGCAGGAGGTAGAGCAACGCATGGAGCAGTTGCCGAAGCCGAATGGCATGGCTCGCTCGCAGACTGTGCGAAACAGGAATTCAGCGACATGAGCATCATGCTGATCCGCACCCGCAGCCCTATGTCCAGCCAGATCGAACCGCCGGGAGCAGCTAACTGATGCAGGCCGAAACAAACCAAGAATTCGGTATCGTTATCGCAGGCCACGGCAGCCGTGATGCCGACGGCATACGGGAATTCGAACAGCTGGTTGAACTGGTCAGGGAGCGCGCGCCTCAGCATCAGGTCAGCCATGGCTATCTGGAATTTGCCAGTCCGACTATCGATCAGGCAATCGCAGCCCAATTGAACGCCGATGCCAAACAAATCGTCATGGTGCCCGGCATCCTGCTGGCAGCTACTCATGCCAAAAACGACCTGCCCAGTGAGCTGCTGACCTTCGCGCGCGAATATCCCGATATCGACTTTCATTTCGGCGCACCGATGGGCTTGCATCCGCTGTTATTGCAAGTGGTTCAGCAACGCGTCGTCGAGGCCGAAGCGACATCGGCTAAAACCGTCCGCCGAGACGACACCTGTCTGGTGCTGGTCGGCCGCGGCACCACCGACCCCGATGCCAATGGAGAAGTCGCCAAGTTCGCCCGGATGATCGAAGAAGGCATGGGCTTTGGCGCGTCTTACGTCTGTTATTCTGGCACAGCCAAACCGCTGGTCGCCGACGGCCTGCGCACCGCTGCTAAATTGGGCTACGCCCGGCTGATCGTCGTCCCGTTTTTTCTGTTCGACGGCATATTGGTCAAGCGGATTTACGATGCCGCCGATGCGTTGCAGCAACGCGAACCCGACCTGGAAGTACTCAAAGCCAGTTATCTTGGCGTGCATCCTAATGTAGCCGATGTGCTAATCGCCAGAGCACAGGAAGCGATAGAAGGCCGTGCGGAGATGAACTGCTCGCTGTGCAAATACCGGGTGCAAATCGTCGGCTTTGAACCGCAGGTCGGCGAACCGCAACGCCCCCATCATCTTCAGGTGCGCGGACTGTTTGAGAAAACCGCGGCAGATGAAGCCGCAACAGAATTCGCCCCTTACGTACCGCATCCGATTGAAGCCGAAAGTTTCCGTATCATCGCAGCCGGCCGCGACTGGTCGGTCTTTCCCGAGGCGCATCTGACCGTGCTGCAACGACTGGTGCATACCAGCGGCGATCTTAATGCCGTCGATGACATTTATTTTTCGCCGGGTGCAGTCGAAACCGGCATCCGCGCGCTGCTCCGCTGCAAGCTTGTAGTGACCGACGTGACCATGGTGCAGACCGGCCTAAAGCGCGCGCTGCTCGAACAACTTGGCGTCGAAACCTGGTGCGGCGTACATGACCCAGAAACTGCGCTGATGGCGAAAACGCAAGGCATCACCCGCTCCGCAGCAGGAATACGCCGCGCCTTTGAAAAGTTCGGCAACGACATCATACTGTCGATAGGCGATGCACCGACTGCGATCAGGGAAGCAATGCGCTTGATTCGCGATCACGGCTGGCGGCCGCAACTGGTGATCGGCTTGCCGGTCGGCTTTGTCGGAACCTGCGAGTCGAAAGACGAATTAAAACGCTGCCTGCAAGTGCCGCGTATCACTAACAGCGGCACACGCGGCGGGTCGCCGTGGGCGGCAACTGTCGTCAACGGCATGATGATTGACGCGGTAAATCAGCTTGCTGAGTATGGCTCAAACGGAGCTTAAAGAATTCGATCTCAGCGTACTTGCGCCGAACGGTTTACGGCGCGGGCGCACCACGGGCAGCTGCGCCACGGCGGCGGTTAAAGCCGCGCTTTATTTATTGCTACACGGTGAACGCCCTACTCAGGTACAAGTAATATTGCCTGACGATATACATTATTTGACCGTACCAATTCAAAACACTGATTGGCTGAACGAACAAACAGTTCGAGCCGAAGTCTTGAAAGACGGCGGCGATGACCCGGATAACACGCACGGAGCCACCATCTTCGCCGATGTGCGAAGGAACGATAAAGGACAGATACATTTTTTTGCCGGAGATGGCGTCGGCACAGCGACTCAGCCCGGATTGCGCGTAGCAGTAGATGAGCCTGCAATTAATCCGACACCTCGCAAGATGATGCGGAAGGCGGTCGCTGAACTGAGCGGTAATAAGGATCAAGGCTTCGACCTGACCATAGGTTGTGTCAACGGCGAGGCGATTGCCAAAAAGACCTTTAACCCGAAACTCGGCATAGTCGGCGGTATATCGATACTCGGTACTTCGGGTATCGTCGAACCTTTATCGCTGGCATCATGGATTGCTTCGATTGAAGTTTATGTCCGCGTCGCTTTGGGCAATGATGCAAACAGCATCGCCTTGCTGCCCGGCAAAATAGGCCGCGTCTATGCTAAAGACGTTCTGGGATTGCCCGAGCAACGATCCGTGCAGATCGCCAATTTTCTTGGCGATGCGCTCGACTTTACGCAGCAGGCATTGTCTGAACAACAGCGTCAACTGGATGTGTTGTGGCTACTGGGGCATCCGGGCAAACTTGCCAAAGTGCTGGATGGCGTATGGGATACGCACTCCAGCAAGAGCGACATGGCCATGAGCGTTGTCGCCAGGATAGCGGCAGAACGAGGATTTAACAGCCGTCTGGTACAAGAACTGGCACAGGCCAATACAGTGGAAGCAGCGATAGAACGATTAAGGAACGAACCCGGCGCACAGGCGTTGTGGATAGACATCGAACAGCGCATCGCCGCACTTGTTCAGACCAGAGTACCTGCCGTGAAAAAGGTTGAAGTACGGCTATTTAATTTACAAGGCGAGAGTTTGGGAGCCGATTGAAAATAACTGCTGCTGTGGGGGCGACTTCAGTCGCCATTGAGCGGTTAAATTATTGCTGACTGGGCGACTAAAGTCGCCCCCACAACCATGACCGTTCTCAGCCTAGTGCGTGGAAACGAGATGACACTTAAATTTTTATGAGAAGAGCTATATGAGTTTGCTGGGTACCTTCTGGGGCATAGGGGTAGGGCCGGGGCCTGCGGGCTACATTCCGCTGGCGGCGGTCGAAGCGCTGCAACAGGCCGACATCATTTACGCCCCCCGAGCGCATAGTTCCGACATATCGGTAGCCCTGCAATGCTTAGCAGGCATAGAAATCGCTCAGGAACGGATACGGGAAATAGAGTTCACTATGGATCCTGACCGCACGGTGTTGAGCGAGCATTACGCACAACTGGCGGAAACCATCGCCGTCGATTTACGGGCAGGTCTAAACGTGGCTTATCTGACCATCGGCGACAGTCTGACCTACTCCACTTACGGCTATATCTTGGCAGCTTTGCGTGAGTATCTGCCTAATTTGCCGCACCGCACCTTCCCCGGCATCACCAGCTATGCGGCTGCGGCCTCGGCTATGGGGTGGCCGCTGGGCGTAGGCAAGGAACGCACCCTGATTTTGCCCTGCCCCGAAGATGCCGCCGCGTTGCGACAGGACATCGAAAGCCACGACATCGTCGTGCTAATGAAGATCGGTGCTCGCCTGCCCTGGGTGCTGGATCTGCTCCGTGAGATGGGTATCGCCGAACACTGCGCGTTTGCCCGCCGCATCGGCCTGGAAGACGAAATGCTGGCCGACGATGTCAGCGATTTATGCGCCACTTCGGCGATGGGCTATCTCGCCACTTTACTCATACGCAAAACACCCAGAGAGAGAAGACACGCATGAAAGTTTATTTTATCGGCGCAGGCCCCGGCGCTTCCGATCTGATCACATTGCGCGGCGCGGCTATTCTAGGCCGGGTCAGCATGGTGCTGTATGCAGGCTCCTTGGTGCCTACCGACATGTTGCAGCATTGCCGTCCTGATGCCGAACTGATTGACACCGCCACGCTCGACCTTGAACAGCAGGAAGCCTGCTACCGCCGCGCCCAAGAGGCCGGTTGCGATGTGGCGCGCTTGCATTCCGGCGACCCTGCCATTTACGGCGCAACCGCCGAGCAGATGCGCAGGCTCGATGCGCTGGGCATAGCCTACGAAATCGTGCCGGGCGTATCCTCGTTCACCTCGGCGGCAGCATCGATTAAAGCGGAGTTGACCAAACCGGAAGTCTCGCAAACCATCATCCTGACCCGCGTTTCCGGCCGGGCCTCCGCCGTGCCGGAACTGGAATCGATTGCACGATTGGCCGAGCACCAAGCGACGATGTGCATCTTCCTGTCCGGGCCGCATCTGAAAAAAATAGTCGCCGACCTGCGCCTGCATTACCCGGACGACACGCCGGTGGCGCTGGTCTATAAGGCGACTTGGCCGGAAGAGAAGTCTTACCAGGGCACTTTGGGCACCATCCTTAAAGAAACCAAGAAAAGCGAGTGGAACCTGACCACGATGTTATTGGTGGGCAAAGCGTTGGGACGCGGAGAACAGACCGAATCCAGCCTGTATTCAAAAGACTTCACGCATATTTTCCGGGTTGTGAAAAAGAAAAAGTCGACATCAACTTAAAATATTTCACTATGAAGACACGAAGAACACGACGTTTTACGCTGGTTCCCAAGCTCCAGCTTGGGAACCCAATCAGCGAAGCTCCAGCTTCGCGAGATGGGAAGCAAGAGCTTCCCGCACTGAATTCCCAAGCTGGAGCTTGGGAACTAGCACTAAAGGCTGCAATGTGAGCGATTGCGGCATCTGGCTGGTAAGGCCGGAAAGCGAAGCTTTGGCTATAGCCCTGCAAGAGCAGCTGGGCGGTGTGCTGTATCGACCGTGGCTTCATACAATAAAGGGCGACCAACCGGTCGCCCCTACAGCCCATGCTGCTTCAACCCAGAAACAACAGTTTGCCGCCGCCTACCGGCAGCATGCCCAATGGATCATGATTGCGGCCAGCGGCATCGCCGTGCGTTTTCTCGACGGTTTGGCGCAGGACAAACATAGCGACCCAGCCGTCGTGGTGCTGGACGAAGCGGGACGCTACGCGATTTCATTGTTGGCAGGTCATGAAGGCGGTGCCAACCGTTTGGCTTACCTCGTCGCCAATGCTATCGGTGCGGTGCCGGTTATCACCACGGCGACCGAAGCCTTGAAGCCCTTGGTCGTAGGCATCGGTTGCCGAAAAGGCGTAGCCGCCGGACAAATCGCCGCCGCCGTGCATCTGGCATTAGGCGAGAGGCAGTTAAGCGAAGTGCGCGAAATAGTGACCATCGACTTGAAGGCCAACGAACCGAGCTTGCTGGAGTTTTGCGATCAGCATGATTTGCCGTTGCGCGTATTGGCAAGCGCAACGGTGGCGGCTCGGCCTTGGGTAACCAAACCGTCAGACTGGGTGCTACAGAATGTGGGGTTGCCCGGAGTCTGCGAGCCTTGCGCTTTGATCGCCAGCACACGCGGCAAATTGATCGTGCCGAAAACGGCTTTAGACGGAGTGGCTGTGGCTGTTGTTGAGGATACTAGGTAGGACGTGCCGTCCGCGCCAAGAGCTGGATCGAAAAAGCGCGCATGGCACGCCCTACTGGTTCAAAGCCAGCCTTACACATGACTGGCTTCGAACTCCGGCCCTGTGTTTTTTGGAGTCTTGTAGGGGCGACCGGCCGGGCGCCCCTACGATCGAGCAAAGTCCGGCATTGCAATTTAAAAATATGAGTCATCACAAAACAAACATTACAGATTAATAAACATTGGATAAAAGAATGAAAGGTGTATTGAATTTAGTTTCGGTCGGACCGGGATTTAGCGATTTGATCGTCCCTCGCGCCGAAGCGGCACTACGGAACAGCGATGTAATCGTAGCTTATGAGCTGTATTTGCGCTGGATCGAGCCATGGATAGCGGGCAAGGAAATCCACACGCCGCCGCTGACTCAGGAACGCGAGCGTGCTTTATTGGCCATCGAAAAAGCCCGTAGCGGCGCTAAAGTCGCTCTGATTTCCAGCGGCGACATCGGCATTTATGCGATGGCGGCGCTGGCTTTCGATGAAATGCGCGAAGATGACGATTATGACGTCAACGTGATACCGGGCATCACTTCCGCCAATGCCTGCGCCTCGTTATTGGGTTCGCCGTTGTCGCACGATTTTGCTACGCTGAGCCTGTCCGACCTGCTTTGCCCTTGGGATTGGATAGAGCAGCGCGGACGGCATATCGCCCAGGCTGACCTCGCCTGTGTTTTGTACAACGTGCAAAGCGCCGGTCGCCAGGAAGGCGTGTACCGCATTCTCAATATCATGCTGGAATCGAAAACTCCGAAGACATTGTGCGGAGTGATACATAACGCCTATCGGCCCGGCCAAAAAGTCAGCATACACCACCTGGAAGACTTGCCATCTTTGCAGTTCGACATGCTAACCACCATCGTGATCGGCAACCGTTTTACCCAGCGCAAACGCGGCTTCATTTTCACGCCGCGCGGCTACAATAACTGGGATGCACCCGCCGAACAGCCGGTTGCAGATAAATTGCCCGAGCACGCGCTATGGGTCTTTTCCGGCACCAGCGACGGCAATGCATTAGCTAACGAATTGGCGCAGCAAGGCTATCCGGTTGTGGTGTCCACCGCGACCGGATACGGCGGCGAAGTTGCCGCCCAGCATTGCTCAGGCGTATCGGTCTGGGCTGGGCATCAGGGCGTTGAGGCGCGAAAGCAGGCGCTAAGCCAAAATCAGGCACGGGCGATTGTTGATGCAACACATCCTTACGCCAGCCTGATTTCGGAACAATTGATGGGCTTGTCGAAAAGTATGAATATTCCTTATCTACGTTTTGAACGGCCCAGCTCCGTAGGATGTGCTGACGAAGGAAGCGCATCACTATCAAGCATCGGCGAAAGATGCGCTTCACTGCGTTCAGCACATCCTACGTATTCTTTAGAACAAGCAGCCGACCAAGCCATTGCTCTGGGTCGACGTATTTTCCTGACTACCGGCTCCAAAGACTTGGCTACCTTTCTCAATGCACCGGGAGCCGCCGAACGCGAGTGGTTTGTGCGAGTAACACCTGAGCCTGAATTCATCCAACGCGCTATCGACCTGGGTGTTCCGCGCAGTCACATTTGTGCGATGCAAGGCCCGTTCTCTGAAGCTTTCAATACAGCCTTGTGGCGGGATTTGAAAATCGATTGCGTGATCACCAAGGATTCCGGCGATGCTGGCGGCTACAACGCGAAATTAGCTGCAACACAGGCGCTGGACATCCCATTGCTGGTAATCAAGCGCCCGAAACTTGACTATCCGTTCGCCGCCTCAAGTCTCGATGGCATCCTGAGGCAATTACAGGCATGGAATATCAAGGCATGATCCCGGTCACTATCGTTACCGGCTTCCTCGGTTCCGGTAAAACCACCTTGCTGAGCAGCCTGATTAAAAGTCGACAATCCCGTCGACTTGCTTTATTGATCAATGAGTTCGGCGATGTTTCCATTGATGGCGCGCTGATTAACGACTGCGTTGGTGATGACACGCATGTCCGTATTCATGACTTTCCTTACGGTCTGATTGCCTACGGCGATGACGAACACTTCATTCCGACCATGCAGGCTATCGCCGAACGACGGGCCAATGTCGATCATGTGCTGATAGAAACCTCGGGGCTTGCATTGCCTACAGCGATCATGGAGCTGTTGCAAACACCCGAACTGGCCGGGGATTTTATCCTGGATGCGACGCTGGCCATAGTGGACACACCTTTGCTACTGTCTGATCAGTTTGACCGAGACCTTCGCTCGGATAGTCCACATGCAGCCGTACAGGATTCTGTAGCAACCTTGTTTGAACAGCAACTCGAATATGCCGATGTGGTGGTGTTGAACAAAATCGACACGCTGGATGAGGATGCCTTGTTACTCGCCGAACAACGGGTTCGCGACCGTGC
>JANYKK010000282.1 GCA_025361585.1 Methylobacter sp. | reverse complement strand
TCCGATGCCGCTTGGCAAAAAGTCATCCCGTTAACCAAGGCCGAAGATGCGCCCACCCAAACTCAATTGCGCCAGCGCTATTGCGAAGGCGGTATTGAGCATTGGGACGAGTCAGAGCAACTGGCGGCAGGCCGAATTTATAAGCTACTTCGCTCATTAAGCCACAACCAATTAACCGGACAATCGGAAAACCTGCAACCCGGCACATTTTGGTCGATTGAATAAACTTAAGCCGGGGACAAGCCAGAACTAAGAAAACTTTTTATTCACCACGAAGACACGAAGGACACGAAGTTTTATTTCTTCGTGTCTTCGTGGTGGTAGTTTTTCTTTAAAATTTTTCGTGCTTTTCGTGTGTTTCGTGGACGAAATTTATTTGCGCACCATTTTTATAACTGCCAAGTAGGTACGTTTTGATTAACCTTAAGAGTTTTTTACCCACCCTGTCCTTGCTGGCTTTTTTAGCCATCTGGCAAGGACTGGCCGTTTATGTGAACAGCAACACCTTACCGACTCCCGAAGTTGTCGCCAAGGTTTTCTGGCAGGGCTGCGTGTCGGGGCAACTGCCGTTTCACTTGGGCGTGACCTTGCTCCGGCTGGTAGTTAGTTTTGCTATTGCGATGCTGCTGGGCTGTGCCATCGGCATCGTGCTGGGGCGCAATAAAAAACTCGATGCATTCTTTGACAACTGGCTGGTGATTTTCTTGAATGTCCCGGCGCTGGTCACCATTATCCTGTGTTATGTCTGGTTCGGATTGGTCGAATCGGCGGCCATCCTGGCCGTGGTGATCAACAAGCTGCCCAATGTCATTGTCACGATCAGGGAAGGCACGCGTGCCCTGGATCAGGATTTATTGGACATGGCGCGCTGTTACCGTTTCGGCAAGCGTAAAACCCTGGTTCATGTAATCTGGCCGCAGTTGCATCCGTTTGTGATGGGGGCTACCCGTTCGGGCCTGGCCCTGATCTGGAAAATCATTTTGGTGGTTGAGCTATTGGGGCGCAGCAACGGCATGGGCTACCAGCTGCATTTGTTCTTTCAGCTGTTCGATGTTGCCAGCATTCTAGCTTATACGATTGCTTTTGTTACGGTCATCCAACTGATTGAGCTGCTGATTTTAAAGCCGCTGGACAAAAAAGCGCTACGGTGGCGCAGATGACTGACATTCAAATCCATATCGACAGCAAAACCTATCCGACTGCGGCTAGCCCAACTATCACCGACCTTAAGCTGTCGCTAAATTCCAATGAATTTATTTGTCTGGTCGGCCCGTCAGGCTGCGGCAAAACCACGCTGTTGAATATCATTGCCGGTCTGGATAATGATTACGACGGTGAAATTTTAGTGGGACGGCAACACACCTATCCCAAAATCGGCTACATTTTTCAGAATCCGCGCCTGCTGCCTTGGCGGACGGTTAGGGAAAATATTGAGTTGGTATTGGATGGAGATCAGTCATCCGAGGTCATTGACAATCTACTGGAGGTAATGCAGTTGACGCCATCGCAACATGTTTATCCTGAACGGTTGTCATTGGGCATGAGCCGCAGGGTATCCATACTCAGGGCGTTCGCGACCAATCCTGAAGTGCTGCTAATGGACGAGCCGTTTGTGTCGTTGGATGCGCCAACCGCAAGACAAGTCAGGGAGCAGTTATTGAAACTGTGGCAACAACGCCCGCACACGGTTTTGTTCGTCACCCATGATTTGCGCGAAGCCATTGCGTTGGCCGACCGATTGATATTTTTGTCGGCAGCGCCGATGCAGGTCGTTAGCGAAATCGTTGTGCCTATCGCCCGAAGCGAACGCCACAATGAGCTGGCTGTGGAATCGTTCAGGCAACAGTTGCTGGAAAACCACCCCGAAATAAAACAACTTTTATGACCGGTTTACGACTTTAAAAACAGTTGCAGATTCGCCAAAAATACCCGATACTCTTGGCTCGTCAAGCCTTGTTATAGGCCTGTAGGGTGCGCGCCGCGCACCATTTTCAATCATCACCTTTAAGCTCAATAAAGGTGCGCAATGCGCACCCTACTCAACTACCCAAGGTTAATCACATATGAGAAAAATAATTATCTTAGGATTGGCAACTGCTGCGATTGCGTTGACTACATTTACCGCATCGGCTGAGAGCGATGACAAATACCCAGCTGCAAATTTTCAACCTAAAGTCATCTATATCGACAAAGAGTCAGTCAACGTTTCAGCCACATCTTCAGCCAAATGCACATGCCCAACCCAAAAGTCCGCAGAAAAGGCAACCGAGTTTGACCCTAAATACCCGGCCGCCCACTTTACACCCAAAGTCATTTATCCGTAGCAGGGGGCGACCGACCGGTCGCCCCTACAAAGGTGCGTCCTTGAACCGGATTCACGTCAGGCTATCCTGCCTGACGCCCTTCGGGTGAATGCAAATCCGTTCCAAACGGATTTGTCACCTTTTACCGACCTGCCTCATTTTCAGGCAAAAAAAAGGGACTGATACACTATCAATCCCAGCTGAGTAGCCCCAACTTTTGTTGGATGCCTGAACAAATCAAGAACGAATCCAGCCTTAGCAATAACTCATTAATCTACCTTATATAATTAAACAACGACAAGTCTTTTGCCTTAGAAAAAGTTTGCTGAGCGGCCTGCAAAGCGGTAGATAGCAGTTGAAACCGGCTAAATGCCTCGGCATAATCAAGATCCTGAACTTGGGAAAGCGTTGTCTTCGTGTCTATTATAAATTTATCATTTTGGGCTTCTTGATCATCTAAAACTTTCTGCCTCACGCCGACACTGGTGGTTGCCTGCAAAACACTGTTCTGTGCGGTATCAATATCGGTTAAAACATCGCTAAGCTGACTTTGAAGAACCTGAACCGGCAGCACCGGCAAGTCAGCCCCCGTCTTGCTCTGATTGTTAGTAAAACCGGCATCCGATAAAAATGTTCCTGCAACATTATTAATGGTTATGATGGAGCCAGCGCCCGTGCCTACAGGGCTTCCAGTGCCTCCAGGGGCTACAGCAGTGCTCGTAGCCACTGAGACAAACTCGATTTTATTACCGTTGCTCCGCGCTTGGATAACATTACTATAATTGGGAGTACCGACAGCAGGGATGCCCGTATTGGGGGCCAAATCAGCAGGCAGTAAATTGACTGCCGCGAGTTGGTTATTAATCTCGATAGCAAGAGCATCGGCATTTGCAAACTTTTTACCGCTCAAATCTATTGTTGGTGAAGGGGTAACAAGTGCGAGCGGCGTTGGCGGCACAGTTCTACTAAAAGGTGGAGGACCAACTTTCTCCGTAGAAGCAACCAAGTTAAATTGAGCTGTCTTTGTCGTATAATCCAACCCGTAGCGCAAAAACTTATCGCCGGTGATTTGAGCTGGAGTCGCGTTAAAGGTAGCCCCCAACGCATCAGACAGCGCCTTTAAGGTGTTAAAAATACTACGATTGCCATTCTCGTCTTTGGCTGGACTGCTCGAAGCGATGTCTTGAAACACAGTGGAGCCTAAATCGCTATCCGCAACCTGTCTTGTAGGGCTAATTTGCACCCCCCGCTGCTGCTGACCGCCTTGATAAACATATTCGCCCGTTGTAGCGTTTTTCGCAAAAGGAGGCACCGTCGAAAGATCGCCTGAAAAAATAAATTCGCCATTGGCATTTTGGGTGTTTGCTGTACCGGCTAATTCTTCAATCAACTGATCCACTTCAGTCTTGATCGATAACCTGTCAGCACTGTTCAAAGTGTCATTCTTGGCCCGAATAGTCAGCTCTCTGGCATTAGCGAGTATGTCGTTTGAACTTGTCAGGGCCGATTCCTCAATATTCAAGCGCCCACGAACAGTGGAAATATTACTTTGATACTGGGTTGTTTTTGCAACCGCCCGCTGTAAATCCAATATTTTTACCGCCCCCGCAGGATCGTCAGCAGGTGTCGACACTTTAAGTCCTGTGCTTAATTGCTGTTGTACCTTAGATATTTGGGTTTGCTTGCTAGCCATCGCATTAGTACTAAGCTGCTGTGCCCACGCTGTTGAAATTCTCATTGTCATTGCCATATCCTCTATCTAACTGCGCTTATCAAGGTATCGAATAAGGACTTAACCACCGCAATTGATTGTGCAGATGCCTGATACGCTTGCTGAAATTTCAGTAAATTAGCGGCCTCCTCATCCAAATTTACGCCTGCCAGCCCCTCTCTGGAGGCCTTTGCCTGATTTAATAATGATTCCTGCGACGACGCAATAGTTCCAGCAGCCTGCGTCAAAGTTCCGACATCGGAAACAATTTGACCATAGGTATCACTAAATGAGGCGCTCCCCCCCAACATACTCAACTTATTCTCCAGATTTGCCAGTTTCGCTGCATTTCTGTTATCGCTAGGCATCGGCCCCTTAATAACGGACACGGGCAATTTGGTCACGGGATCAATTTCTATATTCGTGGCAGCCGCTATTTTTGTCGGATCATCAATATTAACCCTGATTTTCTCAGCCCCAGCGTAAGTCGGCCTGATTAGAAACTGGTCTCCGATCGATATAGCTCTACCTGCCAAATCAATTTTTAAATCAATACCTGCCGGACTGGCTAACACGCCGTTGAGCGAACCGGAGAACGAACCGGGGGAGCTGGTAGCACCAGCGAAGTTAGTGATGGCAAGGGCAGAAGCCGTGCCGTCGATTTTGCTGAGCACCAGATCGTTATTCGCAAACGACCCGGTCTTGGTGTACTTGCCTAACCCTAGACCGGAGGTCAGGAAGGTATTCAGCCCTGTATCGAGCTGACTCGCAGTCACCGTGCCACCGGGCGTCGCAGGCACGGTATAAATCGTCAGGCCATCGACAGCTAAGGTAAAGTTGCCTGCGGTCGCAGCGACCGCAGGCGCACCTGCAATACTAACGGTACTGGGTAAAGCGCCGGCAGTAGTGCTGAAAGTACTGGCGATGGCGGGAACTATGCCCGTGCCGTCAAGCTTACGTAACCGTAAGTCGTTGGTGGCAAAGGATCCTGAAACTTGCTTGTAGAGTGGGTTGGCGGCCAGGAAGGCTGGCAATGCGGCGTCCAAATTGGCACCGGTCACGGTGTCGCCAGCCGCCGCGCTGGTGACGGACGGGGCGAGCAAGGGGATGCCGTCAATGTTTACATTGAATGTTTCCCCCGCAGCACCGGCAACAGGCGGTGTAAATGCGCCGAAAGTTAACTCACTCGGCACCGCGACCTTACCATCCGCGATGGCTGGCGTAAACCTTCCTGGAGAAATGGTGGTGGTCATATCGAATTCAGCTGGCTTAAAATTTGCCGGTTGATTCGCTAGCGGTGCAAACGATAAAGTGGAAGCACTTCCCACCGTGTTGGCCGTAAGATTAATCACCTGCTGATCCCGAGCCCTGGTCAGCGTGTAATTAACCGGCCCTGCGGCGCTCACATACTTCAAGGTAAAATCGCTATAATCCAGGTTTGCAGCGGCCGATGGCCTAACATTGGGATCCTGGTAATTGGCCGTAACGAGCGCATTCCCCGTATTAAGCGTATCTTCAGTAACTGGGATTTGAGTCCCTGCAAAGCTAAACAAGTTCGTTCCAGCCACGCCCTTCAGATCAAAACCATTTCTATGAAGCGCATTAACCTCCATTGCCAGACCGGCAGCAACCCTACCCAGTTTCTGCTGGGCGGGATCCAGCACTTCATCCCGAAATCGTAAGGAGCCCGCCAACGATCCCCCAGTGATCTGACTGGTTATATCTATGGTGGTGTTAGTTGCCTTAACTCCAATATTCAGCTTAGTTGGATCCAATGGAGACGGCAGCGTGGTAAATGCTGTCGCATTACCCCGAAGAATCAACGCTTGTCCGCTACCGATAAAAACACTGGACGTACCGTCACTCTGAGGGACTACCGTGACATTGACTATTTCGGCTAACTTTGTAAGCAAAGCATCCTGCTTATCCAGTAAATCATTAGGTTTAATCAAGCCCTCTGATCTACCTAGCTCTGCTGCGATTTGTACATTAAGATCCGCTATTGAAGTGGCTAACGTATTAACATTATTAACCATGCTGCCGATATCGCTATTGTTCAGCGAACGCATCTCTTCAAATTTGCCATTCATTGTATTGAAGCCATCTGTTAAAACGCCTGCTTCAGACAACAAGACCTGCCTGGAAGGAACCGAAGTAGGATTACTCGCCACATCATGTACAGCATTAAAAAATCGTTTCACAACTGGCGCGATCCCTGTAGTGGGATCGGCCATTATATTATCAACGTTTGCAGCGAGCTGATGGAAACGATCCACTTCTCCGTATGTTGAAGTACTGGAACTCAATTGCTTGTTAATAAACTGGTCGTAACTGCGCGTGACATTAACAACGTCTACACCCTGACCGATATATCCGTAACCGCTATCAAAAGCCGGTTTAGTCGCTAACTGCACTGTTTGACGGCTATAACCTTCCGTATTTACATTGGAAATATTATGCTGAACAGCTTCCATTGAGCGCTGGGCAGCCATCAGTCCCGATAATGATGTTGTTAACAAACTCATGTGTGCGTCCTATTGTGCCCGGCTTAATGTGCTCATTGATTCATCGCCATAATGACATCAGGCTCAAGATCGGCCATCGTATTGCCTTGATAAATGCTCATTACCTTGTTGGCGTATTTCGGATCGGTTGCATAACCCGCCCGTTGTAATTCATGCATATACTGTTCCGCATTGCCTGCTTTTTTCAAGGCATCGCCATAACGTGGATTAGTTTTTATAAAATCCACGTAATCCTTGAAACTTTCCTCGAATGAATCGTAGGATCTAAACCCGGCATTCACTTTTTTAGCGACGCCTTGGTCAAATTCCAGTGTCGCCACTTGCGCCTGTTTGCCCTGCCAAGCCTTATCGGCTTTAATGTTGAACAGATTGAACGTGTTGTCGCCATTGCTGTTCTTTATTGTTGAGCGTCCCCAGCCGCTTTCCAGCGCCGCTTGCGCCAAAATAACCTTGGGTTCCACGCCCAACTCCTTGGCAGCCTGGACGGCTAGGGGGTGCAAGCGCCGGACAAACTCTTCTGCAGATTGTATCGGCAGCGCGTGACCATCCTTTAATCCGCTCATAGGGCTGTCAAACGGGAATTCAGCCATCTGATCCAGTGAACTTCCACCCTGAATATAAGGTGTAACCTTAGCTTGGCCATCTGCTAAACCGTCAGCTTTTTGACTTATTGACCGGTTAGCGGCATGGGCTTGTTCAGAACCGCTACGCGATAACCCCCCTGATCTATTTAGGGCATCTTCAGTATCCTGCTTTTCATTTTTAGGTTTATCGTGACTCAATTGTTTGACAATCAAATCAGCCAGACCAACGCCGGGGGAACCCGACAAATGCACGGCCAACTGCTGATCGTACATATCGTTATAAAACTTGCTTTGGTCGTTATCCATCGCGCCATCGGCTAACTTGGCTTCACGCATACTTTTAAGCACGTTATTTAGAAAAATTGATTCAAATTGCTTGGCAACTTCTTT
>JANYKK010000228.1 GCA_025361585.1 Methylobacter sp. | reverse complement strand
TATTTATAACAGAACGCGGATGTCAAAAGTAGGCGCCTCTAGGTGACGCAGATTAAGCGGATTATCACGGATAAGCTATTAGAGCATTTGTTAAAATGCTTAACTACGGGTTCAACTTTTTTAAAATCCGCGTAAATCAGTCCAATCTGCGTCATCCGTGTTCTATTTTTTAAATACTTAAATTCTGTGTCTTGATTTTGACTGAAAAATCAACCTTGTCCGGCTTAAATCCACCGTATCTGGTATCATAAGCAATTGAATGACGGCAGTTCGCCGCCATTTGCGTCAATATAAAGAGTCCTCGTGAACACTGCCAAATTTTCGTCCCTAGCTTTAAAACCCGCCCTGCTTGAAAACATCGAATCCCTGGGTTACACCCACTTAACTCCTATCCAGGCGGAAAGCCTACCGCATATTCTTGATGGCAGGGATGTGATTGCGCAGGCTAAAACAGGTAGCGGTAAAACGGCTGCTTTTGGCATCGGCCTGTTATCCAAGCTGGATTTGAACAGCTTCAGGGTTCAAGCGATGGTGGTTTGCCCGACCCGCGAACTTGCCGATCAGGTTTGCAAAGAGATTCGGCGATTAGCTAGGTTCACGCAAAACATCAAAGTGCTGACCTTGTGCGGCGGCGTGCCATTTGGGCCGCAGTTGGGTTCGCTTGAGCATGGCGTCCATATAGTGGTCGGCACGCCGGGACGGTTACAGGAGCATCTGCGCAAACGCAGTTTGCGCTTAAGCAACCTAAAAGTTTTAGTGCTGGACGAGGCCGACCGGATGTTGGATATGGGCTTTGAAGAGGCTATTACGGATGTGATTTCATACGCACCGACACATCGGCAAACCTTGCTGTTTTCGGCAACCTATACCGATCCGATTCGGGAAATAAGTCAGAAATTTCAGTTTAAACCGGTTTCCGTCAGTATTGAAACCAGCCATCACGACAGCGATATTGAGCAGCGTTTTTATCAGGTGGAAAAGTCGAAGCGGATCAGTGCGCTGGGTTATCTTTTATCCTATTATCGGCCAGAATCAACCGTAGTCTTTTGCAATACCAAACGGGATTGTCAGGATGTGGCGAGCTCGCTTGAAAACAGCGGCTTTTCGGTTCAGGCGCTGCATGGCGATCTGGAGCAAAAGCATCGGGATCAGGTGTTGGTGCGTTTTGCCAATAAGAGCTGCTCGGTGCTGGTGGCGACCGATGTGGCGGCACGAGGCCTGGATATTAAGGATATGCAGGCGGTGATTAATTACGAATTGCCTTGGGATCCTGAAATTTACGTACACCGGATTGGTCGTACCGGCCGCGCTGGCAAAAAGGGTTTGGCGCTAAGTTTATGCACGGAACAGGAGCTAAACCGGGTTAAAGCTAT
Source organism: Methylobacter sp. (assembly GCA_025361585.1). Classification (GTDB taxonomy): domain Bacteria; phylum Pseudomonadota; class Gammaproteobacteria; order Methylococcales; family Methylomonadaceae; genus Methylobacter_A. The sequence goes on along the minus strand of JANYKK010000228.1, from coordinate 7,554 downwards.
CGAAGAGTATCAAAATACGCCTGCCAAGTGGGACGAGGTGGCCCCCTTTCAGATGAGCCATGAGCCGCGCTTTGAGCCGCCGATGGTGACCTTGTGGATAGATGGCGGGCGCAAAAACAAAGTACGTCCTGGCGATATTTTGGGAGCGTTAACCGGAGACTCAGGGATTGCGGGCAGCGAAGTGGGCAAAATTGATATTTTTGACGCCCATGCTTATGTGGCTATCAAGCAGGGCAGTGTTGATAAGGCTCTGGCTTGTCTGAGAAACGGCAAAATCAAGGGGCGCAATTTTAATGTCCGTAAATCCCAATGGGGATGAGTGGATAGGGCGACCTGCCGGATCGCCCCTACATGACGTTAATAATATTCGTAGGGGCTATCCGGCAGGTCGCCCTCAACGGTAACTTATCTTCTTGCCCGGTTGCCGCTAGGTTTGCGGGGCTGATTTGAGTTCCTGCTGGGACGCGGGCCTCGCGGTTCTTCCGGTGGCATCGGCGGAGCCACTGCGGAGGCTTCAAACCCCGCAATTTGTTCGCGTTTAATCTCTTTCCCGATCAGCTTTTCAACTTGACGCAAGAAGCTGTATTCATCGTGGGATACCAGTGATATGGCTTGCCCTTCTTCGCCCGCGCGTCCGGTGCGGCCGATTCTATGCACGTAGTCTTCCGCTGCTCTAGGCAGTTCAAAATTGACGACATGCGGCAACAGGTTAATGTCGATGCCGCGCGCCGCCACGTCGGTCGCGACCAGCACTCTGATTTCACCGGCTTTAAACCCCGCCAAAGCACTGGTTCTGGCACCCTGGCTTTTGTTGCCGTGTATCGCGGCGGCCTTAATGTCGACTTTGTTGAGTTTTTCGGTGAGCCGGTTCGCGCCGTGTTTGGTGGTTGTGAATACCAGAACCTGCTGCCAATTATTTTGTTTTATCAAGTGGCAAAGCAGTTCGGTTTTGTTGGCTTTATTGACCAAGTAAGCGATTTGCTCTACCAGTTCTGCGGCGGTATTGCGAGGGGCTACTTCGATTTTTATCGGGTTAACCAGAAGCCCGGTAGTGAGTTTTCGTATATCTTCGGAAAAGGTCGCCGAAAACAGCAGGTTTTGGCGCTTTTTCGGCAGCAGAGCGATGATCTTGCGAATATCCCGGATAAAGCCCATGTCCAGCATACGGTCGGCTTCGTCAAGTATCAGCGTTTCGACTTGGTCGAGTTTTACCGCGTTTTGACCGACCAGATCCAGCAAGCGTCCGGGCGTGGCGACCAATATATCGACGCCGCCTCTTAAACGCATCATCTGCGGATTGATTTTTACTCCGCCGAAGACGACTTCTGATTTTAAACGGGGATGCAGATGCGCCCCATACTTGCTGACCGATTCGCCAATTTGCGCAGCAAGTTCACGGGTTGGAGTCAGTATCAGCACTCTTACCGGCCTGTTATTGGTATAAGCCTTTTGCGACAGGCGATGCAGGATGGGTAGGGTGAATCCTGCTGTTTTACCTGTTCCAGTCTGTGCGGCAGCCAGCACGTCATGTCCGCCTAAAACGGCAGGAATGGCTTGCGATTGGATTGGGGATGGCGTGGTGTAGCCTGCATCAGCAATGGCGCGCAGTAGTGGATCAGATAAACCGAGGGTGGTAAATGGCATATTAGTTAAAGTCTCAATAAAAGGTTGCTGCTGACAAACGTCTTACAGCTTTGTGAAAAAAGGGTGTAGGGGATTAAATAAAAAACGCATCAAGAACGATGGTTCAAGCTGATTGCGTAATGTTGGCGTTTTGATGGTGTGGATGAAGTTGCAAGTATTAAGTGGTGCCCCGAGGCGGATTTGAACCACCGGCCTGTCCCTTAGGAGGGGACCGCTCTATCCAGCTGAGCTATCGGGGCAAAAACAGAGCTAATTCTATCATAGATGGGGATTTAATTCATTTGTTCTCTGGAGCGCACTGATAAGCCGGAGGCAAGCTACCAGTTATGTAATGAGCAAGTCGTAAAGTTAATGAAAGACGTCAAGTATTTGGAGTGCAGGCTTCGCCTGCTAACGCAAGCAGAGCTTGCACTTCAGTGAACGCTCTTTCTCATAACTTAACGGTATTGAAGTAATGGAGGGTAGGTCTTTTATTGCGGGCTTCAACAATGATGTTGTTTTTTGGAAGAATATGACGAATATTGCTTAGTACGAAATAGTGACTATACCGAAATCAGGCTGTGGCTATACCGGTCACTTTGGGCTGAGCCATCAGAACCATAGGTATTTGCAGATTCTGGTTTGCCTTTTAAAATGTCCAGTGAGCGTTTGGTGTGGCGGGATAACAGGTCGATAGTTGCGCCATTTTGTTCATTAAGGCTTTTGCATTCTGCGCAGACCAGCATAAGTTGCGCCCAGTTGCCAATTGACTTCGCGGGCAACAGGCCTGCTGTTTCAGCCCGTTTAAAATATTCTCTGATGCTTTCTTGATTGTTAGGCAGCTTTTCGGTTGCCAACACCTGAGTGAGTTGTTCGTTGAACTGTTCCAGTTGCGAAACCAGTTGTTTTTTATTGGCAGCGATGCTGTTAATTAGATCAGCCTGGGGCGTTTGATTTAAGGCATCGGTCTCTTGCGTGAGTTCAAGACGAAGCTGTTGCGCCAATTGAAGCGCATTAAGAATTAGTTGTTCGGTAATCGGATAGGTTTTTTCTATCATTGTTGATCGTTATTTTCTCGGGACAGCAACTTTTCAAATTGAATCAACTTCTTTGCAACCTTTTCAGCATCAACCGAATAACTTCCGTCAGCAAGTGCCTTCTTAACGGAATTAACCCGATCAATATCGACGGGTAATGCGGAAGATGAGCCTAATGCCTTCTTTATTTCCTGTGTTGTGGTGGTCAGCGCAACGCTATCGCCTTTTACTGTGTTTGCAACAGCAACTTGCTTCTCACTTTCGACACCAGCTTTCGGGGGTGTTTTGATCGGTATTGGGCTGCTTGTTTTGCCAATTATGTCGATAGCCATGTCAAACTCCTTAATCTTTTTTTCATTTGATATTTATATCGGCAGTGCGGCAAAAAACTTTAACTATTTATTTATAAATTTGTACGTTGGAGGTTAATAATTGACAGAGACCAATCCCGGCTCGACAACTGTTGCATTAATGATGCGCCCAGAGGTCTGATTTTTAACTGTGATCAGCTGTCCTCTAGTGCCGTCCATCATCGCCACCCCGCTCATTTTAATGGAAAAATCCGATTTTGTGGTACTGATAACAACTTTATCGCCTCTTTTGATGAGTTTGGGTTCGACAAGATGGCTCAAGCTAAGAATAGTACCGGTATTGAGTTGGCGTGTGACCTGTTTATTTTCAGCTTGTTCTATTTGAGTGACAAAATCTTCCCTGAGGTTAGACACGTCTCTTTTTTCAATAGTAAGATGGTGGCGGGTAATGATTTCACCGCGTTGTACCGGTTGCGCTAAAACCGCGACCATTTGATAAGTCTTGATGATGGCCGACGTAAAAATCGACCATTTTTTCCCCACATTACAACGCACGCCTATCGTGGATCTGCCCGCCTTGATTATGGCGTTGGTTGTGAATACCTCCAACGGTTCGGCACATTGCGGCATATTTAATCGGCTGTCCAACGGAACTAGGCTCACCTCATATTCACCTTGCAGGTTGATATTTTGCGCAATATAAGATTTCACGGCCTCGGCGATAGATTCGTGCGATTGCGAGCCTTGTTCCGCATGCGCGGTGGCGAGAAAGAACAAGGCCAGCGCCAAAATGCGCGGGGTGTTTTTTATCATTATTAAAGTCTGCTTCATGGCTTAATGTAAGTTACAGGGCAGGGTTGATGCAAGGTTATTTTTCAGAAGCTAGTCAATTTATTGACATATCGCTTTGTCCATCCGTTGTTCCATCGGATTGTTATTTATTGGCGGCTATTTTTTGCCGAATTCTTCGAAGTAATCCGGCGTAAACAGCCGCATATAGTCTTTTAAAATATTAACATATTGATTTTAATTGATTTATAAATTGATGGCATATGCCGTGCTTTTGTTTTTGTACAAGTAATCAGTGAGGTAACTATCATGGCTATTAATTTTGACACAGCGCTTGGCATTTATCCGAATGCCTTAGCCTTTCGAGAAAAACGAAGTGAGATTCTGGCGGCTAATTTAGCAAACGCAGATACACCCAACTATAAAGCGAAGGATATGGATTTCAAGTCGGTGCTAAAACAAAGCATGGTTTCAGGTGTGAGCATGGAGCGCACCCATGCGGGACATATTGCATCACAACAATCAGCATTTGACGCTAATGTGATGTACCGGAATCCCTATCAGGTGTCATTAGATGGTAACACTGTAGAAGCTCAAGTTGAGCAGGGAAGGTACGCTGAAAATGCGGTGCAGTACCAGGCCAGTTTGAAGTTTATTGGTGAGGAATTTGCCGATTTAAAAACCGCCTTGAGAGGGCAATAGCCATGACTTTACGTATATTTGATATTGCCGGCAGCGGCATGAATGCGCAGTCGTTAAGACTTAACTTGGTCGCAAGTAATATATCCAATGCGAACAGTGTCGGCAATAGCGCAGCTGACGTGTACAAATCCAGACAACCGGTGTTTGCCGCTGAATTAAATAATGCTATGGGTAAGCAGGATGTTACCAGCAAAGTGACTGTGAAGGGCGTGGTCGAGAGCAATGATGCTCCCGTTATGGAATATGCCCCGAATCATCCTATGGCTAATAAAGACGGTTATATCTTTAAATCAAATGTTAATACAGTTGAAGAAATGGCCAATATGATGTCAGCATCGCGCTCCTATCAAAATAACGTAGAAGTGTTAAATACGGCAAAGCAGATGATGCTTCAAACTTTAAAAATGGGACAGTAAGGAGATAACAATGGCTATTCAACCCGCACTCAGTACGTACAGCAATTTAACCCACACGACTAAGCCAACTACGGCGGCACCTAAAAAAGATTCATTAGGACAGGCAGCGTTTTTAAAATTAATGACCACCCAGATGACCCATCAGGATCCGACAAAGCCGATGGAAAATGGAGCGTTTTTAACGCAAATAGCACAGTTCGGCACGGTGTCCGGTATTCAGGATTTGCAAAAGTCATTTGGCGAGTTTGCCGCTTCAATCAATTCCAGCCAAGCCTTGCAGGCAACCAGTTTGGTAGGGCGACATGTATCGGCGCCAGGCTCGAAAGGATTGTTGCAAGCCGGGGGCAATATATCCGGCAATATTAACTTAACGGGAAGTGCCAGCAGTGTTAAGGTCAAAATTACCAATGCTGCTACCGGTGAAGTTGTACAAGATGTGGATCTTGGCACTCAAAGCGAGGGAAAAGTACCTTTTTCCTGGGATGGCACGAATTCAAATGGTGTCATGACTAGTCCCGGCGTGTATAAAATTGAAGCAACGGCTTTTGTTGATGGGAAAAATACCGGAATGACAACGGAAATTGATTCGAAAGTTGAGAGCGTCAGCATGGGTAGTGGAACTAATGGCGTAAAAGTTAATCTGGTCGGGTTGGACAGTATTAACTTCAGCGATATTAAACAAATTCTTTAGGATTGGGGGTGTAACATGGGTTTTGCAACAGCATTAAGCGGATTAAAAGCCGCGTCAACAAATTTACAGGTTACCGGTAATAATATTGCCAACTCGCAAACGACCGGCTTTAAAGAATCAAGGGCGGAGTTTGCAGACGTGTATGCGTCCAGTCTCGGCGGTGTCGCCAAGACGCAACCGGGTTCGGGCGTGAAAGTTGTCACCGTGGCGCAACAATTTTCACAAGGCAATATTGAGGGTACCGATAACAGCCTCGATATGGCGATTAGCGGTAATGGTTTTTTCACCTTGGCCACCCACGTGAACCTCCCAGATCCTAATAATCCCCTTGCAGCCGTAAATCCTTCGGTGCCCGACTCCTATACCCGCAACGGCTCTTTTCAGTTGGATAGTTCGGGTAATGTCGTTAACGGTCAGGGCAAGTATTTATTGGCTTTTGCGGCTAACGGCACTACCGCAGCGCAGGGTTTTAGCGTCGGTGTTTTTAGGCCATTGACGCTGGATACCTCTCAGGGTTTGCCTCAGACCACCACAAATATTGCTATGAAACTGAATATCAACGGAGCTGCCAGTTTGCCGAGCGCTTCAGTATTTGCTCCTACCAATCCTTTGTCCTACAACAATACCACCTCGATCACGACTTATGACACCCAAGGTAATGCGCATATTGCCTCAACCTATTATGTAAAAACACCGGTGGCTAACGCATGGGATATGTATTTGTTTCTCGATGGTTTTGGTATTACCACCGGGGGGCCGGCGGTACCACCGGCATTAGCGCCGCCTTCGACCGTGGTGGGAGCGGTTGTCAACCAGCCCGGATTGCCGGTGCCGATGACGTTTACTGCCTCGGGTTTGCTTTCTGAGGTAGGCCTTATTGCCGCCAAGAATGTTGCAACTGTTGCGGTGAATGCGGCAGTTACTGCGGCTACCGATGTGGCAGCTGCACAGGCGGCGGCGGTGGCGGCGAATGTGGCTCTTGGCGCTAACGCCGTTCTCAATGCAACTGCGCTTTCAACCGCCCAGACGGCATTGGCATCCGTCACTGCGTTTGCTGCCGCGGCCTCTGTAGCCAATAGCACTCGCAATACGGGCCCTTTTCCTACCGCTACTACGGATGCGGTGACTGCTAAAAATGCTGCTGCTGCTGCCTTAGTATCGGCTACTGCCGCAGTTACGGCGGCAGCGGCCCTTGTTTCTGCCCCTGTTGCGGGTCAAGCCGCTGCGGCTGTGGCTACGTTGGCGGCGGCGAATGTCACTAATGCTGCCAATCCCGCAGTTGGTTCAGTGCTGACTGCCCAGAATCTGTTTACTAATGTTTATTACCCAGCAGTTGTTAATGCGGCTATCGGCGCGACGACGGCAAGCAAGGTGGATTTTGGCAATATTAATTTAGCGCTGATTAATCCCAGTGCCAGTGTTAATCCGATGGCATTTGCTGTCGATTTTTTCGGCAGTACCCAGTTCGCTACGCCTTTTAGCGTTAACGCCTTGCAACAGGACGGTTTACCCGCAGGTAATTTGACCGGCATCGATGTTGACAATCACGGCGTGGTGTTTGCAAGGTACAGCAACGGCGGTTCCAAGGCGCTAGGACAGGTGGCGGTGGCGCGGTTTCAAAGCAATCAATCCTTGGCCAAATTAGGGGATACCTCCTGGGCTCAGACCTCAACTTCGGGGCAACCTATTTATGGCGCGGCGGGCGACAATAACTTTGGGACTATCCAATCATCAGCGTTGGAGAACTCCAATACGGATTTATCCGCGCAGTTGGTTAAATTGATTGTTGCACAGCAAGCTTATCAGGCTAATTCCCAAACCATCACCACCGAAAAAACCCTGATAGAAACTATTCTGCGTGCATAGTTAATTATTTTTAGATGGTTGGAACGATGTTTGCTTGTATATTTATGATTCTAGTTTTAAGGTAAAGGAGAGCTGTTATGGATCGTAGTCTATATATTGCAATGAGTGGTGCCAAGCAG
>JANYKK010000177.1 GCA_025361585.1 Methylobacter sp. | reverse complement strand
ATTGAAATTATCAGGCCCCGTCACCGCCCCGAAGTTTAGGCCCCATTGCTCGTTTAGCGCATAGCTAAACAGCGCTCCGGTGGTAGTAAAAGGAGAGGACTTGAAGCTGTAGGTGTGAGAGGAAAAGAAATTCAGTGGCGACGGTACCGACTCATAGCCGATGATGCTGTAAAAATGTCCGAATTTTCCACTCAGGCCGTTACCGATCGGCGCAAAGACTTCCGCGTAAGCCTGCGGCAGGGCGATGTCATAAAAGCGCAGGTTGCGTTGGCTGATCAACCCCATGTCCCAATTCCCAGTCGCTTGGGTATAGCGGGTATCCGTGCCGAACATGAAGTCGAAGCGTCCGCCCACATCCCACTGTGAGGCTTTGGTGACGGCTTTTTCGATAAACAGATCCAACTGATACAAGTTAAACTCTCCGTTTCGATCGGTCATGGACACCGGACCGTTGCTACGATCACTGGGGTTAGCCGTGTTGTAATTGATACCGGCAGCTGCCCAACCGCCGACAGTCACCCCATAAGGTTGTAGTCCTGTCCAACTGGAAGCATCCTTGCCAGACAGCGTCTGGATCAGGCCAGTCGGCGTGTCGTCTGCACTCGCTACAGAATTTAGCATCAAAACACTGCAAACGCTTAATAAGCAGTTTCGTAGGGACATTAGAATTTGCCGCCGTTTATAAAATAGAGCGTGACAATACTGGCGAAAAACCCTAATAAAATGGCAGGCATCCAGCGTAAATGCAGGGTAAAGGTATAGCCTTCACCTTCCTTCATATTGCCTTTCATTAATCCCAATACATGCAGCGCAGGCGCAGAACCAATCGCTAACAAGCTGCCGCCCACACCCAAGGTCAGTGTTAATAATAACCATTGTCCGACTGGAAGGTTGGGGTGCATATTTAACACGGCAAACATTAATGTGCCGTTATCAATAGACGAGGATGACAAGCCAATCAAGATATTTGCTAAGGTAGGATTGATTACGGTAAATAAATAATGCGCCATGGCATCTAAATAACCTAAAAAGCTCAATGCCCCGACAATCATCATCGCGCCGTAGAAAAACAGTAAGGTATCCCAATCAACACCGGCAATACACTTGAAAACATCGAAGCCTTTTTGCGAATCAATATATCTTTGTATTTCATGTTCTTCATATGCTTCATATTCAGTTAAAAAATGATGAACTTTTTCAGATTTGGTTAAATAGTAAGCAAAGAATTGTAATATCGCTAAACCCAGCATCATTCCTGCTATCGCGGGCATGTCAAGAAATACATTCGATAAAATGGTCATGCTGAATGTGAGTATAAATATAAAAATAATACGCTTGCTACCGCGTTTTAATATCGGTGTTTCTTTGGCAAAGGCAGGCGTTTCTTTAGTAACCGAAAAGTACATAATGGCTGCGGGTACTAAAAAGTTTACTATACAGGGGATCGTTAACGTAAAAAATTGAGTGAAATGCAGCATGTTTTGCTGCCAAACGAAGAAGGTGGAAATGCCGCCTAAAGGACTCATAGTCCCGCCGGCATTGGCGGCGACCACGGCATTCAATCCTGCCAGACCAACAAATTTAGGGTTGCCTTTTCCTATCACCAATATGATGTATCCCATCAATAAGCCCACAGTTAAACTGCTGATAACGGTAGACAATACAAAGGCTAATCCGCCTGTAATCCAAAATAATTGCCGATAACTATACTGCCTATTGGCTAATACAATGCGCAAAGCGTCGAAAATACCCCGCTCGGTCATCGCATTTAAAAAAGTCATCGACACGGTAATAAACAGAAATAACTCCGCATAAGCCGTTAAATTACTTTGGAAAGCGACGGCAACATTCTTTGCTATCCCATATTCCACTTTATAAAAAACAAATATGGCAAGCCAGATTATGGCCGAACCTAATACCATGGGTTTTGCTTTACTCAATTGGTGCAGGTCTTCGGTCATTGCGATGGCATAGGCAAGGACTGTTATTGCAACAGCAAAATAACCGACAAAATGGCTTTTTAAATCCAGTTGTTGCGTCGCTTCATCGGCAAAAGCGAAGGAAGGTAAAAGTAAAAAGGCTAAAACAAAGAAACAACCGACATTTCTGCGCTTACGCTCGACTCTACAAGGCTTGGTAGCCTTTGAACTGATATAAAATAAGGTATGGAATGGAGTGTCCATCGATTAAGTCCTTCAAGATGATTTCAACGATGGACTGATAGTAGGACTTTCGAACTCAAGATCCCGTAAAGATACCGCTACCAATAGGGAACAGATTGTTTCATTTACGGATACAGATAGCCCGATTGCCGAATTGAGATTACCCGCTTTGAATCCTGCCCCATTTCAACGGGCTGGCGCAGGAACTGTGTCGCCAAGAACAGTCGCATGAATAGACTGGCTACTTATTTCCGATTGCTTCCTTAAACCGGCTCTTGCTTAGCCGACTCTCGCGGGCATGATCGACAATCGGTACGGCATAACTGCAAACGGTGCGCCTCTTATCCCACTGATGAATGGTTTTGGGCGAAAAATCTCGCAACTCGGGCAGCCAGCGGTAAATATAACGGCAGTCTGGATCGAATTTAAGCTGTTGCCGCCAAGGATTGAAAATCCTGAAATACGGCTGCGCATCGCAACCGGTTGAGGCGGCCCATTGCCAATTGCCGTTATTGACGCAGGGATCGTAATCGACCAGATGCTGCGCAAAATAGCGCTCACCCCAGCGCCAGTCGATATGCAGGTCTTTGACCAGAAACGAGGCGGCGATCATCCGCACCCGGTTATGCATGTAGCCGGTGGCGTTAAGCTCGCGCATCCCGGCATCCACTATCGGGAAGCCGGTTTTGCCATCGCACCAGGCTTGAAAATAATCGGGATTGTTATCCCAATACAGGTCGGCAAATTTCTCCAGAAAAGCCCGCCCGAAAACCTGCGGGAAGTGATAGGCGATATGGGTGAAAAAATCGCGCCAATACAGCTGCCGAAGCAGCGGGTGTTCGCTGCCGAGTCGCTCGGTAACCGCATAATAAACCTCCCTAATCGAGCAGGTGCCGAATTTTAAATGCGCGGAAAGTTTGCTGGTCGCATCCAGCGCCGGGAAATCGCGGGTATTTTGGTAATCCGCGTAGTCGCCGAGCCTATCCAGTATCGCCAACGCCTGCTTGCGGCCACCCTTGATCACCGATTCTGCCTGCGGCAAGGCTAGCTGATCGATAGCAAATCCAGAGTCTGTCGCCAGAAAATTCCACTTAACCAAAGCCTGCGGTAGAGCAACCGGGATTTGCCTGGCATGATTATAAAACGCAGTGAACACTTTATAAGGCGTTTTATCGTTTTTAACCGCCAGCTCCGGCTCATTAAGCAGGCTGTCGGGGAACGCATGCAACGCGATACCCAACTGTTTGCACACATCGGCCAACTGATCATCGCGCCGCCGACTGAAAGGCGTGTAATCGCGATTGATAAACACGGCTTGTATTTGCTGCCGTTCGGCCAGCTGCTTTACGACCTGCCCCGGCAACGCATGATAAAGCGCCAGTTTGCCGCCTGCTTCCTGTAACTGCTGCTGGAGGCCATCAATGGACTGCAACATAAACTGCAAGCCCGGCTTGCTTTGGTAAGGGTGCGGCTCAATCTGCCGTGGGTCGAAAATGAAGCACGGAATCACCTGCGTTGAAAGGCGCAAGGCTTGATGCAACGCGGTATTGTCATGAAGCCGCAGGTCGCGCCGGAAAATAAATAATGAAGTTGAGTAACAGGCCATTGAGGACTTAGCGCATCACTCAATCACATGCGCCTGTTGCAGTTGCGAACGAAGATTTTCCACCCGCTTGCGATTAACCCCGAAATCGCCGTATCCCACACGCGATGCGGAGCGGATATGAATTAACCTGGCATCGGCATCCAGTATCGCGTCTATATCATCGACAAAGCGAAACACCAGACTGGTCGCCTCGGCATGCAGCGTATCGCCGGTTTCGTTGGTAATGACGGTGCGGCTTTGGCTGATCAGGGCATTTTTCAGCGCCGCCCAGGCGGCTTCAACATTGCCGGTAATTTTAAACGGCGCAATAAAATGGCCTTCATCCGCCGCTTGGCTGGAAACGCAATTGGGGCTGCTTGGACAGGCCGCCAATTTCTTTTCTGATGCTTGAGTTGCTGTACTTAGTGTCATAACGATAATATAAACAATAAATTTAAACTTCATCAGTATAGCTCCTCAAAAAGATATGCCGAATTAAATGTCCCTCGTATCTAGCTTAAAAGGCGCGGCTCCAATGCCCTGAAACTTTAGGCAAATACAGCATCTCATTAATCAGGCGCAAATGCCAGCGACACAAAAACTATCCACGCCGGTAAGTTTTAGTGCTAAAGTCAAAAAAACCTTGCACACATAAATCCATGAAAAAAATTCCTATCGGTATCAGCAGTTGTTTATTGGGCGAAAATGTCCGCTATGACGGCGGCCACCGGCTGGATGCCTACATCACCGGCACGCTGAAAGAATATTTCGAGTTCCATCCGTTTTGCCCGGAAATGGGCATCGGCCTCGGTGCTCCCCGCCCTACTCTGCATCTGGTGAAAATCGATGATGCCGTGCATTGCGTCGGCATCAAAAAACCGGATTGTGATGTGACCGAGCCGTTACGCGCCTATGCCGAACAACAAAACTACCTGCATGCCAACTTATGCGGTTATATCCTGAAAAAAAACTCGCCCAGTTGCGGCATGGAACGGGTCAAGGTTTATAACAATGGTCAGCCGCGTGCCGACGGGGTCGGCATTTATGCGGAGGAAATGATGCGCCTGAACCCGCTGTTGCCGGTCGAGGAAGAAGGCAGGCTTGGCGATGCCAATTTGCGCGAGAACTTTATCCAGCGCGTTTATGTGCTCTACCGCTGGAAAGCGATGCTGGCGGAAGGGCTGAGCGCAAGCGGCCTGACTAAGTTTCATGCCCGCCACAAACTGATCATCATGAGCCATGACGATTATCGCGACCTGGGGCAGTTATTGGCGGGGCTGAGCAAAGACAACCTTGCCCAAGTCGCGGAGCAGTATATTTTGCAACTGATGACGACACTTAAGAAACCGGCGACCCGCAAAAACCATGTCAATGTCTTGCAGCATATCCAAGGCTACCTGAAAAAGGACTTGAGCAGCGATGACAAAGCCGAACTTTGCGAAGTAATTGAACAATACCGCAACGGCTACGTCCCGCTGATCGTGCCGCTAACCCTGCTTAAGCACCATTTCCGCAAATGCCCCGATCCATACATTGAAGAATCCTATTACCTGTCGCCTTATCCGCACGAACTGCAACTGACCAATCAACTGTAACCATGGCAAAAATATTAATTGTCGGCTGCGGCGCGATAGGTTTTGAACTTGCCGGAGTCTTAGTGGCCAAGGGCCATGATGTCACCGGGCTAAAACGCAAGCCGCCTTTGTCCCCGCCCGGCCCCGTCCGCTGCTATGTCGCCGCCGATATAAGTTCACCGGCTAGCCTAGCCGGTTTGGACAGTGATTTTACCGAGGCGTTTTTCATTGTTTCGCCTGACGGGCGCACCGAACAAAGCTACCGCGCTGTGTATGAAACCGGATTGAACAACCTGCTTGCCAAGCTCCCGAACGCGCACTGGCTGATGGTCTCATCTACCAGCGTTTACGGACAGTCAAATGGCGAATGGGTTGATGAGAATTCAGTCGCAGAACCGGACAATATCACCAGCCGCTTGATCAGGCAGGCGGAGCAAAAATTGATGGATTTTAATCCGGCCAATATCGTGGTGCGTTTTTCCGGCATTTACGGGCCGGGACGCGAATACCTGTTGAGGCAGGCGATGCTGGCACCGGCCATCCAGCAAACTCCGCCTTATTTTACCAACCGGATACACCAGCGGGATTGTGTCGGCATTTTGGCTTTTTTGCTGGAACAGCGCTTGGCGGGCAAGGAATTGGCTCAATATTATCTTGCCAGTGACGACGATCCTGCGCCGATGTGGGATGTGATGACTTGGCTGGCAGAACGATTGCATTGCCCGCTCCCGGTTGCTAAAGCGGTCGATACAGGGATGAATAAGCGCTGTAGCAATGCCCGGTTAAAAGCCTTGGGTTATCGATTTCAATATCCGGGCTATAAAGATGGCTATTTGGAATTAATCGGCGCACGAGATAGTTAATTTTCACCACGAACGACTGCACGGATGCAGGAGGTAGAGCAAGGCATGGAGTGGAGCAGTTGCCAAGGCAAAAAGAAACACGTCATCCCGGCAGGGAATGCCGGGATCCAGCTGCCATGGATGGCAATATCAAATGTCGCCACAAGTCTTGCCACTGGTAGTTTCTCCAGCGTAATGCGTATCCTTTAGACAACAAACAAAAATGTAAACTTACAATTGCTTTTTATACGCTCACTCCATCACATCCCTGTGTACTGGATCCCGGCAATCCCTGCCGGGATGACGAGTTTCGTGGCTTCGCGAGGATTTGTGTAACTTGCAAAAATCCTTAATATCCCCTCATACATCCACATATTCCGGATAATCGGTATACCCCTTTTCATCACCGCCATAAAAAGTCGCCTGATCGGGCGCATTCAGCGGCAGATTTTTTGCGAACCGCTCCGGCAAATCCGGGTTGGCAATAAATAACTTGCCATACGCCACCATGTCGGCGTGGTTCTGTTCAATGGCGCTATTGCCCCGCTCCAAATCATAGCCGTTATTTGCCATATAAAGCCCGGCAAAACAGTTTTTTAACGCCATGTAATCGACATGCCGCTCGCCAGTCAGCATGTCGCCTTCCAGCACATGCAGATAAGCCAACGGATACCCGGATAATTTTTTGGCGACGGCATTAAAAGTCTGCTGCGGCTGGCTGTCTTTAATGTCGTTAAAACTGTTTTCCGGCGACAGCCGTACGCCGACGCGATGATCGCCCCAAACAGCGATGGCGGCTTCAACCACTTCAACCAACAAGCGCACCCGCTTTGAAATATCGCCGCCGTAATCATCGTCCCGCCGATTGGTGCCGTCCCGTAAAAACTGATCCAACAGATAACCATTGGCGGCATGAATCTCCACGCCATCGAAACCGGCCGCTTTGGCATTTCGTGCGGCCGCTGCATAATCGGCAACAATGCCTGGCAACTCCCCGATAATCAGCGCATGCGGCACTTCAAAATCCTGCATGCCCTCATAAGTCATGGCCTGACCGACGGCTTTTAACGCAGACGGCGCAACCGGCAATTGATTATCAGGTTGCAATGATGAATGGGAGATTCTGCCGGTGTGCCAGAGTTGGATAAACATCCGACCGCCTTCGTGATGAACAGCATCGGTGACGCGCTTCCAACCTTTAACCTGCGCTTCGGAATGGATGCCCGGCGTTCCCGGATAGCCGATGCCGCCAGCCGATATTTGGCTGCCTTCGCTGATAATCAAACCGGCCCCGGCACGTTGCCGGTAATACTCCACATTCATATCCTGAGGCACATTGCCCTCACCCGCCCGGTTGCGCGTCAACGGCGCCATGATGATCCGGTTAGCTAAGGCTAAGTCACCCAATCGTATCGGCGAAAATAGATTGTTTTTATCACGGGTTACTGATGTCATGATGCGCTCCTAATTAATATGAATGGGGTACAAACCTTCTCGTTCCCACGCGCTACGTGGGAACAGTGCAGGCGCACTGCGCCGAGTGAAGCCATGGGAAGCAGCATGTCCAAAATGCATTCCCACGCAGCGCGTGGGAATGAGGAGAAAAACCAACTCAAACCTGTCCAGCAGGTTTATTGGTCGTTGTCTTAATCACAGCTTTATCAGCCTTACCCGAAACTTCATTTCCTGGCGCATCATTGCCTGGATCAGATGGCTTGCCCACCTGTACATCTTCATCTTCCACAGGCGGCCTTGGATCTTTACCGGCCATTAAGTCCTCAATTTGCAAGCGGTCTATGGTTTCCCACTTCATCAGCGCATTGGCCATTTTGTGCAGGATCACGATATTTTCCTGTAAGATAGTTTCGGCGCGTTGATAGTTGCGGTCTATTACGGCGCGGATTTCTTCATCGATAAGGTGGGCGACATTATCGGATACGGAACTGCCCGGCGCACCCGGATGCCCCATAAACGGACGACCGCCTTCCTCGCCATAAACCAGCGGACCGAGCTTGTCGGACAAGCCCCAGCGCGTAACCATGTTGCGGGCCAATTCGGTGGCGCGTTCTATGTCATTCGAGGCTCCCGTGGTCACCCGGTCGCCGCCGTAAATCATCAACTCCGCAATCCTGCCGCCAAACAAGCTGGCTATCTGGCTTTCCAATTTACGTTTGCTGGCGCTGTATTGATCCCGGTCGGGCAAGAACATGGTGATGCCCAAAGCCCGGCCTCGGGGCATAATGCTGACTTTATAAACGGCGTCATGTTCGGTGGACTTTTGCCCGACGATGCAATGCCCCGCTTCATGGTACGCGGTCAACAATTTGTCCTCTTCGGTCATAACCATGGTATGCCGTTCCGCGCCCATCAGGATTTTGTCCTTGGCTTTTTCAAGATCGGCCATGCTGACTTCCTGCTTGTTGGAACGGGCAGCAAACAACGCAGCTTCATTGATCACATTGGCAAGATCGGCACCGGAAAAACCGGGCGTTCCTCGGGCAATGTATTTCAATTCGACGTTGGCGGCGGCTGGCACTTTTTTGATATGCACTGCCAGAATTTGCTCACGTCCACGCACATCGGGCAAGCCGACATTGACTTGGCGGTCGAAACGTCCGGGTCTGAGCAAGGCCTTGTCCAGCACATCGGCGCGGTTAGTTGCAGCGATCACGATAACGCCTTCGTTGCCGTTGAATCCGTCCATTTCCACCAGCAACTGGTTCAGGGTTTGCTCCCGTTCGTCATTGCCGCCGCCCATGCCGGCGCCGCCGCGCTGGCGACCGACCGCATCAATCTCGTCGATAAAGATAATGCAAGGCGCGTGTTCCTTAGCCTGGGCAAACATATCCCGGACTCTGGATGCGCCGACGCCGACAAACATCTCGACAAAGTCCGAACCTGAAATGGTGAAAAACTTGACCCCCGCTTCACCGGCGATGGCCCGAGCGATCAGGGTCTTGCCGGTTCCCGGCGGGCCTACCATTAAAATGCCACGCGGTATTTGCCCGCCCAGTTTCTGGAATTTTTGCGGATCGGCCAGAAAATCGACCAGCTCGGCCACTTCTTCTTTGGCCTCCTCGCAACCGGCCACATCCTTAAAGGTCACGGTTCTTTTGTCTTCTTCAAGCATTTTGGCCTTGCTCTTGCCGAAACTGCTGCCGCCCATGCCGCCTTGCATTCTGCGCATATAAATGATCATCACCACAATCATTAACAGCATCGGAAACCAGGAGATAAAAATCCTCATCAAGAAGGTCTCTTGCTCCGGCGGCACTGTTCTTATCTGCACATTGGCGCTCAGAAGATCGTCGATTAGATGTGGATCGCCGGGATTAAAGGTCTCGTAGTTCTGGCCGTCCGAAGTTCGAACGCCGAGTTGCGGGCCACTCACATCCACACGCTCAACCTGCCCATGTTTTACCTTACTGATAAAATCCGAGTAGGCCAATGTATTCTGTAGCGGCGGCGTGGTGTGCAGGCGGTCATAAATTAAATACCCCCCGACACTGACAACGCAAAAAATCAGAATATTAAACAAGTGCTTCTTCATGTGTGTCTCCTGGTCGCGACCATGGATGTAGGACGTTCCGCTATCGGCAAGCGACCGATGCGACCGCTTAAATAACGGGCGTTATTCATAAAAAACTCATTAATTGATCACCATAACTGAGTTTCATCTTATTGAGCGCCTTAACCTGAATCTGCCTAACCCGCTCTCTGGTTAAGTGAAGTTCTGCGCCAATTTCCTGCAAAGTCATTTCATTACCGGTATTGATGCCAAAATGACAGCAAACAACCTTTAACTCCCGTGGATCAAGTATTTTAACCGCTTTAGCAATCCAAGTTTTAAGATCCGATTGCTCAATTTTTTTAAACGGCTGCTCAAAAATCTGCTGCTCTAAAAAATCAATCGGCGCTAATGATTCGTCATCGTCATCCAGATTTTCTAACGAAACTGCTGTTTGCGAGACGGATAAAATAGCATTTATTTGCTCATTAGGCATTTTTGAATATTCGGTTAATTCTTTAATAGTGGGTTCCCTGCCCGTTTTTGCAAACAGCTCGGTTTTGGCGCGCAACACTTTATGAATATTCGCCATCTGTTCGCAAGGCACGCGCACCACTCTTTCGCAGCGAGACAAGGCGCGGGAGATGGCCTGCTTAATCCAATAAGCCGCATAGGTTGAAAACTGGAACCCCAGGCGATAATCGAATTTATCAATGGCTCTTAATAAGCCGGTTTGGCCTTCCTGAACCAGATCATCAAAGTCCAAAAAATTGCGCCGGTACTGATTGGCGATGAATGAAACCAAGCCCGAATTGGCCTCCGCCAATGCTTGCCGTGAACTCAACCAAAGATTTTTGGCAAACATTATATCCGACACATAGCGTTGCATTTCGGCAGCGGACAAAAACAAAAATTGCTCATCGAATTGACTGCTGCGCATCGTGTTGATGATGTCTGGCAATTTTAATTTGCCGCACCGGCTTGAGCCTTCCTGCCGCTTCGCAGCCAAACCGGAATGATTACAGACAGATTGTTGGCACTCGTCACGAGTCTTGAACGCATAAATAATCAGCTCAGTCAGCGCGAACAAATCTTCAAACGAAAAAGGAAACGCTTGCAGCGCCTCGGTTAAACTCTGCTTTTCAACAGCATCGCCCTCATGCCTAAATCCGCTACCCGAAAACGACAGGCTGACCAGCAAGTAACAGTTTTTTATTTTTACCAAATTAAGCGTCAGCGCTTGGTCTGTCGGCTCGGGCTTGTATGCGTCCACCTCGTATTTATGCAACAGCCACAACGCGGTGGCGGGAAATTGTGACAGGATATTAATCAGCTGGACTTTACCGGCTTCCAGGTTGCTCGCCAGTTGAAAATTGCAATGCTCAGTACTTCCTTTCGCTGCCTTGATGCTATTATCTATCGCCGTTTCCGGCTTTAACAAATGCTTATTTAAATACATCATCGTAGCCCCCAAACCTTGCAAACACTGTTTTTAAAACTGATTCGATGAATCCTCCGTTTTAAGAAACAATGCGGCTAACAAAAAATTATTTTTCTATCATATTCCCCATTTCATGGAAAAAAAATCCTTTCATATGTAGGGTATCTCATAGCTGCCCTTTGTTCATAGCCTATTGAGCAGATGCAAGGCTTGTTTTACATCGACAGGAAACCCCAAAAAAGCCATACTATAAAAGCACTACAGGACATTAAATTAATGTCCTGTTAAGCTCAACCGCATTTTTTATTTTCCTTCAATAGCACATCAACATAAACAGGAGTACAAAAATGGAATCGCAAGAATTAGTTAAAGTATGGGATCTCCCGCTTAGAATTTTTCACTGGCTGCTGGTTGCCGGATTTTTTATCGCTTACCTGACTGAAGATGACTTATTGACGATTCACGTTTGGGCGGGCTATTTGGTCACCGGATTATTGGCATTCAGATTGATCTGGGGATTTGTCGGCAACGACTAT
>JANYKK010000164.1 GCA_025361585.1 Methylobacter sp. | reverse complement strand
CAAATGCTCTATACCGGCTTCATGCATGAAGGCCCGGCATCCGTGCGTTATCCACGCGGCAAAGGCCCCGGCGTAGCAGTCAACAAAGCGATGGCCGCATTGCCGATAGGCAAGGCCGAAGTTCGTCATCAAGGCAGCCGCATTGCGATACTGGCCTGGGGCAGCATGGTTACCCCGGCTTTGGAAGCGGGCAAACAGCTGGGGGCAACCGTCGTCAACATGCGTTTCGTCAAACCTATCGATGAACAGCTGATTCTTGAGTTAGCCAAAAGCCACGACGTGCTAATCACCGTCGAAGAAAACGTACTCGCCGGTGGCGCAGGCAGCGCCGTCAACGACTTCCTGCAATCCCAGCAAATCCTGATGCCGGTGCTGAATATCGGCCTGCCAGACAGCTTTGTCGAGCAAGGTACAAGAGAGGAATTGCTGTCGTTGTGCGGTTTGGATGTACAGGGGATTGTGGCTCAGGCTGAGAAGTTTTGCGCTTAAATACTCTGCGATAAGTCAAATGAAAAAAGGCGGCCAATGGTCGCCTTGATCAAGCCCGATAGCATCGCGTACCATTTACTCATTTTCAATAAATGTTCGCGATGCGCACCCTACTAAACTTAAAAACATGCTAACCATCCTCGAGCTCCCCGTCCTAAACGACAACTACATTTACCTGCTACACGACCCGGTATCGGGTGAAACCGCCGCTGTCGATCCCGCGGTTGCCCAGCCGGTTCTGGATGTTCTGGAGCAAAAAGGCTGGCGGCTAACCACCATCTTGAATACCCACCACCATTCCGATCATGTGGGCGGCAATCTTGAGCTGAAACAAAAAACCGGTTGCACGGTGATTGCAGGAGTTTCTGACCAACACAGAATCCCCGGTTTTGATCGCGGCGTTGTTGACGGCGATGCGGTAACGCTCGGCAAGCATACCGCCAGAGTCATCTCGACGCCGGGCCATACCAGCGGCCATGTCGTTTATCATTTTGCTGGTGACAACGCGCTGTTTTGCGGGGATACGTTGTTTGTGATGGGCTGCGGTCGGTTGTTTGAAGGCACCGCGGAACAGATGTGGCGTTCGTTACAGAAATTGAAGGCCTTGCCCGCATCGACCCAAATTTATTGCGCCCATGAATACACCCAAGCCAATGGCCGGTTTGCGTTAACGGTGGAGCCTGGAAACCGGCAGTTACAACAACGAATGGAGGTTATCGATCAGCTGAGGGCAAACCACTTGCCGACTGTGCCATCGACGATAGAACAGGAATTGGCGACTAACCCGTTTTTTAGGGAGGACAGTTTGGCGTTGCAGGAAGCTATTAAGATGGTGGGTAAAAAACCGGTGGAGGTTTTTGCGGAAGTTAGGCGGTTGAAGGATTGTTTTTAATTGCCTGACTCCACGCAACTCGTCATCCCGGCAGGGAATGCCGGGATCCAGCCTACAGGGACGTAATAGGAACGATAAAAACAACGCAAGAAGTAGTCTCTGTGACGACTAAACAGTTGATCGACTGCGCATATTCTGTCGCAAGACTCGGCATTGCCATCCATGGCTTCTGGATCCCGGCAATCCATGCCGGGATGACGATAATACGATTTGCGTGAAATCTATAATATCGCAAAGCGAATACAGCTTATCCCTTAGGCCGCATATGCGGAAACAACAACACATCGCGTATTGACGGCGCATCGGCGAACAGCATGACCAGACGGTCGATGCCTATGCCCTCGCCTGCTGTCGGCGGCATGCCGTGTTCCAGCGCGACGATATAGTCGGCATCAAAATGCATGGCCTCATCATCTCCGGCTTCTTTTTCTTCGACTTGCTTTTGAAAACGCGCAGCCTGATCTTCGGCATCATTCAACTCGGTGAAACCGTTGGCGATTTCCCGTCCGCCGACAAAGAATTCAAAACGATCGGTGACATGCGGATCGTCATCATTACGCCTTGCCAATGGCGATACTTCAACCGGATAAGCGGTAATAAAAGTCGGATTCATCAACCGGCTTTCGACGGTCTTTTCAAATATCTCGATCTGAATCTTGCCTAAGCCGTATCCGTCCTTGACCGGAATATTCAGCTTTTTAGCCACTTCAACGGCGGCTTCACGGGTGGCTATATTTTCCGCCGTTAACTCGGGATTAAAGTGCAGTATCGACTCGACCACGGTCATCCGGTCGAACGGCTTGCCGAAATCGTATTGCTCGCCTTGATAGGTAATCTCCGTTTTCCCTAGCACTTCCATAGCGATACCGCGCAGCATGGCTTCGGTCAAATCCATTAACTCATGATATTCCGCATAAGCCTGATAAAACTCCAGCATGGTGAATTCAGGGTTATGGCGCGTCGATAAACCTTCATTGCGGAAGTTGCGGTTGATTTCAAATACCCGCTCAAAACCACCGACGACCAAACGCTTTAGATACAACTCCGGTGCGATACGCAGATGCAATTCCATGTCCAGCGCATTATGGAAGGTGGTAAAAGGACGCGCCGTTGCTCCGCCTGGGATCATCTGCATCATCGGCGTTTCAACTTCCAGGAAATTGCGCTCGATCAGGAATTCGCGAATATAGGCGACCACCTTGGAACGGATTAAAAATGTGTTGCGCGATTGCTCGCTCATGATCAAATCCAGGTAGCGCTGGCGGTATTTGATTTCCTGATCGGCAATGCCGTGGAATTTCTCAGGCAGCGGACGCAAGGCTTTGGTCAGCAAGCGAATATCATCGACCTTGACGCTGAGCTCGCCGGTCTGGGTTTTAAACAGTACGCCTTCCGCGCCGACGATGTCGCCTATATCCCATTTTTTAAACTGTTCGTTGTAGAAATTTTCAGCCAGCGCATCTCGAGTCACGTACAGCTGCATTTGACCGGACATGTCCTGAATATGCGCAAAACTCGCTTTACCCATCACCCGGCGCGTCATCATGCGACCGGCCAGTTTTACCCGCAACGGCTCTGCTTCGAGTTCTTCCTTGGATTTTTCGCCGTATTCGGCCAGCAGTTCGCCCGCCACCACATTGCGGCGGAAATCGGTAGGAAATGCAATGCCGCCGTTCTCACGCAACTCGTTTAATTTGCTGCGGCGCTGTTTGATTTGTTCTTGTTCGTCGTGCTCAATTTCTGACATTTTATTTGCTGACTCTTTTGTTTGTGTTTTTACAAGCCGCTCTTCAAGCTGGCCTCGATAAATTGATCCAGATCGCCATCCAGAACCGCCTGTGTGTTGCCTGTTTCGACGCTGGTGCGCAAATCCTTGATCCGCGATTGATCCAGAACATAAGAACGAATCTGGCTGCCCCAACCTATATCCGACTTGGTATCTTCCAGTGCCTGGGCCGCTTCGCTACGTTTGCGCATTTCCAGCTCATACAATTTGGCTTTCAATTGCTTCATCGCAGTATCGCGGTTTTTATGCTGCGAGCGGTCGCTCTGACATTGCACGACAATTCCAGTCGGATTGTGGGTCATACGCACGGCCGATTCGGTCTTGTTGATATGCTGACCGCCCGCGCCGCTGGCACGGTATACGTCGATACGGATATCGGCGGGATTGATGTCGATGTCTATATCATCGTCGATTTCCGGCGATACGAACACTGAGGCGAACGAGGTGTGGCGGCGATTGCCCGAATCGAACGGCGATTTCCTAACCAAGCGGTGCACGCCGGTTTCGGTACGCAACCAGCCGAACGCATATTCGCCTTCGAACTTGATCGTGGCGCTTTTGATGCCGGCCACGTCGCCTTGCGACTCTTCGATCAACTCGGTTTTAAAGCCTTTCTGTTCGCCCCAGCGCAAATACATGCGTTCGATGATCGAAGCCCAGTCCTGAGCTTCGGTGCCGCCGGAACCGGACTGTATATCCAAAAATGCATTATTGGCATCCATTTGCCCTGAGAACATGCGGCGAAATTCCAGGTCTGCGACTCTTTTTTCAAAATGAGCCAGATCATCGATGACGGTTTCAACCGTTTCTTCATCGTCCTCTTCGACCGCCATCAGCAACAGTTCTTCTGCGTCGCTAAGGCCGCGTTCCAGGTCGTTAATGGTGTTAACGATGACTTCCAGCTGGCCGCGCTCTTTGCCCAAGGCCTGCGCTTCTTCCGGGTTATCCCAGATTTTAGGGTTTTCCAGCTCTCTTAAAACTTCGACTAAACGCTCACTCTTAACGTCAAAGTCAAAGATACCTCCTAAGGGCATCGCCTCGGCTTTTTAGGTCGGCTATTTTGTTTTTGATCGGATTTATTTCTTGCATGGGTATATTTAACCAACGAGACCAACGTACGAACGTCGATCGATAAAAATTTTAGAGGAATTGATTATAAACTATAAGCGGGTGCCGTTCATCCCAAGTTAGCGGGTTAATTTCGTTATGACCAATACCATTAGAAACAACTGCGTACCCGTCTTGCCCGCATTACTGTTTAAATACGCACAAAACATGCGTATCATTATGTTAATTTTAGAATTTCACAGGAAGTTCAAAAAACGTGCGACTGACTGACAGCCAAATTCAAACTATCCGCCAACTGGCTTGCCAACTGGCGGGAAGACAATCCCGAGTGCGAGTTTTCGGCTCCCGACTTGATGACGCTGCACACGGCGGCGATCTTGACCTTATGCTTGAATTGCCTGAACCCGTAGACAACCCGGCACTCATAGCTGCGCAGATGTCCGCTCAAGTATCCCGGATCATGCACGGACGCAAAGTGGATGTGCTAATCAGTGCGCCTAACCTGATGCAACTGCCCATTCATGACCTAGCCTTAAAAGAAGGGCAACTACTATGACATTGGAACCGAAAATCTCACTGCGCCTGCAATTTTTAGCCCGGGTCGTGCGTAAAGAATGCAAACACCTTGCTATCACTGACCAACGCCTGTTTGCCGAATTGTTTACCCCAGAACAAGCAGCCGGTCTTGAAAATGATCCCGATCTGGCGGAACGGGTGGAAGCTTTTGTAGGCAGGTTCGGCCGTCTGCAAGACACAGTGGGCGATAAGCTGTTGCCGTTACTCTTAGCCGCTCTGGGTGAAAAATCATCCGCCGCCATCGATAATCTCGACCGAGCCGAGCGTTTGGGACTGCTCGAATCTGCCGACGAATGGATGTCCATGCGCAACCTCAGAAACCAGATGGTTCACGAATATATTGAAGATCCGGTTGTACTCAGTAGCGCCCTACAAACTGGCCACGTTTTTGTGCTAACACTGATCTCCACGGCCGATAAAATGCTAGACGAAATCGCGCGGCGGGGCTGGTTGGATACTCCCTGTGTACGGAATATCGAATGATGCCTCGCGAGTCGGACACGTTATGCACCGAGAAGACAAAAAGGTACGCATACGTTGGAAGACATGAATATCGAGCAGCGAAAGCCATGTTCGCCCACTACTTTAAACGACTAAAAAACTGACCTCTACTCCCATCCTCAGAGCCAGTTGCTGTTCTGCACGGCCTTTATTGACCGCAATTTCTACCAGGCCGCTGGAGTTCTTATACCAGAAAGCCTGTTGTTCCGTTACAGCACTGAATGTGTCGGCTTGTTTGATCGCAATACCGTTGACGGTTAACGTCTTGCCGAAATAGGCTTCGCGGTAGCGTAATCCGGTCATCGCATTACCGTAATGATCGAAATAGATCACTGCTGCCAAATCGTGAGGCCAATCGTTTAAATCATTCCGGTCAAATGGCTGCAATAAATCATCTGCTGCATCGGTAGCCAACTTTGCGGCAACGGGAGCGAACAGATCCCTGCCGTGAAAGCTCATTGAACAATATTCCGGTCTCCAGACAATTTCCGACCATTGTGTATCTTGGGACTGAACGGCGACGGTATTTAGCAAACCGTTATCCGGCCCGACAAAAGTTTGTCCACTGGCCTGTAACACAACGGCTTTGCGTTCGCCGCCAACGCCTGGGTCAACCACGGCAAGAAAAATACTGTTTACCGGAAAACTGTGCCGTAAAGCAGCCAATAGATAGGAACTTGAGCGAGGATCGGCTGTCGGCGCATTACTCAGCAGATTGATAACCGGCACATTCGGCGCAGTCAGCTGTACCACCGATTCCATTTGCCCGATGTAAGGGCCGAATGGCCCAAAATCGGTAAAAAGGACGATGCCTTTCACTGAGCCAATACGTCCAAACCGGCATTCGTCGTGCCAGTTCCCGACTGGCTAGAGGCATACTCACCATCCCTGGTGATAAATTCTTCGGTTTGTTGATTCCGAGTTAAACCGGCAAAATCAAATAGCTGCGTGTCGGCCAATTGGGAAGGCGCGACATTTTGCAGGCTGGCGAATATGGTTTCCAAGCGCCCAGGAAACTGCTTGTCCCAAGCATTCAACATGGCTTTCATCGCTTGGCGTTGCAGGTTTTCCTGCGAGCCGCACAGGTTGCACGGAATAATCGGGTAGTTTTTGAATGCAGCCAAGCGTTCTATATCTTTTTCGCGGGTATACGCCAAGGGTCGGATGATGATGTTTTTCTTATCGTCGCTTAACAACTTGGGTGGCATGGCTTTCAATTTTCCGCCGTAAAAGATATTCAGGAAAAAGGTTTCAAGGATGTCGTCACGATGATGTCCCAAGGCTATTTTGGTAACCTTATTGGCTTCGGCATAACCGTACAAAGTGCCGCGCCGCAGCCGCGAACACAGGCCGCAAGTAGTGCTGCCCTCGGGGATAACCCGCTTGACCACGCTATAGGTGTCTTTTTCGATAATATGATATGGCACGCCCAGCGATGCCAGATATTCCGGCAATACATGCTCGGGAAAACCGGGCTGTTTCTGATCCAGGTTGACCGCGATCAGTTCGAATGCAACCGGTGCAGTTTTTTGCAAGTGCATCAGGATGTCCAGCAAGGTAAACGAATCCTTGCCGCCGGACAAGCACACCATGATCTTGTCGCCATTTTCGATCATGTTGTAGTCGGCAATCGCATCGCCAACCGTGTGCCGCAATTTCTTTTGCAGCTTGTTAAACTGGGTTCTGGATTTTTCGTTTGGATCTGACATGGTCAGAGATATGAATATTTGAATGGAAAAGATAAAAGCTTTTCACCACGAAGGCACGAAGAGCACGAAGTTTTTATTTCTTCGTGCCTCGGCAATTGCTCCTGCGTTGCTCTACCTCCTGCATCCATGCAGTCGTTCGTGGTAAATAAAAGATTTTGTTAGCCGTTGTAACGCTGAAAGATCAGTGTCGCGTTAGTGCCGCCGAAACCGAAGCTGTTCGACATGATCGTATTCAACGTGATGTTGTCTTTACGTTCACGCACTATCGGAATACCTGCCGCGCCCGGATCGAGCTGGGTGATGTTGGCCGATGCGCTTAAGAAATTTTCTTCCATCATCAACAACGAATAAATCGCCTCGTTAACTCCAGCCGCGCCTAAGGCGTGACCTGTCAGCGATTTTGTCGAGCTGACTAACGGTACGCTATCCTGACCGAACACGGTGCGCAAGGCCTCAAGTTCCTTGGTGTCGCCGACCGGCGTACTGGTGCCGTGGGCATTGATGTAATCGATTTTACCGTTGACTGTCGCCATCGCCTGCTGCATGCAACGCACAGCACCTTCGCCTGAAGGTTGAACCATGTCGTAACCGTCGGAGGTTGCGCCGTAACCGGTCAACTCTGCATAGATTTTCGCGCCACGCGCTTTGGCGTGTTCCAGCTCTTCAATCACCAACACACCGCCACCGCCGGAAATCACAAACCCGTCGCGGGTTTCATCATAAGGCCTTGAAGCGGTAGTCGGTGTGTCGTTGTATTTGGAAGACAACGCGCCCATCGCATCGAACAGCATCGACATGGTCCAATGCACTTCTTCGCCGCCACCGGCAAATACGATGTCCTGCTTGCCCATCTGGATCAATTCCATCGCATGACCGATGCAGTGTGCGCTGGTCGCACAGGCCGAACTGATCGTGTAATTGACGCCTTTAATTTTGTAAGGCGTCGCAAGACATGCGGTGTTGGTGCTGGACATACTTCTGGGCACCATATAGGGGCCTACTTTTTTGATGCCTTTGTCGCGCAGAATGTCTGCCGCTTCAACAATGTTTGAAGTTGAAGGCCCGCCGGAACCCATCACCAAGCCGGTTCTGAAATTCGACACATCCGATTCATCCAAGCCGGAATCGTCAATCGCCTGCTGCATCGCAATGTAGTTGAACGCCGCGCCGTCGCCCATAAAGCGTTTAATCTTGCGGTCGATGAATGCGTCTAAATCGATGTTGATGGGGCCGTGGATATGGCTGCGGAACCCCATTTCCTGATAAACGTCTGCAAAAGCGATTCCCGAACGGCCTTCCCTGAGGGAATCGACAACCTCATTTCGGTTGTTCCCTATGCTGGAAACGATGCCTAAACCGCTAACTACGACTCTTTTCATGGTTAACGCCCCTAAAAATCTGCTGTGGAAGTAAACAGGCCAACCCGTAAATCGGTGGCTTCATAAATCACTTTACCATCAACTTCCATGGTGGCATCGGCGATACCCATAACCAACTTCCGCATTATCAATCTTTTTAAATTGACCCGATAAATCACTTTCTTGGCGGTAGGCAGCACTTGTCCGGTAAATTTAACCTCTCCCACACCTAAAGCGCGTCCCTTGCCTGGGCCACCCATCCAGCACAAAAAGAAGCCGACCAACTGCCACATCGCGTCCAGACCCAAACAGCCTGGCATTACCGGATCGCCTTGGAAATGGCAGTCGAAAAACCATAAATCGGGCGTTATATCCAGCTCAGCAATAATCTCGCCTTTTCCGTAAGTACCGCCTTCATCCGTAATCAGGGTAATACGATCCATCATTAACATATTCGGCAGAGGCAATTGCGCATTTTTCGGCCCGTACAGCTCACCTCTGCCGGACTTCAACAATTCTTCGCGCGTAAAACTGTGCTGTTTCCCCATACTCTTCTATATACCTTGCGTGATTATTATTATTCTAAATTGCCTATTATCTTACAGACATCAAAAAAAATCAGCTCAAATTTTAGCCGGGCAGCACATCAAGCATCAATTCCTTCATCTTCAAACCCTTTCTT
The DNA here is from genome assembly GCA_025361585.1 of Methylobacter sp. Classification (GTDB taxonomy): domain Bacteria; phylum Pseudomonadota; class Gammaproteobacteria; order Methylococcales; family Methylomonadaceae; genus Methylobacter_A. Next base: position 9,392 of record JANYKK010000164.1, on the reverse strand, counting down.
CGTATGAGTTGCTGATAAATAATGGCGTAAGACAACACCGAAGTGACATATTTCCTGGTTTCTTTAAAAGGAATGGTTTCTATCCAAATGTCTGCCGGCACCGACTCAAAACTCGGCAACCATTTTGATACCCGGCCTGAACCCGCGTTATACGCGGCAATAGCCAAAGCAAAATGCCCGTGAAACTGCCTTACCAGTTGCTTGTAATAAAAGGCGCCGTACCTGACATTGACATCGGGATTAAACAAACTCTGCTCTGATCGCCATTTTTCCTTCAAATCTTTGGCTATCTGCATCCCGGTTCTAGGCATAACCTGCATTAAGCCACGCGCGCCAACGGTAGATTCGGCATCCTTATCAAAGATGCTTTCCTGCCGAATCAGGCCGAAAACAATGGCCGGATCAAGATTTTGCCGCTCTGCATTGTTATGAACCTGATTCGAATAATAGATCGGAAAACGCAATGCCAGATCATCCCAATAATCCGCCTTAACCATAGTCGTAATCGCGACTTGATCCCAATGCCAATGCTGCGCCAATTTGGCAGCGACCATGCGCCGCTCCTTGCTTAGCACTTTTACCGCATACCACCACTGCCGCTCGGCCTCCGCATCCCGGTTCAATGCCTTAAACTCCCGAACCATCCTAAAATCTGTCTCGTTAGCCAATTTTTCGAGCTCGTTTTCCGCCAGGGGAACCGGCTTGTTGGTAATTTGATAAGGCTTGTTGACATTGTCGGCAGCTAAAAATCCGTAAAAACTGCGATCTTCGGCGAGTTTGGCGTAGGCCTCCTGCGCCTGCACAGCGTTCCCTGTTTTATCCAGCACCCTGGCTTGCCAATATTGCCATTTAGGATCCTGCCGCTCCTGAACGGTCAACCCGTTCAGCGCCTCGGCGACATGCAGCCAGTTTTGTTCCAGCAAAGCCGACCTGACTTTCCATTCATTGACTTCCGCATCGACAACAGTCAATTGACTAAGGCGCTGGTACGCGCCTGGACTTCGACTGCGCGCAAAAGCAACCGCAAGATTGCGCTCCAGCTTCTGAGCGATCTGGTAGTCTATCTGGTAAGCCTGTTTTCGATTATCCCAAAGTTGAATGGCCCGATCCAAATCGGATTTTGCCAGCAGTTCCACGCCATGCGCAAAAAGCCTCCCCATTTGCGGGCTTAAAAAACCGCTATTTTCGATCAAACCCGGCTTTTGGTGCACCCGCAACCAAACATCGGCAACATCCTGATCGGCTCGGCTCATAGAACGGCGCACGAATTCAGCCACCGGGACATTATCCTGGCTCAAAGCCAGCTCGAATCGCTGTCCAAGCAAATCCGGCGTAAAGCTGGGCGACATCATCAATACCGTCCACAACGGATCGCATTCCTGCGGCAGCGAATCGCCGGTAACCCACAAGCGCTTTGCCTCGTTTAATGCCTGCTGTTGATTGCCTGTATTGTAGAGAGCCAGATTATACTGGCATTCAAGCGCGGTATTTTCGGTCGCTCTCGCCGCGCCTGCTCCCGGCAGGCTTGCGGCATACACACCATCCCTGGCGATATAATGCCGGATAAAGTCGTGCCACTGCCCATTCCTGGCTAGATGATCCAACCATTTAGTCCGCAATAATCGGGCATAACGGCTTTCTTTATAAGCCGCTAAAAAGGATTGAATCTGATCGGTTTGATGTAAATTATCCTTTAACCACAGGTATCGCAAATAAGGGTATAAAGGGTAACTGGTCAAGGAAGCGCTGGCATGCATGAAGGCAGCCGTTTTGCCTTGGGCAAGGAATTTCTCCGCCTGCAAAAAACTACTTCTTTGCTGGTCGAGCCTATTGCCAAATGCTGCGCCGGAAAAAACAACCAGACATAACAACAGTTTTCCACGCAGGCGTTTCATATTTCACTCACAGTAAATAATTCCCTAAAGATGTTATAATCGAGCGCTCTTGAAAACATCCCTATCAAATCCCGTGCAACCAAAACAGGCTACCCAAGCATACAGCTGGAATACTATCTACCAAATTGCGTTAGAACACAAAAAAGAACTGATTGCCTCTCATTTTATCGCCATTCTGGCTACCATAGCCAGCGTTCCGGTGCCGTTGCTGATGCCATTACTTGTCGATGAAGTGCTGCTGCATAAACCCGGCATTATCATTCAAAGCGTTAACCTATTTTTTCCAGTCGCTTGGCAAATCCCTATCCTTTATATCGGCGTTATTTTGCTGATCAGCGTCATCTTGCGCATTATTGCGATCATCTTCAACATCATCCAATCCCGGCAATTTTCCTGCATTGCCAAGGATATTGTATTCCGAATCCGCAGCAGCCTGATCGGGCATTTACAAAATATTTCGATGTCCGAATACGAGAGCCTCGGCACCGGCACCGTGGTGACCCATCTGGTCAAAGACCTGGATACCATAGACACGTTTATCGGCACCACCGTCAGCAAGTTGCTGGTAGCCGCCTTGACTGTTATCGGCACTGCCGTGGTTTTATTATGGATGCACTGGCAACTGGGTTTATTTATCCTGTTGCTAAACCCAGTGGTCATTTATTTCACCCGCATTATCGGTTCCCGGGTTAAAGACCTTAAATCCAAGGAAAATTCCGCGTTTGAAGTTTTCCAGCAATCTTTGACCGAAACTCTGGAAGCCATCCATCAAATACGCGCCAGTAACCGCGAGAAGCATTATTGTCAGCAGCTGATCGAGTCGGCCCGCTCGGTCAAAGATTTTTCCACCGCGTTCGCATGGAAAAGCGATGCGGCGACCCGATTGAGCTTTTTGGTATTCCTGTTCGGCTTCGACATCTTCCGCGCCTCTGCAATGCTGATGGTTTTTTATTCCGATCTCAGCATCGGACAAATGCTGGCGGTATTCGGCTATTTATGGTTCATGATGGCTCCGGTGCAGGAAATTTTGAGCATCCAATACGCCTTTTATGCCGCCAAAGCCGCGTTAATACGCATCAACCGGCTTAACGCGCTGAAACAGGAACCGCACTACCCGCACCTGGAAAATCCGTTCCTAAACAAAAAAACCGTCTCCCTGCGTGTAGAAAACCTGCATTTTAGCTACAGCAATGACCAATTCGCCGGGAGCGAATTGGCATTTACCCACGGGGTGCAAGGCAGGACAGCCCTGCATGAAAAAATCCTCGACGGCATCCAGTTGAAAATCAAAGCCGGAGAAAAAATAGCGCTGGTCGGTGCCAGCGGCGGCGGCAAATCGACCTTGATCCAAACCTTGATCGGCCTGTACCCGCCCGACCATGGCCAAATTTATTACGACGAAGTACCCATCGACCGCATCGGCCTGGAAGTGGTCAGGGAAAACGTCGTCACCGTGCTGCAACACCCCGTGCTGTTTAACGACACCATCCGCGCCAACCTGACTCTGGGCAAACCGGCCACCGATGACGCATTATGGAACGCGCTGGCTATCGCACAATTGCAGGACACCGTGCAGGATCTGACTCAAGGACTGGACACTATTGTCGGGCGACAGGGTATGCGGCTTTCCGGCGGCCAGCGGCAACGCATGGCCATCGCCCGAATGATCGTTGCCGATCCCAAGGTGGTAATACTGGATGAAGCCACCTCGGCGCTGGACAGCGAAACCGAGCACAAACTGCATCAGTCCATGGCGAAGTTTTTACAAGGCCGCACCACGATCATTATCGCCCACCGCCTAAGCGCCGTTAAACAGGCCGACCATGTTTATGTTTTTGAAGAAGGCAAAATCTGCGAACACGGACAGCATGAAACCCTGCTCAGCCAGAAAGGCCTTTATGCAAAGCTTTATGGCGAGTATCAGTGAGACAGATAAAAGACACGGCGCATAGAAAAAAACAGCTCCCTTAAGCCGTCTTTAACCTTGCACCTTTAACCTACAAGACCTATGACTGAAACCTACGATCTGCATTGCCACTCTACCGTTTCCGACGGAGCTTTATTGCCCACAGCATTGGTGCAGCGCGCCCATGAATGCGGCGTTACCTCGCTGGCTTTGACCGATCACGATACAGTCGCAGGACTTGACGAGGCGCGTGCTGCGGCAACCGCGACAGGCATCACCTTAATACCCGGCATAGAGCTGTCAACCAGCTGGCAAAACAAATGCTTCCACATCGTCGGCCTAGGCATTGACCCTGACTATCCGCCGCTACGCGACGCCACTCATAACTTACAAATTATGCGCACCGAACGCGCCGAAAGAATCGCCGACAAGCTGGAGAAAAAACGCATACCCGGCGCGCTGGAAGCAGTTAAAAAAGCCGCAGGCGACGGCATGATTACCCGCAGCCATTTCGCTGATTTTCTGCTGTCGCAGTTCCACGTATCGACGCAACAGGAAGCGTTCGACCGTTATCTTGGCGCTGGTAAATCCGCTTTTGTTGCTACGACCTGGACAGATATGGAGCTGGCGATAAATTGGATTACCCAATCCGGCGGCGTTGCGGTACTGGCGCATCCGTTGCGCTACAAACTGACCGCCAGTTGGATGAAGCGCCTGTTAGCCGCATTCAAGGAAGTTGGGGGACAAGGCATAGAAGTCGTAACCGGCAGATATAGCAGCGATGAAATAAAAACGGTCGCTAAGTACGCCACCCTCTTTGATCTGGCCGGTTCGGTCGGTTCCGATTTTCACAGTCCTGCCAATCAATGGCTTGAATTAGGCCGACTTGCGCCCTTGCCTGAAAACATCACGCCGGTATGGGAGTTGTGGGAATAAAGACCCATAGTACCCTACAAGAGGGCGACCTGCCGGATCGCCCCTACAATGTCTACCAATATTTGCACCCTGATTTAATATGCCGTAGGGGCGATCCGACAGGTCGCCCATTTACGCAAAATGAATGAACATAGCTTCAGCCTGTTAATGAGAACCTCCCTATGAGTTTTTGGAAAACCAAAAAACTGTCCGAAATGACCACCGAAGAATGGGAGTCGTTATGCGATAACTGCGGCAAATGCTGTTTGCACAAACTGGAAGACGAAGACACCGGCGACCTCTACTTTACCAGCGTGGTCTGCAACCTGATCGACATGGACACCTGCCGCTGCACCCGCTATTCCGAGCGCACCACTTTAGTCCCTGAATGCCTGGACTTAAAGCAACACGATTTTGCCGAATACAACTGGCTACCGGCAACCTGCGCTTACCGGTTGCTGACCGATGGGAAAGAGCTCCCATCCTGGCATCCGCTGCTGTCGGGAACTGCTGAAAGTGTCCAGGACGCCGGTGTGGCAATCAGCAGCTATGCGATGAAAGAATCCGACATTGACGACCTGGAAGACCATATTATTGAATGGCTGGAGTAGAACTCTTTCTTTACAGCAGAATTAACGCCCACGTTACCGCCGCCCAAATCAGCGACATCATCACCGCCGCCGACCCGATGTCTTTGGCGCGACCCGATAACTCGTGATGCTCAAGCCCTACCCTATCGACGACCGCCTCTACCGCCGAGTTTAATAACTCGACCAGCATGACTAAAACAATGCTGCCTATCAACAGCAGCTTTTCGATATTGGTTTGCCCCAGCCAGATTGCCAATGGCGTCGTTACCACAAACAAGATGACTTCCTGTCTGAATGCTTCTTCATGCGTCCAGGTTGCCTTAAAACCTGCGACCGAAAAAAAACACGCGTTAATTAGGCGTTTAATGCCTTTTGCATTTGGATTTGCCATGGTTGTATATAAATTAAAGTGAAAGGAAATGTCTTGCACCAGCCCGGAAAAGTCTTGTCCTTCAAGCGGCTGATCATGCATGACGGCGTATTTAAACAGGAATTGCGGGCAAAACATAGATTGTCATCAAAACTTAATATTTCTGTCATTTGATGGTCATCAATCCGACACGAAACTGACACCATTACTCATTATGGTATCCACATCTTTATTCAGCCATGTGGATACCCATGAAAAAATCAGATGACGCAATACGGTTCAAACCTGCCAAACGGTTGGAATGTTTTGTTATCTCCAGGGATGGAGTGTATGCCGTAAGCCAGTCGGGAACTGGCTCGGCGATCTCCAGGGATGGAGTGTATACCGCAAACCAGTCGGTAACTGGAACGGCGGCAGACTCAACAGCATTAATAAAAGAAGCCCAGGCCTTGCGTTTCCGTGTATTTGCCAAAGAAATGGGCGCCAAACTCAAAACCGAATCCGAGGGCCTGGATTACGATGAAGTCGATAGTTATTGCGATCATTTGGTTGTCTATGACAACCTCAATAAAAAAATAGTCGGTTACACGCGTTTGCTTAATCAGGATCAGGCAGAACGCCTTGGCCGATTTTATTCTCAAAGCGAATTTAATTTGGATCAGATATTAACCTTGCCCGGCCGTTTTCTGGAAATAGGCCGGACTTGCGTTGATCCTGATTATCGCGGCGGCGCGGTTTTAACCACGCTTTGGTCAGCGCTGGTTCAATACGCGCTTGAAGGACAGTTTAATTATTTACTCGGTTGCGCCAGCATTACTCCCGGCCCCAGCGGCTTCGCCGTCGATGCGATTTACCGGAATATCGAGGCCAAAAACATTGCGCCCTCCTCGCTCCAGGTCACACCCAGCGTTCCGGTTCCCAAAGAATTAAGATGCAACCGCGATGAATCGGGTATTCCTCCGTTGTTGAAGGCTTATTTTCGTTTCGGTGCAGTAGTTTGCGGTGAGCCTTGCTGGGATGAAGATTTCAACTGCATAGATTTATTTGTGCTGTTGCCGCTAGATCAATTGCAAGAACGCTACAGCAAACACTATATGAGAGATTATATCGCCAGGGATGGTGTGTATGCTGCAAGCCAGTCGGGAACTGGCGCAGCAATCGCCAAGGATGGAGTGTATGTCGCAAGCCAGTCAGAAACTGGCGCGACAATCACCAGGGATGATATATATGCCGTAAGTGTACAAGAAGCAAAGGCGGCATAGGCTGGTAATGAAATTAAAAATACGGCTGTGCTATAAACTTTTTCTGATCGCCATCCTGTTTATTAAAGGACTTATCATCGCTGGGGTGGTTTTCCCTGCGCTTAGTTTTTTATATTCGGTGCGCGATGCCAAAATCAAACGGGATGCGCTAAAAACCCGCTGGCTACAGCGGTTCAGCACCATTGTTAACCTGCATATCATCGTAGATGGCGAGCTGCCAAAACGGCGCGCCATCTTTGTCAGCAATCATATTTCCTGGCTGGACATCATCGTTATCGGCCAATATTTACCGACCTACTTCGTTGCCAAAAGCGACATTTCAAGTTGGCCCGTGATCGGTTACTTGGCCAGACAGGCTGGCACCATTTTTATCCATCGCGGCAATAAACAGCATATCAGAACGACCGCCGAAAAAATGGTCTGGCTGCTAAAACAAAACAGCAACATTGTTGCTTTTCCTGAAGGCACCACGACCAAAGGCGATGAAGTTTTGCATTTCCATCCGTCCTTATTTCAGCCTGCATTGTTAACCCGCTCGGCTATTCAACCCATAGCACTCCAATACGAAGGCATAGCCAAACATCTCGCACCGTTTGTCGGCGACGATGCCTTTGTGCCGCATTTAATCAAGATGCTGACCCTGGATAAAATAGAAGTGCGGCTTAGTTTTCTTCCAGTCATTAACGGCTCAGGAAAAAACCGTCTTGCAGTCAGTATTGAATCAAGAGATATGATATGGAACAAAATATCTGAAAGCTCATCGGTCGATAATTCAGCCTCCGACAACATTCACGCGCTAAAGCACCACTGCCATTAAATCTCATTGTAGGTTACGCTATGCGTACCTTTTTCGGCGGTTAAAACGGTAAACGGTACGCACCGCTTGCTTTACATGACTGCAACCTCTTCATTTATATGACCGGCATTAACTTCCCCGAACTCGAACAACTTGAACGCATCATTGAGCAATTAGGAGATCGCGCTCAAGTTGAGGTCATCGAACGGATTCAATACCAAGAACATGAGTTCCCGATTCATTGCATCACGTTGGGTTCAACTAGTCCCGATGCGCCGGTACTTGCCTTTTTTGGCGGCGTGCATGGACTGGAAAAGATCGGCTCTGAAGTGATCCTGTCTTATCTGGAAACCATCAGCCAGTTGCTGGACTGGGATCAAGAGTTTTTGGCTAGGCTTGAAAAATCCCGGCTGGTGTTTGTACCAATCATCAATCCGGTCGGCGTTTATCTGGGTACGCGCTGCAATGGCAACGGCGTCGATTTAATGCGCAACTCACCGGTGGACGGCGTTGGCGCAACCCGCATTTTCAGCGGCCACCGCATCACGCCCCGCCTGCCCTGGTATCGCGGCGATGAATCCAGCATGGAAAAGGAAGCGCAAGCCTTGTGCCGAGTTGTCGATCAACACCTGTTCAACTCGTCGCTGTCCATTGCCGTGGATTTGCACTCGGGCTTCGGCATTCAGGATCGCTTATGGTTTCCGTACGCCTCGCGTAAAGCCCCGTTTGCCTTTCTAGCCGAAACCATGGCCTTAAAAGAACTGTTCGACCGTTGCTATCAACACCATATCTACCGAATTGAGCCGACTTGCCTGGAATATGTGATTAACGGAGACCTGTGGGACTATCTGTTCGATGATTTTGTCCGTCGATTTGAGGCCGAACGATTATTCCTGCCGCTGACTCTGGAAATGGGTTCATGGCTTTGGTTGCGCAAAAGCCCGATGCATCTGTTCTCCCGGCATGGCTTGTTTCACCCTCTACTGCCGCACCGCCAGCAACGGATTTTTCGACGACATTTTATGCTGTTCGATTTTTTACACCGCAGCCTTTTGTATCCCGAACAATGGACACAGCTGAAGCCACGACAAAAAGCAGCCTATGAAAAAAAGGCATTAGGTCTTTGGTATGAATAAAAATCTCGGACAGAACTGGATTTTACTGAGAGGTCTGGCGCGCGAGTCGGCGCACTGGGGCGCTTTCGTTCCCCTTTTACAATCGACATTTCCAGATGCTCAAATCACCCTGCTGGACTTACCCGGCGCCGGTTGCTTTCACCTCGAAACCAGTCCCAGCACGATCAAAGCGACAACAGACGAAGTCCGTCGTCATGCCTTAGATCAGGGTCACATACAACAACCGGTAACGATACTGGCGCTTTCGCTGGGGGCGATGGTCGCTTGGGAATGGATGTACAGCTACCCCGAAGATGTTTGCGGTGCAACCTTGATGAATACCAGCTTTGCCGATTTAAGCCCTTTTTACCAGCGGCTACGTTGGCAAAGTTATGGGAAGATTTTCGCATTGGCGCTCACGCGTGACTTACATAACCGGGAATCGAAAATTTTGCGATTGACAAGCAACCGCCGAAATCGGGATGAACAGATAATTCAAGCCTGGGAAAAAATACAAATCGAGCGCCCCATCAGCCTTAAAAA
>JANYKK010000158.1 GCA_025361585.1 Methylobacter sp. | reverse complement strand
GGTTAGCTGATAACCCTGATAGCGAAAATAACGAGCAACCGTGTCGAACACCACCATGACCCGCGCATGACCGATATGGCAATAATCGTAAACCGTCATGCCGCAGACATACATGCCGACTTTGCCTGCTATACGCGGCTCAAACGGTTCTTTTTTTCGGGTCAGGGTGTTATATATTTTCAGCATGTTATTAATTATACAATGAGGCAAGTTTTTCCATTGCCAATCAGTCGAGGCTGGTTAAACAAAACGGTACAATCTACCAAGCGTATGCTTCTCTTTCAAGACAAAAACACTTAAAATCTATTCTTTGCATCGCTCTTAAAGGAAAACCATGCGCACTTTCATTTTCTCCCTGATGCTGCTTTTAACCACAACACTCTCATCTGCAACGGAAAACCTTATGTCTGATACCCCATCAAAAGTTAAATTAACCACGTCTCTGGGTGAAATTATTATTCAGCTAAATCCTGAAAAAGCGCCTATTTCATCAGCCAATTTTCTGACTTACGTTAATGAAGGCTTTTACAACGGCACCATTTTCCATCGTGTAATCCCCGGATTTATGGCGCAAGGCGGCGGCTTTGATACTGACTTCAACCAGAAATCGGTACACGACCCGATCAAAAATGAAGCCGATAACGGTTTGCCGAACAAACGCGGTTCAATTGCTATGGCGCGTACCAACGTTCCCGATTCTGCAACAGCCCAGTTTTTTATCAATTATAAAGATAACGCCTCATTAAATCATACCAGCCCAACATCAAGCGGCTGGGGTTATGCGGTATTTGGCGAAGTCATTGAAGGCATGGAAGTTGTCGACGAAATGGCTAAACAAGTTACCGGTAATCGTGGCGGACATCAGGATGTGCCGAAAACCGACATCGTCGTCGAAAAAGCTGAAGTTTTGAAATAGGTTTTTAGGTAAAAGGTTCAAGGTAAAAGGATTAGTCCTTGAACCTTGAACCTTGAACCTTGAACCTTGAACCTTGAACCTTGAACCTTGAACCTTGAATCAAGAAATCCTATTCATCTCAGACCTCCATATCTCTTTGGAGAAGCCTGAAATCACCCGCCGGTTTCTGTCGTTCCTCAGCGACAGAGCTCCCAAAGCAGCCGCCGTTTATATGCTGGGCGATCTTTTTGATGCCTGGATAGGCGACGACGACTTTACCCCGCCTAACAATCAAATTCGAAAACAACTTAAACAACTGACCAGTTCGGGTACTCCGGTTTATTTGCAGCAAGGCAACCGCGATTTTTTGCTGGGTAAGCGGTTTGCCGAGGATACCGGGGTTACATTACTTGATGAGTATGCAGTGATCGATCTGCACGGTACGCCGACGCTACTCACCCACGGAGACCTGTTGTGTACCGATGATTTGCCTTATCAAGCCTTTCGCGTTAAGTCGCATACTCAGGAATGGCAACAATCCGTGTTATCCAAGCCTTTGTTTTTGCGCTTGCTGGCTGCACGTTGGTACCGTATCCGCAGTTATTTCCACAAACGCAAAAAATCCCAGGACATTATGGATGTTAATCAGGACACGGTAGTTGATGTGATGCGTGAACGGCACTGCCTGCGTTTGATTCATGGACATACGCACCGCCCCGCAGTTCATGACTTTACAATCGATGGATTAGCCGCCCAGCGCTTTGTGCTCGCAGCATGGAGCAAGAGCGCAGCCGAAGTCTTATGCTGGGACGGTAGCGGTTATCGAATCGAAGCCCTTTGAATTTAAGCGATAAGGTAAAAATAATTTTTACCGTAAAGTAAATCTAAGAAAACTTTGCTTAACTTTGCGGTTAAAAATAATTCTTTCTGTCGGGCATCTTCGAGACACCCTGTGTTTTATCAAAACGTTACAGGAATCGCATTACGCTAACACCTTTAAAAGTTGACTTTTGGGGCAAAATCATTAAATTTAGGCTCCTAGAGTGAAAATTTTCTGTCTCCATGGAACATGAAAACCACCCTAAAAACTAATATTAGTCCTAAAAAACATAATCACTATTCTGTCAAATTAACAGGATACCAGGAGAAATATAATATGAAGAAGCCTTTGAAAAGTTGGCTGCTTGCTTCAAGTGTGGCTGCTTTATTAGCTGCACCTGCAGTTTCAACTGCTAACAGCGATCTTGAAAAACTCACCCAAAACCCTGCCAACTGGGCAAGTTGGGGTGGTGATTACGCAGGTACTCGTTACAGCAAATTAAGTGAAATCAACGCTACTAACGTGAAGAACTTGCAACCAGCCTGGTCTTTTTCTACAGGCGTCTTACGCGGACATGAAGGCGGCCCTTTGGTTGTCAATGATGTTCTGTACATACACACGCCTTTCCCTAACACTGTTTACGCGATTGACCAAAAAACTCAATCGGTAATTTGGGAATTCACGCCAACTCAAGATGCTGACGTGACCATTCCTGTTATGTGCTGCGACACTGTTAACCGTGGTTTGGCTTACGGTAACGGCAAAATCTTCTTGCAACAATCTGATACCGTTTTGACTGCGTTAGACGCTAAAACCGGTAAACGTGTATGGAGTGTGCAAAACGGCGATCCTAAATTGGGTATGACCAATACTTCTGCACCTTTAGTTGTTAAAGATACCGTTTTGACTGGTATTTCCGGCGGTGAGTTTGGTGTTCGCGGTTTCTTAGCGGCTTATAACATCAACACTGGCGAGTTGGTCTGGAAAGGCTACAGCATGGGTTCAGACAAAGACACCCTGATCGATGCCAAGAAAACAACTACCTGGAAAGACGGCAAAGTTACTCCAGTTGGCGCTGACTCAAGCACAAGCACTTGGCAGGGCGACCAATGGAAAATCGGCGGCGGTACAACTTGGGGCTGGACTAGCTACGACCCTAAATTGAACTTGATCTACTACGGATCAGGCAATCCATCTACATGGAATCCAGTACAACGTCCAGGCGACAACAAATGGTCTATGTCATTATGGGCTCGTGACGCTGACACCGGTGCTGTTAAATGGGTTTACCAAATGACTCCACACGATGAGTGGGACTTTGACGGTATCAACGAAACAGTTCTGGTTGACCAAGAAGTTAAAGGCAAAATGCACAAAACTATCGTGCATTTCGACCGTAACGGTTTTGGTTACACTTTAGATCGTGAAACTGGTGAACTGCTTGTTGCTGAAAAATTCGACAAATCAGTTAACTGGGCAACTCATGTCGACATGAACACAGGTCGCCCAGAAGTTGTAGCTAAGTACAGTACTCAGCAAAACGGTGAAGACGTTAACACAACAGGCGTTTGCCCTGCTGCGTTAGGAAGTAAAAACCAACAACCGGTTTCTTACTCTCCACAAACCGGCTTGTTCTACATCTCAGGTAACCACCTGTGCATGGACTACGAACCATTCGAAGTCTCATACACAGCGGGTCAACCTTATGTTGGTGCTACTTTAACCATGATGCCTGCCGGTGCAGACGTTATGACAGGTAAGCCTGACAACACAACCAACCTGGGTCAGTTCACAGCTTACGACGCAAAAACAGGTAAAATCGCTTGGTCAAACAAAGAACCATTCTCTGTTTGGTCAGGTTCTGTTGCAACTGCGGGCGGCGTAGTATTCTACGGTACTCTGGAAGGCTACCTGAAAGCAGTTGATGCTAAAACTGGTAAAGAACTGTACAAGTTCAAAACACCTTCCGGCATCATCGGTAACGTTAATACTTGGGAATTCGGCGGCAAACAATATGTTGGCGTTCTTTCCGGTATCGGCGGCTGGGCAGGTATCGGTATCGCTGCCGGTCTTGACACTGGTGAAGCAAACTCAAACTCTGAAGGTTTGGGCGCTGTGGGAGCATACAGAAGCTTAAGCTCTTTCACTAAACTGGGCGGTACATTAACTGTATTCACATTACCCAGTAACTAAATCGATCTGATTTTTTAGATTGTATTAAAAGCCCCGGTTGATTTATCAACCGGGGCTTTTTTTTGCCTGTTTATGCAGTAAACTATGAATCCTTAATTGCTCGATAAACTCAAGGAGACTTTAATGAGGACTTTACCTCACATTAACACCACATTCGCTATCTTGTTCCTGGCCGTCTTCAGCTTTAACGCCTCATCCGAAGAAAAATTCAAAGTCTGTGCCGACCCGTTGAATCCTCCTTATTCGACAAAAAATAAAGACGGTTTTGAAAACAAAATTGCCGAACTGTTTGCCAAGGAGCTTGGACAGACCATCGAGTACACCTGGATGCCGCAACGAATCGGCTTTATCCGCAATACCTTAAATGCGCCGCTAAAAGACACCGACGTGGAAAGCAACGACTATAAATGCGACGTCATTATGGGCGTTCCGGCCGGTTACGAACTCACCTTAACAACCGCGCCGTACTACCAATCGACTTATGTGCTGTTAATCGCCAAAGGGCGCGGTTGGGATGACATTACCGATGCCATCCAATTAGCCAATCTGCCGGAGCAAAGGCAGGACGCATTAAAAATTGCGATGTTTGATCGCGGGCCCGGAACGACCTGGATGCAAAAAAACGGCTTGCTTGATGTGGGCATACCTTATCAATCAATGACAGGCGACGGTGAAAATAATGTGGCCATGCAGATAGAAAAGGATCTTAAAGCGAAGAAAATCGACATGGTTATTTTGTGGGGGCCTATGGCGGGCTATGTTGTGGCACAAAGCCCCAAAAACAGTTACGCAATGATTCCGATGAAACCAACGCCGGACATGAAATTTGAATTTGCGATGGCGATGGGTGTGCGTAATGGCGATAAAGCAAGAAAGGAGACCCTTAACAAGCTGATTGCAGACAAAGCGGATAAGATTCGAGCCATCATGAGCAGTTATAACTTTCCGTTGCTACCGCTCCCTAAGCAGGCCGTTCGCGAAGACGACGACTGATCCTGGTTAATCTTCAAGCAAGGGCGACCGACCGGTCGCCCCTACAGGTATTATTTTCGGTTAAATAAGCCAACCAGATAGGCAAATCTGACTGCCCGTTCATGCGACAACTGATTCCATTGAAAGCGCCATTTCCAGTTGCCTTCGATGGTGCCGGGTATATTCATCCGATGCTCGGAACCCAGCTCCAGAATGTCCTGCATCGGGATTACCGCAAGGTTTGCAACCGATGCCAGCGCGGCATGAATCAGCGCACAATGCAGCGGCATTGCCGGACTGCCCAGATAATCGTAAATGTAGTTCCTCTCATTTTCGCTAATACCCTGCAACCAACCTAAGGTCGTGTCATTGTCATGGGTGCCGGTATAAGCGACGCAGTTTTTTTCGTAATTATCCGGCAAATAAGGATTGTTTGGGCCGTCGCCAAACGCAAACTGCAAAATCTTCATGCCTGGTAAATGAAATTCATCCCTTAACGCTACGACTTCGGGGGTAATAATACCTAGGTCTTCGGCAACCAGCGGAATCGAGCCGTGCTCTGCTTTGATCGCATTTAACAACGCTTGGCCCGGTGCTTTAACCCATTCTCCATTGATGGCGGTATCTTCATTGGCCGGAATTTCCCAAGCGGCTTCAAGCCCCCGGAAATGGTCGATACGGATAATATCGAACAGTTCCAGCTGGGTTTGCATCCGTTCGACCCACCAATGGAATCCGGTTTTCTCCAGGTAATTCCAGTTATAGTGCGGGTTGCCCCAGCGTTGCCCTGTTTCAGAAAAATAATCAGGCGGCACACCGGTCACGACGGACATTTCGCCGGATTCATCAAGCTTGAATACCTCGCGATGCGCCCAGACATCGGCGCTGTCGTAAGACACAAAAATAGGTATGTCGCCAAATAACAACACACCATGCCGGTTGGCATGAGCTTTTAATTCCAGCCATTGACGGAAGAATACATATTGCTCGAATTTAATGCATTCGATTTGCGTCTTTAACCGGCGGCGCGCTTCTTTTATGGCTTTTTCATCCCGTTCCTTGAAATGCTCAGGCCATTGATTCCAGCATTGCTGATTGAATTCAACCCTGAGCGCCAGGAACAAGGAGAAATCATCGAGCCAAAATGCTTTTTCCGTGCAAAACTGTTCAAAATCATGCCGATCCTTTGGCTGGGCGCGCTCCATGAAGCCATAACAAGCCTTGGTTATCATGCACCTTGTGGCGCAGTTCCCGGCGCATTCTGTACATTTATCGGCGCGTTGCAGCCATCCCTGTTTCACCAGCCAATCGATATTGATTAATTCAGGGTTACCGGCGTGGGCGGACAGGCATTGATAGGGGGAACCATCCGCATGGGTCATGCCTAACGGCAGAACCTGCCATACGCTGACCCCGGAATCATGCAGGAATTTTACAAAATGATAAGCTTCCTGCCCCAGATCGCCCTGTCGTCCCGTACCCGGAAGCGAGGTAATATGCAGCAGAATGCCTGCGCGGCGTTTATTTAAGATGTCATTCACGCTTAGTGATCTCTTGTTTAAGTTTATGCATCGCGAACGATGCGCTTCCTACAGGCAATTAATTATGCAAGTTCGACGCCCGGACGCATTGCGCCGCCCATCGCCGGAGCGCCGGAACCCTGGGTAAATGACATTGCCAGATAAGCAGGCGGTTCTTCACCCAGTAGGCTATATAAATTAGCCAAATTAAGCCGGAATTGTTTTTCAAAGTTACTGACTGCTTCCCCTGGATTATAGTCTCCAAACCACCAGAACCAGTCTGAACCCTCGCAAACGGCCAGTTGAAGTTCAGCCTGCTGCGTCTGTTTATCGGTTAACCGACCGGCTGAAATCACCTTGTCGAATGCCCATTTGGCATCACCGAGCATATCCCAGCCGCGATTCTTGTCGGCATCGCCTATCCAGGTCGAGAACGTACCGTAAACCCAACTGCCCGCAACCATTTTTGCCAGCGGTTTAATATCAACCTTGTTTTCCAGGCATTCCGAGAATGTCGTCAATTCAATGCCCGGATGACTGGCTAGCCGGTGATACAAGGCGCTGAGAAAGTGATAGCCGTTATCGGGATAATATTCCCAGGCATTTTCGCCATCCATAATAATTGAAACCACCTTGTCGCCAGGTTCATGCACGGCAATATTTTCCAGATGGTGGATTAAATCGCCGACCGCATCATCGGCATGCCATTTTGAATACTCAAAACCGATAAGATCGGATAAGCCGTCATCTCGGAAAAAACAGGCTATATCGGTTTTGTTAAGCCTGAATGGATGATGGATTCCCGATTGTTTGGTGTTTTCAGCAAGATTCAAACTGTTATGCAACACAGAACCGCCGCTTGCGGTCCAATCAAAGCCGAAATCACCCAATATTTTCAGTGTCTGATCGCTGATACCGCCTTCCGAAGGCCAGCACCCTTTAGGTTCAAAACCGAATAGTCTATTAAAGGTTTGCACGCCTTTTTCAAGATGCCACATTACCCGTTCTGCTCCGCCCGGATAGGCATCCAGCTCCGGTAAAGGGGCATTTGGCATCGCTTCATGGGTAGAATTCAAGTCCAGCAACAGCGGCATGATAGGATGGGCATAAGGCGTCACAGAAAGCTCAACCTGTCCTTTTCTGGCTAGTGATTTATACCGACAGATAACGGTGCTCAGTTGTTCGGCAATGACCTCTACAATTTCGATCCTGTCATGCAAGGTGTAGCCGGAGCCTTTCTCGATTAGGCGTTTTATCCGGTTGTCAGTCAACTTTATGGTTTCCCCCATCCAAATCAGATGATACCAAGCCAGAATGTCGCTGATGAATTGGGAATTGACATAGGTTAATGAATCATAATGTTGTTCCAGCCAGTTGGCCATTTCAACCAATCTTTCGAAAGTCGGATAGCGGTTGATTTGCCGTTCCCGGTTCGCCCGCATGCAGTCCTTAACCAGTTTCATGCGTTGTTCGGGATCGGCAGGGATGCTGGGATCGACCAGCGCCGCCAGCAAAGGATCAGTGATCGAAATGCGGTCATGCAAATAGCCGTTGACTTGGCGGGCATATTCCTCGACTTGTTCCAGCAGGATGGGCGCAAAATTGACTACCGCCTTGGCATTAGGCACTGCTTCCAAATGCGCGACCATGTCAACATAGTCTTTAATAACATGAAGATACGTCCATGGCAGTTTAAATTCCCCTGTTTGTAAATCCCTGTATTCCGGTTGATGCATGTGCCAGCACAGCACCAGTTTCAATTTAGGTTTAACGGACATAGTGTCTTTTTTGCCCCAGCATATCGGTCGTAACCAAAACAACTCCACCGGGACTCACATGGAATCTTTTTTCGTCTTCCGCTCTATTTTCACCGATGATTGAACCTTCCGGAATTTCACAGCCTTTTTCGATAATCGCTTTGGTAATGCGGCAATGACGACCTATATTAACTTCCGGCAAAACGATAGTGTCGTCCAAGGTCGTGTACGAATTAACGCGGACATTCGAAAATAACAAAGAATGCCTGACTTTTGCCCCGGAAATCACACAGCCGCCTGAGACCATGGAGTCGACAGCCTGCCCACGCCGGTCATCGTTATCGAAAACGAACTTGGCAGGAGGCGTTTGCGCCTGATACGTCCAGATAGGCCATGATTTATCATATAAATTCAGATCAGGATTTACCCCGATTAACTCCATATTAGCCGACCAGTACGCATCGATGGTGCCCACGTCGCGCCAGTAACTTTGCTCCCCGCTTTGTAAGTCCAGGAAGGGGTAGGCATTGACTATATATTTATCGATAACGGCAGGGATAATATCTTTGCCGAAATCGCGGGTTGAGCCTTGGGTATCGGCATCTTTAAGCAATTGCTCGAACAGGAATCCGGCATTAAAAATATAGATCCCCATGGACGCCAACGCCGTGTTCGTTCTGCCTGGCATAACTGGAGGATGCTCCGGTTTTTCGACAAAAGCCCTGACCCGCCGGTTGTCATCGACATCCATCACGCCAAAAGCCGTGGCATCAGCCAACGAGACTTCGATGCAGCCTATCGTCAAGTCGGCGTTTTTTTCTACATGGTCGGCAAGCATTGCGCCGTAATCCATTTTATAAATATGATCGCCGGCCAGCACTAAAATATGCTCAGGACGACGGCTGCGCAAAATATCGATATTCTGAAAAACGGCATCTGCGGTTCCCTGATACCAGGAGTTCTCATCGAGCCGTTGTTGAGCGGGCATCAAATCGACATATTCGCCGAACTCGCCGCGCAAAAACCCCCAACCTTGCTGAATATGCCGGATCAGTGAGTCCGCCTTGTATTGGGTCAATACGCCTATCTTGCGTATACCCGAATTCATGCAGTTAGATAGCGGAAAATCGATAATTCGGAATTTGCCGCCGAATGGTACCGCGGGTTTAGCGCGCCAATCGGTCATATTCATTAATCGCGACCCGCGACCGCCTGCTAATATTAATGCGATGGTGTTGCGGGTTAAATGACTGATATTGTGCTCATGCTTTTGACTACTTGATGCCGACATTTTTCATCTCCATGTGGAATAGACTGACAACTCTTGATGTGTTTGGTAACATTCACGCAACTATTATTCCACTACGCCGAGGCTATTCATAGTGAAAAAGCAATCTAATACCGAGCCTGCTCCCGGCAGGCTTGCGGCATACACTCCATCCCTGGAGATAAACGCACTTGATTCAGATGCTCTAAAAATCATGGAAGCCAGACACCATGATCCTTTTTCACTATTGGGTCGCCATCTCAAGAACAATCATATTCAAGTTAAGGTGTATCTGCCTTATGCAGAAACGGTGTGCTTTAGTCACAACGGCGCTGAATTAAACCGGCTACCCGATACGGACTTTTTTGAATATAGCGCCGACAATGTCAAATTGCCAGAACATTATCGATTGTCCTGGGTCGATAAGGACGGCAACAGCCACGAAAACTATGACCCATACGACTTCGGCACCCAATTGCCGGAGTTCGACCAGCATTTATTCGGCGAAGGCAAGCATTGGCATATTTACCAAAAAATGGGCGGACACTTGCACAGCGTCGACGGCATAAACGGGGTTTTGTTTACGGTCTGGGCGCCCAATGCCGGACGGGTCAGCGTAGTCGGCGATTTCAATCGCTGGGACGGTCGTTGCAATCCGATGCGCAGTCTGGGCGGTAGCGGCATTTGGGAACTGTTCATGCCGGACTTGCAAGCAGGCTGTTACTATAAATTCGAGATATTAAACCGCAATACCAATGAAATCCTGCTTAAGACCGATCCTTACGGCCAGCAATTTGAGTTCCGTCCCAATACCTCGTCCATCGTTACTGATGAAAATAACTACGTCTGGCAGGATCAACAATGGCTGGAAGACCGTATTGGCCGCAACTGGCTGCACGAGCCGATGTCCATTTACGAGGTACATCTGGGATCATGGCGGCGCGACAACTTGGGCAATTTCCTCAATTACCGGGAACTGGCCGTGCAACTGGTCGACTATGTCAAAGAGATGGGTTTTACTCATGTCGAGTTGCTGCCGGTGACCGAGCACCCGCTGGATGCCTCTTGGGGTTACCAGACCACCGGCTATTTTGCCCCGACCAGTCGACATGGTACGCCGGATGATTTTCGTTACTTTATCGACACCTGTCATCAAAACGGCATTGGCGTGATCCTGGATTGGGTGCCCGCGCATTTTCCCAAAGATAGCTTTGCCTTGTCCCGTTTCGACGGCAGTGCGCTTTACGAGCACGAAGACCCGCGCAAAGGCGAACACCGCGATTGGGGCACCTTAATTTATAACTATGGCCGCAATGAGGTTAAAAACTTTTTGCTGTCCAGCGCGATTTTTTGGCTGGAGGAGTTCCATCTTGACGGCTTGCGGGTCGATGCCGTGGCCTCAATGCTTTACCTGGATTATTCCCGTGAGGACAATGACTGGGTTCCCAACATGTACGGCGGCAACGAGAACCTGGAAGCCATCGATTTTCTGCGGGAACTCAATAGCGTCACCCACGACCAACACCCCGGCACGGTAATGATGGCGGAGGAATCGACATCCTGGCCGCAAGTGACCCGGCCAACCTGGACTGGCGGCTTGGGCTTTTCGATGAAATGGAATATGGGCTGGATGCACGACACGTTGGCCTATATGAGCCAAGAGCCGATCCACCGCAAATATCATCATGACCAACTCACGTTCGGGATGCTTTATGCGTTTACTGAAAACTTTTGTCTGCCTTTTTCCCACGATGAAGTGGTGCACGGTAAAGGTTCATTGGTCAGTAAAATGCCGGGCGATGAGTGGCAACGCTTTGCCAATTTACGGTTGCTGTATACCTTGATGTACACCTATCCCGGCAAAAAACTGCTGTTTATGGGCTGCGAATTCGGGCAAGGCACCGAATGGAATTTTAATAAGGCTTTGGACTGGTATGTGCTGGACTATCCGCATCATCAGGGCGTGCAATCCTTGGTAAAAGACCTGAACCAGCTTTATAAAAAACACCCGGCCTTATATCAGCATGATTTCGATCATCAGGGTTTCGAGTGGGTTGATTGCCATGATTCGCAACAATCGATCATCAGTTACCGGCGCAAAACCGCGCATGAAGACTTGATCATCGTGCTCAACTTTACCCCGGTGGTTCGTGAACACTACCGAATCGGCGTACCCGCAGCAGGCACTTATACGGAAATATTTAATTCCGATTCCGCTTACTACGACGGCAGTAATGCAGGAAACGGCGCGGCATTGTCGGAACCAACTGAGTGGATGAATCAGCCGCATTCAATCAGCCTGACCTTGCCGCCGTTGGGGGCTGTGATTTTGAAACTATAGATTGTGGACAAATCTGTCTGGAGCAGATTTGCATTTACCTGAAGGGTGTCGGGCAGGAAAGTCCGACATGAAATTAAGCTAAACTTCGCATCATTTGATAAGGAGAGTTTCGATGTCAATCGCCGAACAAATTTATGAGGTCGCCAAACCGTTACCGGAATCTTTGGCGCTGGAAGCCCTGCATTTTATTGAATACCTGAGTTGTAAAAATGCAGATCGTGCAGAGATGTCCGACCTAACACGCGCACAGAAATTGTAATGAAACACATTTGGGATAACCAGGATGACGAGGTTTGGAACGATGTTAAAAAGCTCTGACATCGTCCAAATTCCATTTCCATTTTCCGACCTGACTTACCAAAAGCATCGCCCAGTATTGTTGCTGACCACCCCGGATGCTTTTGGCGATTTCCTTGCTGCGGCTATTACTTCTCAGGCAGGCCACGATGATGCCGTTTTGCTACAAGATGATGACATTGTTGAAGGCCGATTGCCAAAAATAAGCGGGATACGAGCGACAAGGCTGTTCTCCCTGAACCGTGACACTGTCATTGTTACGCTAGGTAGTCTTAATCCGGCAGCGTTCGAGCGTATCCACAAGGAAATCTGTGTGAGACTTGGTTGTAAACCATGCAAATAAACATCTATTCATAGAGCAGTCACGTAGAGGTACGCACAGCGTACATAGTACATTTGCTGAATAATTACCTTCTGATAAAAAAACAACAATGAAAAAAATACTTTTTGTCACCAGCGAAGCCCATCCGCTAATTAAAACCGGCGGCTTGGCCGATGTTTCCGGTAGTCTACCCAAGGCCTTGGCGGAGCTGGGCGAAGATGTGCGCATCATCATGCCCAACTACCAAGCCATCAAAACCAGCGAAGAAATCCGTTATCTCAGCACGGTTCATGTGAATAATTACGCAGTGAATATTCTGGAAACCCGGTTGCCGGAAACGAGTGTCATTGTCTGGCTGGTAGATTCTCCTGAGCACTTTAACTTTCCGGGTAACCCCTATGTCGATGAACATGGCAAGCCTTGGGCAAACAGCGCCGAGCGTTTTGCCCTATTTTGCCGGGTCGCGGTAGAAGTGGCGATGAACCGGAGCTGGTTGGATTGGAAGCCTGACATCGTCCACTGCAACGACTGGCAAAGCGGGCTGGTGCCAGCGTTACTGTCTCTGGAATACAGCCGACCCGCTACCGTTTTTACTATCCACAACATGGCTTATCAGGGCATATTCCCCAGCGCGACCTACCTGTCGCTGAACTTGCCCGGCCAACTTTGGAACCCGAGTGGCATAGAGTTTCACGACATGCTGTCATTCCTTAAAGGCGGCCTGATCTATTCGGATCGCATCACCACGGTTAGCCCGACCTATGCCAAGGAAATTCAAACCGCCGAGTTCGGCTATGGACTGGAAGGCTTGTTAAGTCACCGGAAAGATTTCCTGAGCGGTATTATCAACGGCATAGACACCGACCACTGGAACCCGGAAACCGACACCAATATTCCGCAAACTTTTAGCCAATTAACGCTGAATAAAAAGCTGCTCAATAAAGCCGCGCTACAAGAAAAGTTGTCCCTGCCGGTAGACAAAAACATTCCAGTGTTCGGGCTTATCAGCCGCTTGGTGGAGCAAAAAGGCATCGACCTGTTGCTGGACTGTCTGCCCGAAATGCTGACCCAACCGCTGCAATTTGTGCTGCTCGGTAGCGGTAACAAGGGATTTGAACAGCGCTTGCACAATTTTGCCGAGAGCCATCCCGATAAAATATCAATCACCGTGGGGTATGACGAAACGCTGGCGCACTTGATTGAAGCGGGCGCGGACATTTTCCTGATGCCATCGCGCTTTGAGCCCTGCGGCTTAAATCAGATATACAGTCAGCGCTACGGCACCGTTCCGATTGTCAGAAAAACCGGTGGCTTGGCCGATACCGTCGTCGATACCCTGCCGGAAACACTGGACAACGACACCGCAACCGGTCTTGTGTTCAATGAAGCAACTCCCGGCGCGTTGATGGAAGCCATTAAGCGTTCGCTGATTTTATACAGCCACTCTAAAACCTGGAAAAAAATGCAAGTTAACGGCATGCAAAAAGATTATTCATGGAGTAAAAGCGCCAAGCAATATCTGACCTTATACAGCCATCTGTAATTGGTTCGTCGGTTAGGTTGCAAACCAGTAGTTCTGTCGCGCCGTATTCGTTTGTAGGCTATGTCCTGTTGTTTTATACTCGGTTTAATCAAAACAGTTAGATCGTTCAATTGGCATTGAGCTTCGGGGAATTAATTTATGAATACCGCCAACATGAGCAGCAAGGACATTATCAAAGATTTGCTTTTGCGGCTACCGGACGAAGTTTCTTTGCATCAGATTACACAAGAAATTGAGTTTATCGCGGCTGTACGGCAAGGAATGGTAGGGCTTGATCGTGGGAAAGCGTCACAATTGAGCAAATAGAAAAAGAACTGCCCTCATGGATTATGAGGTAACGCTGCCATTGTCAATTTGTTGTAAACTGTATCTAAAACATGCCACGGAAAATTAGAGAATTAATATTTGAACTTGAGCAGTTCGGCTTTGTTAATCGAGGCGGCAAAGGCAGTCACAGAAATTTTGAGCACGAAAAAGGTGTAAAAATTACTATTTCCGGTCAGCTTGGTGACGATGCCAAATTTTATCAGGAGCGAGAGGTTAAACAGAAAGTTCTGGAGTCAAAGCAATGAAAGAAACAGCCCAATACCTAAAAATTGTCGAATGGTCCGAAGAGGATCAATGCTTTATTGGCCAATGCCCTGGCATCATCGGCCCATGTTGTCATGGTGACGATGAAGTGCAGGTATATCATGATCTTTGTCAAATAGTAGATGAATGGATTGCAACCATGTTAGATGACGGCAAGCCTTTACCACCCCCTACTGCTGGTCATAACTTAGCTTCGAAGTTATTGAGGGAAGCGGCCTAATCGTAATAATCTCAATACGGTGGATTCGCGCCGCTCTATCCACCGTACAAACTCCTTATTCGCTAGTTCCCATCCTGCTTGGGAATTCGGTTTTGGAAGCTCCAGCTTCCTGTATCGCGAAGCTAGAGCTTCGCCTTCGAGGTTCCCAATCTGGAGATTGGGAACCAGCGCAAATTAGCGAAGTATTACATTTGGTACTTCGGAGACGTACATCGTGGAATACCCAGCGGATAAAATCCCTTTATTGCTCCAAGAACTTGAGTCGGTTCAATTAGAGTTAGAACAGATGATTCTTTCAGCCGTTGTTGCGGGTCAGTCTGTTCTCAACGCTCGGGCTCAAGAGTATATGCTGCACGGCGTGACTCGTCGCCTTAAGTTGTTGCGTCGTTGCCTGTTCAACGTTTTCCGTCTTTTCCCTCCCGCGAGTAAAGCTCCGATCTCTTCGGATGCTCTCGACGAGTTACAGATTAACCTGCACGCATTCGTGATTAATCTATATGGACTCTTTGAAAATCTTGCGTGGTCTTTCGTGTTGCGACATGACTTGGAGCTCAAAATCGGTGATCGAAAAAAGGTTGGGCTCTTTTTGACGTCGACTCAAAAGTATCTACCTCAAAAGCTGAAGGACTACCTCACGTCACCGGTGATAGTAGCTTGGCATGCAAAATACCTGAAGAATTATCGGGATGCTTTGGCACATAGAATTCCGCTCTACATTCCGCCCGCAGCATTCACCCCAGAAGAAGGAGAACGATATACGGAGTTGGAATTAGAAAAGGTGGGGTGTATTCGGGGCCATGATTGGGACAGGCTAGAACATATCTACAAGGAGCAATCAAGCCTGGGTTCTGCATGTCCTGCGTTTCTGCATTCGTTTTCTGATGATGCTCAATTAAGCCCCATCTATCTCCATCCGCAGATGCTTTGCGACGCTAAGACAGTGTTGGAATTCTGTGCACTTTACTTCGATTACTGGCATGAATATGTTTTATCTTGCGATCAAGCCTACTAGGGGTAGGCATCACGTACTTTCTATTAGTCACGGAATTAATTTAAAGAGGATGTAACACTAATGAGCAACCATAACACATGTTTGATCTTTGCTCACCGCGGCGGAAATAAGGAAGCCGGGGGGGGAATCGCCGAAAACACCCGAGCCGCCTTCAATAAAGCGCTGCAATCTCCGGTAGACGGTTTCGAAACCGATGTTCAGCTAAGCCGGGACGGGGTGCCGGTGCTTTGGCATGACTGGGAGCTGGATAAGCTGGGCCATCCGGGAAAAGGCATCGACGATTTTAATTTCGCCGAGCTTGAACAAATGGATTTTGCGGGATATTGCTCAGCCGGTGCGGTAGCGGAAGGCGCGTTGAGCCTTAAGGAATTTATGGACAGCTATCGGGGGCGTTGCGGGCTGGATATTGAGCTTAAAAGCCAAGACGGGGAATCGCAGCAGCGGCTGGAAAGCAAAATCCTGCAAATGCTGGAGATCATCGGTACATTGGCTGCCGACGGCGTGTTCATTTCTTCATTCAGTATGACCGGCTTGATTTTCGCCTACCAGCAGGCGCCGGATTTGCCGCTTTATTATCTGCTGTCCGGCGATCACACTCAGGCTGATATTGAGCAGTTCCTGATGGAACACGGCTTTCTTGCCGGTTTTTGCCTGCCTATCGGCATCCATAACGAAGCCATTGCCAAGCTGTTGCAGGAGCAGGGCAAAGGTGTCGGCGTTTATACCTGCAACAGCATCGAGGAGATTCAAAAAGCGCTGGATTTGAAGGTCGATATCCTGATTACCGATTACCCACAGCTGGCATTGCGGATGCGCGATTCGTGACGCGGGACTTTGCAAAACTGGTCGGCCAGCAGTTCGATGTGCTGGTTTGCGGCGGCGGCATTTACGGTGCGTGGACGGCGTACGATGCCGCCTTGCGGGGCCTGAAGGTCGCCATCGTCGATCAGGGCGACTGGGCCTCGGGAACCTCATCCGCTTCCAGCAAACTGATCCACGGCGGTCTGCGCTATCTGGAGTCGCTGGATTTCAAGCTGGTCAAGAAAGCTTTGCGCGAACGCGAGATGCTGAAAAAAGCCGCACCGCACCGCGTCTGGCCGTTGCGCTTTGGCGTTCCGGTTTTTAAGGACAGCCGGTTAAACAGCATTCGCCTGAAGCTCGGCTTGATGCTGTATGATTTTTTGGCCGGAATGCTGGGTTCGGGCCAATCCCATCGTCATTTTAACCGAGCCGCATTCTCTGAGCGGTTTCCCTGCCTCAATCCGGCCTTGTTAACAGACGGTTTTACCTATAGCGATGCGCAGACCGACGATGCCCGCTTGGTGCTGGAATTGATAGACGGCGCGTTATCGGCCGGGGCGGTCTGTGTGAATTACTGCAAGGTGACCGACTTTATTGAAGATAACAGCCAAGTCTGTGGCGCTAAAATTCAAGACCAGGTAGACGGTAAAACGGCGGTCGTTTACGCCCGTCAAATCGTTAATACCATCGGTCAATGGACGGCCGAAAGCGGTTGCCGGTTAACCAAGGGCATTCATTTAATCTTGCCCAAGGCGCTGGGCGATGAAGCGTTGCTGTTGACTGCGAAGTCTGACGGGCGGGTGTTCTTCATGATTCCGTGGTACGGGCTGACGTTGCTGGGCACCACCGACACCGATTATACCGGCGATGTCGATCAGGTTTGCGTTGAAGCGGATGAAGTCGATTACCTGTTGACCGAGGCCAATCGCATGCTGAATGTGAGCTGGACTGAGGCCGACATTATTGGCCGATATGCAGGGCTGCGCGTTTTAAAGCAGAGTTCAAAAGTTACGCCGTCTGCGGTCAGCCGCGATTGGGAATTGAAAGTTGCCGATAATGGCCTACTGACTTCCATCGGCGGCAAAATCACCTCGGCGCGGGAAGATGCGGCGCAGATCGTCAATGCGCTTTGTCAGAACTTAAGTATCAACAAATCCTGCAAAACTAACGGCAAGCCGTTTCCGTGGCTACCGGATCAGGATTACCGGCAGTGGTCGGAGGCCGCGTTGGCTAAAGCTGCGACGCTCGGGATAGACACTGAAAGCGCGCAGTGGCTGATACGGCGGCATGCCAAACGCGTATCGACGGTTTTCCAGTTAATCGAGCAGGATGCCGCGATGGCAAAACGGATAAC
>JANYKK010000154.1 GCA_025361585.1 Methylobacter sp. | reverse complement strand
GGTATTGAGTTCAATACGGGAGCCGTCGGCCAAATCGATGGTTTGACGGCCGCCTTTTTCGGCAATATAGCTATGCGGAATGCCTATCCAGCCGTTCGGCATAAAGACGGACAATCCCAAAGCCAGCAACAGCGAGGCTGCGGTGCTGTATCTAATCAAGCGGCGGGGCGATTTACTGCGGTACCGTAATGCCGCGTCCCGTGCGGGAAAGTCCATAGTTTTAAACGGTTCCATCCAGTCCCATTGGGCCTGCGCCGTTTCATAGGCTTGACGGTTGACTGGACTTTCTTCCAGCCAGCTATTAAAGGCATTGCGCTCGGCCTCGATGCAATTTTCCGAACGGAGACGCAGCAGCCAATCAATAGCCTGTGCTTGCACTGAGTCGGTAGAGGGCGGGATGGTTTTCACGCGGGATTATATAGCCTTGTCGGTTCGGGTTAAGTCGGTTCATTCTATCGCAATAATACTATAGACGTTCGACAGCTCAAATCGCTGTCATTTTAAATTTGCATGGCCCTAAGGCGCATACTGATATGATGCATGGCATATTTTACATAGCGCTCGGAGGTACTGACGGAAATGCCGAGGCGAACGGCGATCTCTGCATGCGCACACCCCTCGATGCGGTACAACACAAAGGCATGCCGGTGCAGTTCCGGCAACTCATTCAGCCATTCGGTAAAGCGCTCAAGCGCTTGGTGTGCCTCCGAATGACGAGCGGGAGACAGCTGGTCGTTCGCCAGATTTTCAAGATCTGCATCCGGCTCGATGTAACGCTCGCGGGTTTTTCGGCGACGATGGCGATCCACCGCCATATTGGATGCGGTGGTGAACAGAAAGGCTCGCGGATTAAGGATGGTTTCAGGATTGGGAACTTGCGACAGGCGCAAAAACGATTCCTGCATGATGTCGTCTACATCCTGCTCTCTGGGCCAGCGTCCGCGAATAAAGGCGCTGACCTCGTGAGCATGTTTTAGGAACAGGTCATGCAGGACGCTGTGTTTGGAATCGGACATCGGTTGTGCGAGACAGGATTAAATAGGATTGGTATTGGAATATTACAGCAATATCAATGCCATTCTAAGCATCATAAATATCAATGAGTTGGGTGGTCGGGTGAAAAAATATGTGTTATATGCCGCAGTTGAATGTGGCATATAACACAGTTGGAAGTTGATGTTTGCGAACCGAAAAGGACAATTTCAGGGATTGTTTGCCTGAGGTTGGCGACTGCATCCAGCCGTTTTTATATTATGCGCTTTGCGCTTTTGCAGCCAGCGGATTACCCCGGTCACATATAACATTGGACAGGCCAGTCCGGAAAGAAACACCAAAATCCGTCCCGCCCAACCGAAAGCATGACCGCTGTGCAACGGCCATTGCCAGTCCAGAAAAACATCGCCGATGCTGCCTGTACCCCTATCGTAGACGTTGAGTATTTCGCCGCTGTATTGGTCGACGGCGATATCGCGATAACCGGTAAACCGGCTTACTTCGGTTACGTCCTTTTTCATCACCTTATAGACATCCTGCCGGTCTTTCGGCGCATTGAGCATCCATAACCGGCCTGCGGGGTAACGTTCCTGCACAATGGCTTCCACTGCCGAGACATTAATCGCCTGCCGACCCGCTTGCGGCGGGCGACTGTGAATCTCTAGCGGAAGAGCGTTAAAAGCATTGGCGCGGTTGACCGGCGAGAATAGTTTGACCAGCACATTCACCTGCTCCGGCAGATTCATGTAAATCCCGGAAAACAACACCGGCAGCAGCACGATAGCCGAATAAAAGCCGACGGTTTTATGCAGGTCGAAGTTAAAACGCACGGTGCTGCCATTACGCTTAAAAGTTAACGCCTGCTTGAATTTGCCGGTCAGCGGCCACCAGACGATCAGTCCGGTCAACAGCGAAATAATCGATAACGCCGCGATAATGCCGTTAAGCATGCCGCCGGTTTTACCCAACAACAAGCACCAGTGCAGTTGCATCAGGAAACTGACCACAGGCCGTCCCCAGTAGCGCTCCTTGGGATGCCAAAGCTGAATACCCTGAACCCGAGCGCTGTAGGGGTCGACGAAGATGTAATAGCCGTCGCCGTTGTTCGCCAGGTTTTCGTCCCTGACATAATACAGGAACTTATAGGCGATATCGGGCTTGCGGGGATAATAGACCTTGAAAAAGCGGCTGCCTTGCGGCTTGGCCGACTCCGCTGCGGCAACAATATCCTCCAAACCGTGCAATTGTTTCCGATCTTCGGGCGGAGTGGAAACAACAGCCAGCTCCGGGTTCACGACTGCCTGCATTTCCTGATAAAACACCATAATGCCGCCGGTGAAACCGACGACGGCCAATATCGCGCCGAGGATCAAACCAAGATATAAATGCACATCCAACCACAGTTTGCGGCGGGCTGTGAGCCGGGCCAAGCGCCCGTTTGAATGCGCTGTCGTTATCCGGTCAAGTACCGGAGCATCATCGTCAAGGGGGGGGTGCATGATCTTTTTAGGGTTTCGTTAAAATGATGGTTTCTGCTCGTTCCCAAGCTCCTGCTCTTGTCTTTATACACAAGTATCCAAGTAACTCGTCATACCCACCGGGAAGCGGGTATCCAGTGCCATGGATGGCAAGCTGCATACGTCCATGTAGCCTGGATTCCGGCAATCCTTGCCGGAATGACGGTGCCCCGTAGGCTCTTGTGTATAAAGACGAGAGCTCCTGCTTGGGAATGCCGTTTCGGAAAGCTGGAGCTTTCCTGGCGCGGGTTCCCAATCTGGAGATTGGGAACCCGCGCAATCAGCGCAACGACTCGGCTCAGCTAAAACTCGACCTTCACCGATCCCATAAAAGACCGCGGCGTACCCCAGGTAGCCCGAGTTTGCCCAGGCCCGGCAAAACCGTCGTGGGTATATTCCTTATCCAACAGGTTGGTGACGTTCAATTGCAGCGTCACTTTGGATTTGGCGACATTCCGGGTATAGCTTGCTAATAAATCGACCACACCGTATCCGGCAAAATTGAAGTCGTTTTTATCGAGGCTTGCCTTTTTGTTACTAACCAGTTCCACCCCGGCGCCTACCTTGAATCCGCGCAAGTAATCTTGCTGGAAGTCGTAAGTCGTCCATAATGTGGACGTGTGTTCGGGAATGCCCCGTAAACGGCTGCCGACCGGTATAGTGTTCGGGTTGTTTTCTTTGAGCACCTCGGTTTCGGTATAGGCATACGTGGCAATACCTTTCCACCCCGGTAAGATTTCGCCTTTAATATCCATCTCCACGCCCCGGCTCTGCGCTTCGCCCGCAGCAATGCTAAAAGTCGGATTAGCAGGGTCAGTCGTTGCAATGTTTTGCTTGGTTAAATTGTAGTAAGAAATAGTGGTGCTTAAACGATCATCGAAAAACGCGGTTTTAAAGCCGCCTTCCCACTGTTGCGCGGTTTGCGGCGGTAAAAATGTATTGCCCACTCCCATGCCGTTGGTGGTTCCAAAATTCTCCACGTAGTTGCCGTAAAGACTTAGCCATTTTATAGGTTGCCAAAGCACGCCCACCTGTGGCGTCACCGCATCGGCCTTTTGCCCTACCTGCTTGGCAATCACGTCATACTGCTCGACATTCTGATAACGTAAGCCGCCCATGACATGGACGTTATAAGGCAGCTTGATTTGATCCTGAGCATAGACGCCGTACAAATCCGTGTTAGTGTGAAACGATTGGGCGGCGCGCGTCGTTGGATTGATTGGCGGATTGCCGGTATGGACAGGGTTGTAAATATCGATTCTGCTCGCGGCGGTACTGCTATAGCCGACGGAATTCATATCTTGAAGGTAATAATCGCCCCCGACCAACAGCGTATGTTTCAGCCCCCAGGTATCGAAATGGCCGGTCAAATTGGTCGTGGTAAAATAGCTGTTGTTGGTAAAAAAATCGCTGGTGAGCAATGTTCTATTCAATGTCCGTTTATCGGCCAGCAGTGTTCCGGGCGTCATAACCATCCTATCCCTGTCCAACAGCTGGATATTAAGCTGCTCGGTTAAAGTCCAGTCATCATTGAACTTATGCGAAAGATTCAAGCCGACCAGTTTGTCTTCCACATGGTTGCGATTGTCTTCCATCAAGTTTCTCTCGCGCGGAATATCCGCCAAACGCGGATTGATCCAGGTGCCGTCAGCTCTGGTTCCATCTGTAATCAACGGTCTGGCGTGAAGATCGTAAACGTTGCTTTCTTTGCGATACTCCAGCTCTAACAGCGCGGTCGTCTGCGGACTGATATTCCATTGCAAGACCGGCGCGACGAACACTTTGTCGTAATCCACGTTCTCCCGGAATGAGCCGCTATTTTCATAGGCAAGATTCATCCGATACAGCAGGTTCTTGTTGTCGGCTATCGGCCCCGTGGCGTCGATACTGGTGCGGTATAAATCAAAAGAGCCGAACTGCTGCTGAACCGAATAATAGTCGGTATCCAAAGGCTTTTTGGTGACGATATTAACCATGCCGCCGGGTTCGACCCGTCCATAGAGCATAGCTGCGGGGCCTTTGAGCACCTCTATGCTTTGTACGTTCGCCATGTTCCTGGTGCCTTCAGGGCCCGATGCATCGATACGGAAACCATTACGGAAAAGATTGTAGTTAAAAAATCCGCGTATGGTCGGTTGATCGGTAAGGCCTCCGGCGGCTTGGCCGGTAGTGACCCCGCTGACATATTTCAACGCCTGATCCATCTTAATAGCTTGCTGGTCGTCGAGCACCGCTTTCGGCAGCACTTGGATATTCAGCGGGGTTTCCATAATCGGCGTGTCGGTTTTGGTGGCAAAGGTGGAGTTTGGAGCCGCGTAACGTTTGTCATACGGATCGGTAGGGTCGTATTTGGCTTTGCCGGTCACCGTCATCGCTTTCAACGTGGGAGTGTTCGACTGGTTTTGACTGCTTGGCGCTTCTATCGTGATGGTTTTGTCATTGGTGTAGCGGGACTTAAGTCCGCTGCCGCCCAGCAGTTTTTCCAGCGCCTGCGCCGGGGTATAGGTGCCGTTAAGCGCAGGCGCTTGCAGCTTATCGGCCATATCGCCCTCATAAAGCACTTGCAGCCGGGTATCGGCGGAAAACCGGGTTAAGGCACTCGACAGGGATTGCGCCGGGATATTGAATGGCATGGCTTTATCGGCTGCGGCATCACCGGCATAGGCATTTTGTCCCGCACCGAACAGCGCAATAGGCAGCAGCAGTCCGGCTGTTTTGATGAATTTTTGTCCGCGTGTTATAGAAACCCGGCGTGTAGGTAGTGTCATTAGGTAAATCCTCTTTAGGTCATAAAGTGTTATCTTCATGATCTACGACGAGGCAGAATGGATTTACCCTTAGTCGTGGAGGAAAAAATTACATGCAGTCCGCTTTGGAAATATTGGCTTAAACGACGTCTTTTTTCTCCTTGATCGTTCGATTACGTTGATCATTGGTTTTGTCGGTAGTGCGGCGGTCTTTTTAGCTATGCAGAGCTGTTGTTAAATTACTCAACTTAATAATGCGTTTTAAGTAAACCAGTTTGTTATACTACAAGCGCATCCAACTTATGCCGGAGTCAATTATGGCGACAATTACATTTGATACTCATAAATTTGTTCGTAAATTACAAGAGGTGGGGTTTGACCAAAAGCAGGCGGAGGGTTTGACTGAGGCAATGCGCGCGGCAATTGAAGAATCGGAACTGGTTACTAAAAAGGATTTGCAAATCGAACTTGCCCCCATCAAGGCCGA
The DNA here is from genome assembly GCA_025361585.1 of Methylobacter sp. Classification (GTDB taxonomy): domain Bacteria; phylum Pseudomonadota; class Gammaproteobacteria; order Methylococcales; family Methylomonadaceae; genus Methylobacter_A. The sequence continues at coordinate 3,468 of JANYKK010000154.1, read as the reverse complement.
TCTTAATTTACTCAAATGGATGATGGGAGCTCTTATCGCTCTCGCTATCGCCAATTTCTCTAAGCAGTTTTTATAAGCGAAACGGCAAAACTTGCCTAATATCAGTTAATACAGCAAAACCAGCTGCCCAGACAAATTTACCGAACTGACTTTTAGGGTCGTCTTGATGCCGTCAACCACGGCGTTGGGATCTGCGGTATCAAACACGCCGCTGACTATCCGTTGTTTTAGCTTCGGATTGAGAATCATGATTTGCCCGTTCCGGTAACGGTTCACTTCCTGGATTACTTTCGACAGCGGCTGCTGTTTAAAAATCAGCTGTCCGCGTTGCCAGGCGAGCGTTTCCATAATATCGGTGGAGATTACCGGCCCGACATGACCCTGTTGATAGTCGACTTGCTGATTGATATGGACTAGGGCCGGGGCATCGGTTTTGCCCGCCGATACTTCCACCGTGCCTTCGCTTACAACCACCTGCATATCGTCATCGGTCTTTTTAACGCTGAAGGCGGTGCCGACCGCGCGGGCCTTGGCTGTGCCGTTGCTGACGATAAAAGGACGGTTTTTATCCGGGGATACCTGGAAATAGGCTTCGCCGCGCAGCAGTTCGATGTTCCGTTGGTTATCTGAAAGGTTCACGGCGAGTGCGGTATCGGTATTTAATGTCAGCCGTGATCCGTCATCGAGTGCGACAGTTAACTGTTTGCCCGGCGCGGTGTAATAATCGCTTTGCCAGTTTTGGTAATATATCGGCAACTGATAAGACAACAGCACAACCAAAGCCAGCGCAGACGTTGCCATCAACCGCCGGACGTAAGAGTGTTTGCCGGGTAACGGTTGGCGCGCCAATGCAAGTTGTTCCGTTTCGAGTCGGGTATGAATCCGTTTGCCGGGCGCTTCAAGCCGATCCCAAAGCAGCAGCATCTTGTCGTAGGCTTTGGCGTGTTGCGGGTTTTCCCCGTACCAGCTTTTGAATTGTTCTTGTTCTACAGCTGTCACGTCATCCGCGTGCAGACGCGCAAACCATGCGCTAGCTTGGTCTGAGGCGGATTGTTGGGGTGATGAAGGGCGAGTATTAGACATGATTAATATTCTACTACAGGGCATCCAAAAGACGGAAAAGTCCTATTGTTAGTGGCTTATTATTAAGACGTTTGACAGCGTAGCTCCCCTTGCAAGGCGACAAACATTTATTAATCAAACTGTTTCCGAATCTGTTCCAATGCTTTGCGCATATGGCTTTCTACGGTGCGAGGGGAAATGGCAAGCTCGTTGCTGATTTCGGTATAACTTTTACCTTCCACGCGACTCATCAGAAAAACCGCGCGGCATTTTGGCGGTAGGTCATAAATAATCTGCTCAAGAAACTCCAGTTGCTGGCGATCCGCCAATGCGTCATCCGGCTCGGGTTGCAGGCAGATAATGTCATCCGTAATCGGCCCTGCATCACGTTTATTCTGCCGCGTCTGGCTGCGAAGATAATCAAGAGCGAGATTATTGGCGATACGGAACAGGTAGGCGCGCATATTTTCGATATTACCGGCATCGGGATGATGGGCGATACGTAAATACGTTTCCTGAGTTAAATCCGCCGCTGTCTCGGCGCAACGTACTTTATAGGTTAAAAATTGCAACAAGTCCTTTTGATACAAAAGGAAGAGCGCTGACAACCCAGGTTCCGGCAGCAGATTCATCGAAGATACAATTCCCGTATGGCATTAAGTTTGAGAAGTTAAGTAAACGGATTACCGTTAAATAACCTGCAAAGGTAGTGCCATACAGGCCAGTTTTCTTTTATGCCTATCCTGAACACGCGGCTGGCTTGGCAGCATGGATACTTTGATTGTTAAAAAACAACCTCATTAAATCGCTTTAAGTATGAAAAATAGGTCATATGCCACACTTCTTATAGGCCATATGACACTGTTGATTTAGAACCTAGTCAAAGTCATGAATCTGAGTCACTATATAAAAATGGGTAAGGGATAGGGTTAAGCCGCTTCAGCATAATCCGGTTATAACTCAATTTGTTGATCCAGCAGCTGTAAGCTCTGTTCTTCCCAGTGGATAATTTTCCGGCCCATCTTCAACCAATGCGGTGCAGCTTTCCACCCAGTCGCCGCAATTGCAGTAGGTTTTGCCAAATTCCATTTCGGTTATATCGGCGTGATGAATATGGCCGCAAATCACGCCGTCCACATGTCTTTTTTGGGCTTCCAGGCTCAGGATGTGCTGGTAGTTATCCATGAAGCGGATGATATTTTTGACCTTGTGTTTTAAGAAGGCAGAGATGGACCAGTGTTTGTAGCCCATTTTTGTCCGCAACACGTTCAGCCAGCGGTTGACGACCAATAACACTTCATAAGCTTCGCCGCCGATATATGCCAGATTTTTATTGTGACAGACGATGCTGTCGAATTCATCGCCGTGCAGAACCAGGAACTTGCGCCCGTTCTGGGCGGTATGAATGGCATTGAGCTGTATGTCAACGCCGTTAAAATGCATTCCTGCATGTTTACGGAACTGCTCGTCGTGATTGCCGGGGATATAAATGACGCGGGTGCCTTTCTTAGCTTTGTCGATTACTCGCTGCACGATGTCGCTGTGCAGGGCAGGCCAGTATAAGCCGGATCTGAAACTCCATAAATCGATAATATCGCCGACCAGGTATAAATAATCGCATTCGACGTTATTGAGGAAATCTCTGAGCTGCTCGGCCTTGCAGCCTTTGGTGCCGAGATGCGTATCGGAAATCCAGATTGATCGATAATTCAAAGTCATCTTATCCACCTTTACAAGTTTCGATGATGACTAAAATACGCTTGGATTATTACAGCAAGTTAACTGTTTGATGACATTTTCATTAAGTTAATACTTCTGTGATTATTGTCCTAGACGGCGCGAATAAACTGCTTACCGTTCGCCCTGAGCTTATCGAAGGGTTTGTTTGAAATTACCGAAGGACTTAATTCAACTTCCCTTGGAAACTACCCTGGCAAATTAATCGCCTATTTTTGAAAGTTAAGGATAGAATGCCTAGAAACTTACCCTTTCCACAAATCAGGCCTGGTAAAGACAGCTAAATCAGAAACAGGACACGCGAATGGATCGATTCGATAGAATATACCGCCTGCACACCCTTTTGAGCAACCGCCGCACACCGATATCGTTAACCGACATCATGGCGGAGCTGGAATGCGCCAAGGCGACCGCCGCGCGTTACATAGAAGACATGCGTCTTTATCTTGATGCGCCGTTGGAATACGACCGGAAGCGCAACGGCTATTACTACGACCGGCAACATGCGGAAAAGCCCTACCAATTGCCGGGACTCTGGTTCAGCACCGAAGAGCTGAACGGCCTGTTGATCTGTCATCAAATCCTGCAAAACATCAGTCCCGGCATACTCAGCCAGCAGATAAGCCAACTGCAACAAAGAATCAACCAACTGTTCAAATTACAGCCGCA
>JANYKK010000128.1 GCA_025361585.1 Methylobacter sp. | reverse complement strand
AAATCAGGGCTTGAGTCTAACTCAAGCCCTTTTTTATTTCCGTTCTTTATTTTTTCTTTTCCTTGATTACCCTATACCCCTGAACCTTCGATTCAATCAGCCAAATTCCTTTTCTGACCGTCTAAAAATGTACCACATTTTTGTTAAAGGGTGCTGAGTTCGTGGCGGCTCTTTGCCACGATCATCCGACACCCTACCGACTACGAAGCCAAAAAAACTGGTAACGGCTGTCCGCGTCCCCATAAGTGTGCTTAGTATCAACCTCAATGCAGGGCTTGCCCTCGCAGGTGTCTAGCTTAATGCCGCCCTTGACCTTATCCAGCTTGGCTATATTCTCCATCATCGCCGCCTTTTGTTGGGTCAAGCTCTCCAGCTCGGCACGATTCCACCAAATAGCCAGATAACCCGACAAAATCAATGCACCTGCTGCGCTGGCAGTCAAAGTGGCAATACTGGCAAACAATAACCCTTTCCAGCTTAAAGCCCGTGAAGCTTGGCTTAATTGCTTATTTTCTTCAGTAGCGCGGCTGGTGGCTTTCTCGATGTCGCGGGTTAGTCTGTCTAAAAACGGCGTGATGGCTTCATTCATTGCCCATTTTGCGGTGTCTGCTGAATCTCTCATTGATTCACCAATAGCGGCTTTAACGACTTTAGGCAAGCTATCTCCCGCCTTTTCAAGCTGTTCATTTTGCCGCTTCAAGGTCTTGATGTGTTCTGCAATGGCTTGTTGTTGCTCTTGGTTCATGGTCAGAAGCACGTCCATTGCGCCCATTATGTCTTCTAAATCTTCCACGCTTCACCCCAAAAAATTAAAAGTTAAAGTTCCATATCTTGGTCTAGGTCTCGCGCCTTTCTTTTGGCGGCGATTTGTTCTTTCTTGAGTTTCTCGGCTGTGGCTTTGTCGCGCTCCATCTGTTCGCGTTTTTGTTGTTCGGCGGCTTGGATGGTGGCGGCTTTATCACGCTCCGCTTGTTCGCGTTTTTGTTGTTCCACAATTTGGGCGGCGGCTTGTTCTCGCTTGAGTTTTTCGGCGGCGTGGTTGGCAAGTAATTTATCACGGGCGGCGCGTCTCTGTTCGCGTTCGGCTTGGGCGGCAAGCTCTGCACGTTCGGCAAGTTTAGACTTGAATTTTTCGGCGGCGTTGGTGGCTAAATCTCTGGCGTTTGTTTGCTTTTTTGCTTGCTCAATAATTGGCGCGGCTTCGGTTTTTGATTGCGCCTTTTCAACGTTGGCGGCTCTCAGTTCTATCAGGTTATTTTTAGCTGTAGTATTGCGTACACCTGCACCGCTTAGATGCTTTTCTGGCTCTCGGTCTGTGATGCCTTGGTCTTTTAAACTTCGATGGTCTACGCGCTCATTATGTCCGTGTTTTTCAAGGTGATAATTTTGCAAGTTTGCCCACCGTTCACGCTGTTCTGATAGCTCGATTTTAACCTCTGCCATTCCGTTACCTCTACGATATTTTTTAGCTCCGCCTTTGTCGGGGTTCTTGGCGTTGTAGCGTTTAAAATATTGTTCTGGGTCGCGCTCTATGTCGTCTCTTATTCGCTCTGAATACATAATGTGGGCGTGGGGTTGTTCGCCTTTTTCTAGTGCCGCTTTTGGGGTGTGTATGGCGAACTGGTAGGCGTGTTTTTCGCCTAGCTCTTTGGCGATAAAATCATGTACTAATTCTAGCCGCTGTGTGGGTGTGAGTTCACGCGGTAAAGCAACTTCTAGTTCTCGATAGGTTGAGCCATTAGCGCGTTCGTTTTCATCTGCGGCTTGCCAAAAGTCTGCGGGGTTATGTTCTGCCCATGTGGGCATATTTCCGTAGCCTGTTGCCTCTAGGTCTTCGTAACGAGTTGAGCCACTATATTTCCCTTCACGCGCTATGTAGGCGGCGTGGGCTTGCGCTTTTCCTTTTTGTCCAATCTTTGCGGTTAGGTGATAAGTTGCCATTGCTGTTTGCTTTTGATGTTAGCCATCGGCAGGAGCGCACCATTTCTATTAATTATCCATGCTTCGCTGGATAATTAATAGAAATGACTAAGTGCGCCTTCCATTAATAAATGTCAGGATAGCACGGTTTGATAACTCGCTTCAATCTGTTAAACTTTGGCGTTATTTAAATCTAAAAACAGGGGTTAGCATGACGGACAAAAATGAAGACTGGCTTAATAATCGGGTCTTGTACTTGAAAGGTATTAAGTCACGCACGGAACAACAAAACATATTAATTGAGCTGTTCGACAAACAACACAGAACATCACAAGATGATAAAAAACTTAATGTGTTAGTCAGGGCTGAAAAAGCAATCGAACGGGCTAACAAAGCAAAACAGGCGGCTAGTAATTTGATACAGGCAGAAAAACACGCCGAAAAGAAAGCAGAACGCAAAGCCAGAGACCACGAACTATTTAACGCGGCTGGTTTGTTAATTTTGGCGGGGCTTGTCGATACTAAAACAGGTAAACCAACTATAGACAAAAACGAACTTTTAGGCGCGTTGGTTGGCTTGGCTAAAGTACCAGAGTCAGACCAACGGCGTACAGAATGGAAAAAGGCTGGCACGGCAATTCTT
>JANYKK010000104.1 GCA_025361585.1 Methylobacter sp. | reverse complement strand
CTATCGAGCTAACATTGAAATAACCCGGCATGACTTCAAGGACTTGGAATAAAGATAATTAAATCAGAGTTAGGGGTAAACAATACTGGCTTGTGGGCCAAGATCATCTTTTTCCTCGATATAACGGATTTCATTACCAACGGCTAGTGCATCAAATCCGCTTCCTGTCACACTGTTGCGGTGAAAATACACTTCATGACCGTCGTGCGCCTCAATAAAACCGTGATCTTTTTCAGGTAACAGGCGGGTGATGGATCCAGAACTTTGCAAGTCATGGGTTTTAACTTTGCCTTGCTGTATTCGCGCATAATCTTCCAGCTGCCTTGTTGCCGCGTTGAAAGCATCTCGTATCGCTACATAAATATCCTCATAAGCCTGTTTGTCATGATGCTCTCTGCTGATGACCAATTCTTTGCGCGGCGTAGTGATGTCAATACGGATATGGTATTGATTGCCTTGATGGTGGCGGTGATGTTCGGACTCCACTGCCACCCTGCAACTCATAATATGCGAGTGGAACCTATCCAGCTTGCTTGCTTTTTCGCGAATTTTGGCCTCTACCGCATCAGAATGGGGTATCCCTCGAAAAGTTATTTGTAATGGGATTTGCATGATGAAGTCAGCTTATTGAGGTTAAATGTGAGGGGAGATTAGAGAACAATTAAATCCTCAGCTTGCGGGCCTTTTTTACCCTGAGTAACATTGAATTGTACCCGTTGTCCATCGGACAATGACTTAAAACCTGTGCTGCTGATATTGCTGTAATGGACGAAAACATCGGGGCCTTTTTCCTGTTCGATGAAACCGAAGCCCTTGCTAGCGTTAAACCATTTAACTGTACCGGTATTTGATTGTGTAGACATAATTAAAATCCTAAATAATAAATTGATTGATATTAAGTAATACTAGCCGAACTTAATCTTTAATGTTCTCGGTTATGATAGCTATCAACACGACAGTTAACCGAATATGCTTTTGTATTTTTTTAATGAATTATTAATAACAACTAAAGTAATGTATAAGTTCATTTAAAATGAAGTTTAGTGAGGTGTGTTATTAGCTATCATTTCTTTAAACTCATGCTCTGCCTCAACCCAGTCATCAAGTTCATGACCCGGTTCAAAACCTCTGATTTCTGCCTTGTAAAAGGCCAGCTCAGCAATTTTTGTGTAGCAGTCAGGAATGTTTATGGGGGTAATAATTACTTCAGATATTAAATTTACTTCATGAACAGGCGCACTCATCTTTTACCTCACTAACAGCTAAGTTGCCAGACTAATATGAAGCCTTTTAGAGAAGGTGCAGAAAAATCCAGCTGTTGCTATTGAATCAAAAAAATGCGAATAAATATATTAGTATGAATACTTAGTTATGAGATCATTTTAAACATAACATCTGCCGATATTTACAAGGTATTTATGGAAGAAACAAGAGCATTAACTTGCATGCAATAATGTTCTGGAATTAAGAATAAATAGGAGTTATTATCAAAATACAAAATTCATTATTGTTGCCTTGATTTTTTTAAAATTGGGCATTATGCGGTTAATGCATTGTTGCTTGCATCAAGCCCATGGAGCGTAGATTTAACGCTATCCATTAATCAACTGAGTTTTCCAGGAAGGGGATGTCACCATGAAAAATACACCGTTGGATACTATACAACTCTATAAGCCATGCAATGTTGAGCAATTAAAATTTATCACCACCGAGGAACTTGAAGACATCGATATCGCCGTCGGACAGCAACGCGCCGTGGAAGCCGTCAAATTGGGCATCCGCATGCATAAACATGGCTACAACATCTTCGCAATGGCGCCTGCCGGTACCGGCAAGCTGACGACTGTAAGGCAGTTGATCGAACACGAAGCCAGTCGGCAAAGCATTCCTTCGGGCTGGTGTTATGTCAATAATTTCAGCCAGCCTGCCAAGCCCACAGCCATTAAATTCAGTCAGGGGCAAGGCAAGGTTTTTCAGCAGGATATGGCGCAGTTGATAGACGAATTGAGCGTCGCCATACCTGCGGCGTTTGATGGTGACGAATACCGTTCCAGAACGGGCGAAGTTGAAAGCGAGTCGCGGCAACGGGAAATCAACGAGCTTAGCCGGTTACGCGAAGAGGCCGCCAACGCCCATATTATCCTGACGGAAACCGCAACCGGTTATGCGTTTTCTCCGGCAGACGAAAATAACGAAATTATCAGCCCCGAGCAGTTCAATAAGCTTGATAAAGACAAGCAGCATGAAATACAAAAAACCATTTTTAATTTGCAGGAGCGCTTGGCAACATTGCTGAAAAACTTTCCGATCTGGCGCAAGGAAACCAAACGCAAACTGCAAGCGTTGAACCGAGAAGTCGCCGAGCAGGCGGTCAATCATTCGATAGATGACTTGATCGAAAAATACGCCAAACAAGATGCCGTTCTGGCGTATTTGAATGATGCTCAAAAAGATATTATTGAGCATGTGCTGGATTTCCTTCCACGTAGCGAAAAACTACTGCCCTTTATGGAGATGGCGCAGGAGCTCAACCCGTTTAAACGCTATTACGTTAACCTGATGGTGGATTTTAGCGACAAAAAATCGGCGCCTGTTGTTTACGAAGATCATCCTAATTACAGCAATCTGGTTGGCCGTATCGACCATCAGGCTTACATGGGTTCGCTGGTCACCGATTTCACGATGATCAAACCCGGCGCATTACATAAAGCCAATGGCGGTTATTTGATTATCGATGCCCGAAAACTGCTGTTCCAGCCTTATGCTTGGGATACGCTTAAAAGAACCTTGCAATCTGGCGAAATCCGTATTGAATCACTGGAGCGGGCACTCAGTTTGATCAGTGCCTCATCGCTGGAACCCGAACCTATACCGCTTAATTTAAAGCTGATCCTGATGGGCGAGCCGCTGATTTATTATCTGCTGTGCGAGTATGACCCGGAGTTTCACGACCTGTTTAAAATAGCAGCCGATTTTGACGAATCGATGTCCAGGGAAGATAGCGGCCAGAATTACCCCCGTTTACTGGCGACCATCGCCCGCCGGGAAAAGCTGCGTCCGCTAAGCCAAAATGCAGTCGCCAGGGTTATCGAGCACAGTTCCCGAATGAGTGGCGATGCGGAAAAGTTGTTGACCCATTTGCGCAGCATTACGGATTTGCTGACCGAATCTGATTATTGGGCGGAAAATAACGGTCGAGAGCTTATAGCCAACAGCGATGTGCAACAGGCCATTGACCATAAAACGCGCCGACTGGATAAGCTCAGGGAAAAATTGTATGAAAATATACACCGGGGCACGGTGTTGATCGACACGGAAGGCAAAGTCATCGGTCAGGTCAACGGGCTTTCGGTGTTGCAGCTCGGTGAATTTAGCTTTGGACAACCCTCCCGTATTACCGCAACGACCCGCTTAGGCAACGGAAAAGTGGTGGATATTGAACGCGAAACCGAATTGGGCGGAGCAATACATTCAAAAGGCGTGTTGATTTTATCGAGTTTTATCGCGGCCCGGTATTCCCGAAAAACGCTATTCTCTTTAGCGGCCAGTCTGGTATTCGAGCAGTCCTATGGACATATTGAGGGCGACAGCGCCTCTCTTGCCGAACTGTGCGCTATTTTATCGTCGATCGCCCAGGTTCCATTGCGGCAGGATTTAGCCATCACCGGCTCAATCAATCAATTAGGCAATGTACAGCCGATAGGCGGAGTTAACGAAAAAATTGAAGGATTCTTTGATATTTGCGCCCAAAAAGGATTAACCGGCACCCAAGGCGTTATCATTCCCGCGACCAATATCAAACATCTGATGTTGCGTTGGGATGTGGTGCATGCCGCGCAATCGGGTCAGTTCAGTATTTACGCCGTATCGACCGTGGATGAAGCCGTTGAATTATTGACGGGCATGGAGGCAGGTACCCTCAACGGGCAAGGCGTTTATCAGCCGGAATCGTTTAACGGCCGGATCGACGCCCAGCTATTGCAGTTTACCAATATTAAAAAGAAGTTTATTAGCAAGTCTGAGGATTAGCTACTGCGTTCTTAATACCAAAAGCCACCCAAATGCCAGCGGGGTTTTTTGACCGATTTTTGATAATGAACCGGCACGGAAAACCGGTCATGGTTTGAATATTTCAGCGCCTGATTCGGCGGTTCTTTTACATTTAACAGCTGTTTTATTCTTTCTTCGGTGTCAGGATGCGTTCTGAGGATTGACGGTATCGATGCGCCGTGACCTCGTCCAAACAGTCGGTCGAAAATTGTGGTCTCATAGGCTTCCAGTTTGCTTAACGCCATAGCCAAGCCTTCGGCATCGCCGGTTAATAAAACGGCTTGGTGATCGGCATCGAACTCTCTTATTCTGGATAAGGAAAGTTGCAGGAAGCTCATAATGTTCGGAGCCACAATCAGCACGGCTAAGGCAAACCAGGAAATCGTAACCATCCCCAAGAAATACATCGGTAAATTTAACAGAATCAATAAAAAACCAGTGAATGATAAGGTGTTGGTAATCCGGCTGATGATGTCGGCGTATGTCATTACCCGCACATCATTATGCTGGATATGGCTGGTTTCATGTGCCAGTACCGCAATAATTTCCCGCGTCGTCAGCGTATTAAGCAGCGCATCGCTTAGGCCGATGGCCGAATTTTCGGACGTACCCACCGAGAAGGCATTCATCATTTGACTGGGCAGATAGTAAAGCGCGGGTGGCGTGGGCAAGTCGGCACGAGCAGCCAACTCATGGATTATCTGATAAAGGTCTGGTGCGTCAGCTGCCGATAGCAATCTGCCGCCATACAGAGAAAAGATGAAAGCTGGCGATAGGTTCGGACTGATAACCAGTATCAGGATGCCTAAAAACGCCGCCCATGCGATACCTTCGACCCCGGCCAACATAAAGCCGACCAACGATAAAACAACGCCCATGCAAAGAAACAGCACTAAGGTATGGAATAAGTTTTTTAGTTTGTGGTTGACTTCAGCCATTAGGATTTTTTTGCTGCCAGCGCTTCGGCATTGCGTTTAATCAAGCTATCGATAACGGCGCTTAACGAACCTTTGTTTTGAATTTCGTCGTTAAAGGTTGAGCGGTAATTAGTCACCAGACTCACGCCGCCAATCAAAATATCGTAGACTTTCCATTCGCCGTTGCTCAGAATCATTCGGTAATTGACGTCAACAGGTTGAAGGCCGGGTTGCAGAACCTGAGTTTTGACAACGACCTTTGCGGCGTCATCCGACATTTCAAGCGGCATGAAATGCATAGTCCAATCGTTATACTCCACAAACGCCCTGGAATAGGTTCTTACTATCAGCGTCTGAAATTCATGTTTAAAACGTTCCTGTTCGTCAGTTGTTGCTGCTTTCCAGTGTTTGCCCAACACTAACGGCGCAATTTTGTCGAAATCCGTATGCGGGTCAATAACGCCGTTAACGAACCGCGTCACTTGCGCAAAATCCTTGGTAAAAGCTTTGTCTTTTAGTTTTTGCTGTAATTGCGATGAAACGCTTTGGATGACTTTCTGCGGGGCTTGTAAATCCTCGGCTATACATTTAGTGACGGGTATTAAGCTGAGGGAAACTGCAAGAAATAAACCCAATATTGCATGGCACTTAGTTAGATTTCGCATAATTATCCAGTTTTAAAATATAATTTAGGTGTTGCTTCCGATTATTTTTTAAAAAAGTATATTCTTATTTTTCAACTCAGGGGAAATTAGTTTTGTTGACCGAGAACCAGGAATGGACTTTTTCTTTGTATCAGACAAATCAGGATGATCGACTCTAACCCAGCACTTTCTCGCTACGAGAAATCAGGACGATCCAAATGGCCGTCCTGATTAATCTCTAAAATAATAAGCAATGTTCAGGCTACTTGGGCTTTGCCATTTTTTCATGGGTTACCGCAGCTTTTTCGTGTTCTTTGGCTAGCTCCCCATGGTGTTTAGCCAATGCTTCGTGGTGCTTATGTAACTCAGGATGTCCTGCTTTTTTATACTCTGCCGCCAGCGATTTATGATGCTCTGCCATTGCTTTGTGGTGCTCTGCATGCTTTTTATGAAGCGCTGCCGCTTCTTGATGTTCGGCAGGTGATGCGGCAGGCGCAGTGATATTTGCAGGGTGCTCAGGAGCGGGTGCGACTTCAGCCAGTAAAGGTGTTGATGCGATAGCAAGGCAAGCAGCCAAAGCTAATCCAATATAAGTATTTTTCATAATTGTATCCTCAAGTGAATTAACATCATTGAAAACCATATAGTTTTTGCTGATGAGCCGCTTTGGGCTGCATTTTCAGCAAATATCATAATGTCGGTAGTTCAAATGAAGCGCAAGCTGGGGCGATTGCGTATTGACAACCAGCTGTTTTTAATTTTTGCAAAACTTCTAAGGCTGGCTTACTGGTGCTCCGTACATTAATAAAGCCAATAGCGCTATCGGCAGAATAGCCTAAACTACATGCAATCAAAATCGGCAATTTGCAAGCGGAGATACCTAAACCATGCTGGAAACTGTTTTTCAACTCAAGCACTATAAAACCACGGTTTTTGGCGAATTGATCGCCGGTGTCACGACGTTTATCGCGTCCATGTATATCATTATCGTGAACCCGGCGTTGCTGAGCCAGACCGGCATGTCTTACGAGTCGGCATTGACCGCGACAATTCTGGTATGCGTTTTTTCCTCAGTGACGATGGGCCTGTATGCCAACAACCCCATTTTGGTTGCGCCGGGCATGGGCATTAACGCCTATTTCACTTATGCCATTGTGTTAAAGCAGCATATTGCGGTCGAAACGGCGCTGGGTGCGGTGTTTTTGAGCGGGATCATTTTCTTGCTGCTGTCGGTGTTTCGGGTCAGGAATTTGATACTTCAAGCGATCCCGCCCTGTGTCCGGCTTGGCAGTGCCGCGGGGATCGGTTTGTTCATTGCGTTGATCGGTTTTTTCAACTCAGGCTTTATCGTGGTGAAAACGCCATTCATTGGTCTCGGCCCTTTGAACAGCATGACCTTGACCTTTTGCGTCGGATTGTTCATCGCCGCTGTTTTGACGGTCAGAAAGCTGCCCGGCGCGTTAATTTTGAGCGTGATTGTCACCACGCTGCTGGCCTATCCCATCGGGCGCTGGTGAGGTGACGCTTCGGCGGTTAATTTCGGCAATCCGCAATTGGTCAGCGTGCAGCAATTATTTTCCACGCCGGATTTCAGTATGCTGTTTAAGCTGGATTTGCTCGGCGCACTGCATTGGTCGGTGCTTCCGGCGGCATTCGGATTATTGTTTACCGACATGTTCGACAGCATTTCCACGTTTGTCGGCGTGGCCGAGGCGGGCAACCTTAAGGAGGATAACGGCGAACCCCGGCGAATGGAACAATCAATGGTCGCCGATTCGTTTGCGACGATGTTTTCCGGCTTGTTCGGTTCCAGTCCCGGAACTGCGTACATCGAGTCGGCTTCTGGAGTGCAGGCGGGCGGGCGAACCGGTTTGACCGCAGTGTTTGCCGGGTTGTTGTTTTTGCCGTTCCTGTTTTTCGCTCCGCTGGTGAAAGTTGTACCCGCGATAGCCACTGCGCCAGTGCTGGTGATTGTCGGTGTCTATATGATGGGCGCTGTGGCGCAAATTGCATGGGATGACTTTGTCGAAGCCATTCCCGCGTTTATGGCAATGGCATTGATTCCTCTGACCTATTCGATCACCCAAGGCTTGATTTGGGGTTTGTTTATGTACAGCGCGGTAAAAATAGCCACCGGTCGCTTTCGGGAATTGCCGAAAACCTTATGGGTCATTGATGGCTTTGCATTATTGTTGCTTTATTTGGAAGTTACCTGAGGCGAATGGGGCAATGTTTTCGATCATTGAACAATTGAAACAAAAATCCAGTAGCATTGATTAACTCTTCCGTATTGCCTAACGGTGAATCTATCTAAAGGGTTAGAATAGATAAAAAGTAACCGCATCTTGCCAACGCGGACATTTTAGATTGAAATTACGGCCTGACGTGAAATCTGACAAACAACCATGAGTTAAGCGCATATGAATTATCAAGATATGACCACTCCACCCGACCTGACCTTAAGCACCGGCACCGGGCCGATGCAACGACGAGTGCCTGTTTACGAAGACTATTTGCCGCCGTGCAACAATGCCTGCCCGGCCGGGGAGAACATTCAGGCTTGGTTGGACTTGGCTCAGGCGGGCCGATATCAGGAAGCCTGGAACAGTCTGCTGGAAAACAACCCGATGCCCGCCGTGCATGGCCGCGTTTGCTACCATCCTTGTGAATCCTCCTGCAACCGGGTGGCTGTGGACGGTGCCGTCAGCATCCATGCGGTTGAACGCTTTTTAGGCGATTTGGCCTTCGAACAAGGCTGGACGCCGCAGATCGTCGGCGAAAAGTCCAACAAGCGCGTGTTGGTGGTTGGGGCTGGGCCAAGCGGCTTGTCGGCGGCTTACCATCTTGCTCGTCTAGGCCATGACGTTGAAATCAGGGATGCAGGCCCGATAGCAGGCGGCATGATGCATTTTGGCATCCCGTCTTACCGTTTGCCGCGCGAGGTGCTGGCCGCCGAGGTCAAACGCATTGAGGATATGGGCGTAAAGATCACGCTCAACCAGAAAGTAGAAGATTTAAAAGCCGAAAAGGAAGCCGGGGGGTTCGATGCGGTTTTCGTAGCGGTAGGCGCCCATATCGGACGCTCGATTGATATTCCCTTGTACAGTGAAAGCGACACTAGGGATGCGGTCACTTTCCTACGCAACATCGGTTTAGGCAAGCCGACAAAAATCGGCAAACGGGTTGCCATTTACGGCGGCGGCAATACTGCAATGGATGCGGCGCGGACTGCTAAACGGCTGGGTGCGGAAACCATGGTGATCTACCGTCGCGACCGCAAAAACATGCCCGCGCATGATTTTGAAGCCGCCGAGGCGATCGAAGAAGGCGTGGTGTTCCATTGGTTGCGCAGCATCGTCGGGATTGATGGCAGCCACATTAAAGTTGAAATCATGAACCTGGACGACAAGGGCCGCCCGCAACCCAGTGGCGAGTTTGAAATCATCGAAGTCGATACGTTGATTCTGGCACTGGGGCAAAATATCGATTCCGAGTTGTTAAAAACCTTCCCCGAAATTGAAGCGCAAAGCGATGGCGTGGTTGCCGTCAACGAAAACATGATGACCGCCGCAGAAGGGGTTTTTGCCGGCGGCGACATGGTGCCGAGTTTACGCACCGTCACCATTGCCACCGGGCACGGCAAAAAAGCCGCCAGGAATATCGATGCTTATCTGCGCGGCGGCCAATACCAGCATCCCAGCAAAAAGCACATCGTCCGGTACGATGAACTCAACCTTTGGTACAGCACCGATGCCGACCAGTCGGAACAGCCGACCATGGCGCCGCTACTGCGCAACAAAAACTTCGACGAAGTGTTGGGCGGATTGACCCAAGACGAGGCGACATATGAAGCCAGCCGTTGTTATTCCTGCGGCAATTGTTTCGAATGCGACGGTTGTTACGGTGCTTGCCCGGAAGGCGCCATTACCAAGCTGGGCAAAGGCAAGTTCTACGAAGTGAATTATGCCCTTTGCACCGGCTGCACGGCCTGCACCTTGCAGTGCCCGACTGCTGCAATTCATATGATTGATAAATAAACACAGCCATTCAGAAACTTAATTTTTGGACACCGCCATGCCGACTTTGACAATCAAAAATATTCCAGATCCGGTGCATAACGCCTTAAGCGAATTAGCGGCTCAGGATGGGCTTAGCATAGAGGCTGAAGTGTGCCACATTTTAACTACCGTCTGTTTGAATAACCGGCAGCCTGCTGCCAGTTTGCAGCATCTTATAAAGCAGCTTTATCAAGGCAAAGCACACGGCCCGCAGGTCGAGCAATTACTACAAGAGCGTAGGCTTGAGGCGGAAAACGAATGATTGTTTTGGATGCCTCGGCATTGCTCGCATATCTGTTTGAAGAAACAGGTTGCCAAGTCGTTGCCCAGTATATCGAGAATGCCTGCATTTCTACCGTCAATTTAAGCGAAGTTGCGGGGCGGTTGATCCGTGATAACATCGATCCAATGCCGCTTATGCAGCAAATAGGGCGAACCTCCATAGGTATCGTTCCATTCACAGAAACTCATGCGCTTTATGCGGCTAATTTTATTTTGCAAGCGCAGCGTTACGGATTATCACTGGGCGATAGAGCCTGTTTAGGATTAGCAAAAGAAAGACAATTAGCGGTATTAACCGCCGATACGGCTTGGTCTCAGTTAGCCGATATTGAGATCATTCAAATCAGATAAAACCCAGTTGCCAGGAAACTCACCATGTCAAAACAAGTTACTATCGATGGCGGCGAAGCAGCTGCTTATGTTGCGTACAGAACCAACGAAGTCTGCGCCGTATACCCTATCACGCCTTCTTCATCCATGGCCGAGTTTTGCGAGCAATGGACGACGGAACATAAAACCAATCTTTGGGGCGGCATTCCGACCATCGCCGAGATGCAAAGTGAAGCGGGCGCTGCCGGAACCTTGCACGGCGCGTTGCAAACCGGCGCGTTGGCAACGACTTTCACCGCATCCCAGGGATTGTTGTTGATGATCCCCAACATGTACAAGATTGCCGGTGAGTTGACCTCAACCGTCATCCATGTCGCTGCACGCTCGTTGGCAACCCAAGGCCTGTCCATTTTCGGCGACCATCAGGACGTGATGAGCGTACGTATGACCGGTTTTGCGCTGCTGGCTTCAACGAATGTGCAGGAAGCACACGACATGGCGCTGGTCGCCCAGGCAGTTACTTTAAAGTCGCGGATTCCGTTCTTACATTTTTTCGACGGATTCAGAACTTCGCACGAAATCAATAAAATCACCCTGTTGGAAGACGAGCAAATTCGAGCCATGATCGACGATGAGCTGGTGTTTGCGCACCGGGAGCGGGCGCTAAACCCAGACCATCCGATGATGCGCGGCACTGCGCAAAACCCGGACACTTATTTCCAGTCCCGCGAAAGCTCGAATAGCTATTACGACCGCACGGTTGAGGTGTTCGACCAGGTATTGGAACAGTTCGAGAAGGTGACAGGGCGTAGCTATAAGGCTTTCGAGTATTTCGGCTCCGAAACCGCCGAGCGCATCATTATCATGATGGGGTCGGGCGTTGAAACCGCCGTCGCCACCGCCGAAAAACTCAATGCCAAAGGCGAGAATGTCGGCGTGTTGAACGTGCGCCTGTATCGTCCGTTCAGCGCCAAAAACTTCCTGGCGGCATTGCCGGAATCGGTGCGCCACATTGCGGTGTTGGACAGAACCAAAGAGCCGGGCGGTAGCGGCGAACCGCTGTACAAAGACGTGATTACCGAATTGAGCCAGGCTTTTGCCGGTGGACTGCTTAGAATCATGCCGAAGGTAATCGGCGGGCGCTACGGCCTGTCCAGCAAGGAATTTACACCCTCGATGGTGGCCAGGATTTACCGGGAACTGCAAGCCGAACAACCTAAAAACGGCTTCACCATCGGCATCAACGACGACGTGACGCATACCAGCCTTGCCGTGACCGAAAACCTGGACATTGAACCGGACAACGTGGTGCGCGCGGTGTTTTACGGGCTGGGTTCGGACGGCACGGTCGGCGCGAACAAGAACAGCATTAAAATTATCGGCGACGAACCCCAATATTTCGCCCAAGGCTATTTTGTTTACGATTCGAAAAAAGCCGGGTCGCAAACCGTCTCGCATTTGCGCTTCGGCCCTGAACCGATCAAAGCGCCTTATTTGATCGAATCGGCCAACTTTGTCGCCTGCCATGATTTCAACTTTATCGAAACCACCGATATGTTGGAGCGCGCCAAACACGGAGCGACTTTCCTCTTAAACAGCCCGTTCGATGCCGAGCACACTTGGCGGCATTTGCCAGCATCCGTGCAACAGCAATTGATAGCCAAAGACATCCAGTTTTATGTGATCGACGCGGTCAAAGTCGCCCGGCAAACAGGTATGGGACGGCGCATCAACACGGTCATGCAAACCTGCTTTTTTGCTTTGTCAGGCGTGATGCCCAAAGATGAGGCAATTAAGAAAATCAAACAATACGCCGAGAAAACCTATGCCCGCAAAGGCCCGGAAGTCGTGCAGAAAAACTTTGAGGCGATAGACCAGTCCTTGGCGCATTTGGAAAAAGTGACACTGCCTGCAACAGTTACCGCGCTGGCCGACACCGGCCCAGGAAAATTCGCCAAAGCATCGCGCTTTGTTCAGGAAGTGACCGCGGAAATGACAGCAGGTCGGGGCGATTGGATTCCGGTCAGCTTTCTGCCAGTCGACGGCACTTACCCAACCGGCACCACGCAATGGGAAAAACGCAACATCGCCCAGGACATCCCTATCTGGGAATCCGACCTGTGCATACAATGCGGCAACTGCTCGGCGGTTTGCCCCCATGCTGCGATACGCGCGAAATTCTATCCCAAAGACTTGTTGGCGCAGGCGCCGACAGGTTTTAAAACCGCCAATGTCACCTCGCACGGTTTCCCCGATACCCGCTATACCTTGCAAGTATTCCCCGAGGATTGCACCGGTTGCAGCTTGTGCGTAAAAGCCTGCCCGGCCTCATCGGAAAAAGATGCCAGCATCAAAGCCATTAATATGACGCCCAAGGCCGACTATTTTGAGGTCGAAAAAACTGCCGTGGCGTTCTTTGAAACCTTGCCTTACAACAACCGCGCCCGTATCGATTTCTCCAATGTGCGCGGGGTGCAATTTTTGCAACCGCTGTTCGAGTTTTCCAGCGCTTGCGCGGGCTGCGGCGAAACCCCTTATTTGAAAATGATCAGCCAGCTGTTCGGGGATCGTATCCTGGCCGCCAACGCCACCGGTTGCTCGTCCATTTACGGCGGCAACCTGCCCACCACGCCGTGGTCGCAAAACTCCGAAGGCAAAGGCCCGGCTTGGTCCAACTCGTTATTCGAAGACAACGCCGAATTCGGCTATGGTTACCGGCTGACCACCGACCAGCATGTCGCGATGGCGCACCGGCTGATAACCGAATTAAAAGATAGCTTGGATGCAAAGCTGGTTGATGACATACTCGCCGCGCCGCAAAGCCTGGAAAGCGACATCCGCAAACAACGCTACAGGGTTGCGCAATTGCGCGAACAACTGGAAAAATTGGCTACTCACAAAGCCAAGGAATTGCTGTCGATAGTCGACCATTTCGTGCGCCGCAGCATCTGGATTATCGGCGGCGACGGCTGGGCGTACGACATCGGTTACGGCGGCATCGACCAAGTGCTGGCCAGCGGCTCGGATGTCAACATCCTGGTCATGGATACCGAAGTTTATTCCAACACCGGCGGACAGGCGTCCAAATCCACGCCGATCGGCGCAGTCGCCAAATTCGCCTCGGGCGGCAAGGTCACGCCGAAAAAAGACCTGGCGCTGCAAGCCATCGCCTACGGTAATGTTTACGTCGCAAGAATTGCGCTGGGTGCAAGCCCGCAGCAGGCGCTGCAAGCCTTCCGCGAAGCCGAAGCCTACAACGGCCCGTCGTTAATTATCGCCTACAGTCCTTGCATCGCGCACGGCATCAACCTGGAGAACGGCCTGGAACAACAGGAAATGGCCGTAAAGTCAGGCTACTGGCCGCTGTACCGCTACAACCCGACCCTGCGCGGCGAAGCTAAAAACCCGTTCGTGCTGGACTCCTTGCGCCCGACTATTCCGCTGAGGGACTACGCCTACAACGAAACCCGCTACAGCAGCTTAAGGCGCACTAACCTCGAACAAGCCGACAAGTTGATGGATTTTGCGCAAAAAGTGGTTGACCAGAAATGGGCTCTGTACGAGGAAATGGCCACCCGCGATGAGCATGAGTTTATGCCGGATACGCGGATAGCTAGGAAGTTATAAAGCGGAGGTCGGGTGACAGCGTAATCCGACTTTTTTGCGCGAATGTGTTGGGTTCGCTGCTGCTACTCAATCTATAAAATCTACTCTACGGCAATCCGTCTTACAGCACTAATGAGGACAAGATGATACATTTTAAAACGTTAAGTGGTGGTGTTGACTTTGATATTACAATGTCGACAGGAACCATTACAAAAATTGAAAAGTGGAATAGCGTTAAAACGACTGTAAAGACGCATGTTACTGGCGGAGAGGGTAAAGTTACTACCGGCTGGGATGGAAAAGTACGAGGAAAAATTGCACCTACCAATACAACAATAACTCAAGAAACAAATTCGCATGTTAATACGCGGATTTTTTATGGTGACAACGCATTTATTACAATAGAGAATTGTGATTTTGTTTGCCGGGAAGGAGATGAACTGAAAGTTTCGTTTTTTGTATATAACAAAAAGATTTATCCGGTACAAGTCGTTGATAAAAATACTGGATTTTACGCAACCATATGGAATTTCAAAAAATTTTCAAATCAGATTCTACCTTTAATACGTCCGCCAAATATTAAGTCTAACGTGAAAACTTTAGCAATTGGTACCGCGTTACTGATGGGCATAAACAAAATTCTTACAGGCTGGTGGGTACTCCTCCTTTTCCCCATTAATTTATTTAGCACTATTTTTTTGCTATATATTATTTGGCAATTAATTAAAGACGTTTATTGCTATCAATTTAATAAGCATTTGATAATTGATGAACAAACTGAATATAAAACACGAGAGGAAGTTAAAATCAGATTTCAAGAATTTGAAAAAGTATAGTTCGGCTATCGAAGAGCCAAGACCGTTTCAATCGGAACCATCTCCCAACAACATTAATAATGTGTCGCTATCGCGACGATTGATTTAATCGGGTTCTCGCACCCGAATGCGAGATACTTTCTTTTGCTTCGCCAAAAGAAAGTATCCAAAGAAAAGGCGACCCGGATTGTCTCGTTCCCACGCGCCGCGTGGGAATGCTGTTACGGCGCGCTGCGCCACGAGGATCAAACACTATGGGCCGTAGTCGCTATCGAATCTGCGATGAAAAAGCACCGCATTTTTTAACCTGCACTGTGTTGAATTGGATACCGCTATTCACCCGACCGCAAACCGCAGGCATAATTCTTGACGCACTGCGTTACAGACAAGAAGAAAACGGTTGGAAAATATACGGCTACGTCATGCTGGAAAATCACCTTCACATGATTGTACAGGCAGAGAATTTGGCTGTGGAACTACCTCACTTTAAGTCTTACACTGCACGCCAACTGATCGACCACTTGAAGGAATGCCGCGCCGAGCGGTTGTTGCAGCAACTGGCTTTTTTTCGCAAGGATCATAAACGGCAGGATCGGGATTATCAGTGCTGGGAAGAGGGATCGCATCCGCAGCTTATTGAAAACGAGCAGGTGCTTCGGCAAAAGCTGGAGTATATCCATCAAAATCCGGTGAAACGGGGATATGTGGATGATCCTACGCATTGGCGGTATTCCAGTGCTAGGGATTATGCGGGGCTTGAGGGGTTGGTTCCGGTTTTTAAGGATTGGCTGTGATTCGCGGCGCAGCGCGCCTGGACTGCATTCCAACGCGGCGCGTGGGAACGAGGAGCAACTACGTCAGACTGATATCGGCGTTGTGCGACGATTGACGGTTTGCTGCGCGAAACCGTCCTACAGCGGCAGTTGGTCTTTTGAAGACTCCGATGATGGTTTTGATTTGTCAGGCTTAGGCGAGTCATCAGTGCCATCGTAGCCAAACAGGCCGGTAATCATTTCCCACAGGGTTTTTTCAAGATCACGCTTCGGTACATCCACTGTAGTTTCATCCGATGTTTTAATGACCGGAACTTCGCTGGGTTTGAAGTCGCCTTGTACGCCGATCAGCTGATCGTTTTCAAAGTATAATGAAATCCTTTTTTGTAGCCGGTCGCCGCCTTTAACTTGCTCCGAATAGAGGTAGTCCCAACGTTTCGGGTGAAAAGCATCAACCAGCATCGGCGAACCCATGATGTACAGCACCTGGCGTTTGTTCATGTTGGGTCTGAGTTGGTCGATCATAGGCTGGTCGACGATATTGCCTTGCTGGACGTCCACAGTATAGACGCCGGGCAGGTTGGTCAAAATGGTGGTGCACGAGGCGAGTGCCAAGCTTGCCGCGACTGCAAGGATGCAGGAGGTGAAGCGACTGTTGGATAGGTTTAAAGCAAAAAGCGGCTTTCTCATTGGAGGCTGCGGATGTGTTGAAAATATAAAATCATACAGGATGTTAAAGCATTATCCTATAAAACTGTCATGCGCGCTCTGCTAAAAAAAGGCTACAATGGGCGCAGTTTTATATAAAACGCACAAGCGGAGATTAATGTTGGAAACTGATGATTTAAGGAATGTAGGCCTGAAGGTGACTTTGCCTAGGGTGAAGATTCTGCAAATTTTAGAAACGCAGGTTAATGATCGCCATTTAACCGCTGAACAAATTTATAAAATCCTGCTGAGCGAAGAGGAAGAAATCGGTTTGGCTACGGTTTATCGCGTGTTAACTCAGTTTGAGGCTGCGGGACTGGTGACCCGGCATCACTTTGAAGGCGGCAACTCTGTTTTTGAACTGGATAAAGGCACTCATCACGATCACATACTCTGCATGAACTGCGGCAAGGTCGATGAATTTACCGATGAGGTTATTGAAGCCCGGCAAAAAGAAATTGCAGCAAAGCTGGGCTATCAGTTGACTGACCACGGCCTTTATTTATACGGATTTTGCGCCCAGTGCAGAACATCCTGATTTATAACTACTCGGTGCCAGCGAATACAATGGAACGCGGATGACGCAGATAATTATGATTAATTAAGATTTTTTCTTTGAATTATCAGCGTTCTATTTTTGGTTTTTTAATTATTTAAAATAATAAGCTTCATGTTTAAACCTCTCATTTTTTATATCGGCTTGCGTTATACGCGGGCCAAACGGCGAACTCAGTTCATTTCTTTTATCACCTTAACGTCCGTTCTGGGTATAGCGCTGGGCGTTACGGCGTTGATTGCGGTGTTGTCGGTGATGAACGGCTTTGAGGCCGAATTGCGTGAGCGGATACTCGGCATGACCTCGCATGCGACTGCTACCGGTCGATACGGCCAGTTGGATGATTGGCAGGAGCTGGAGCAGAAGTTAAAAAACTATCCCCATGTGGAAGGCACAGCACCCTTCATTAACGGGCAGGTGATGATCAACGCCGACCGGCGCGTCAGTGGCACTATGCTGACCGGGATTTTGCCGGAATATGAATCCAGGGTGTCGGAAGTTGCCGATAAGATGAAGGAGGGCAAACTGTCCGATCTGGTTCCAGGCGAATACGGCATTGTTTTAGGGGTGGAGCTGGCCAATTATTTGGGAGTGCTTACCGGCGATAAAATCACCGTCATCAGCCCGCAGATTAACTCGACCCCGGCTGGCATTGTGCCGCGCATGCGACGGTTTACCGTGGTCGGTATTTTCAAGGTGGGCATGTATGAATATGACCGCAATATGGCGATGATTCATCTTGACGATGCGGCCAAGCTGTTCCGTATGGACGATGCGGTTTCCGGCCTTAGAATTAAACTGGACGATTTGTTTAACGCGCCGAAAATAACTCATGACCTTTCAAAAGCGTTGTATGGCGATTATCAGGTCAGCGACTGGACGCTGGCGCACAGCAATTTCTTCCGGGCGATACAGACCGAAAAACGGGTGATGTTCATCATCCTGTTGCTGATCGTGGCGGTGGCGGCTTTCAATATTGTTTCGACCTTGGTGATGGTGGTCACCGACAAGAGGGGCGACATTGCTATTTTAAAGACCCAGGGGCTTACCTCGGGTTCGGTGATGGGTATTTTTATGGTGTTGGGGGCGGTCATCGGTGTCGTTGGCACGGTACTCGGAACCGTCGGCGGAGTATTGCTGGCGTTGAATGTCGAAACCATCGTCCCGGCGATAGAAAAATTATTTCACGTCCAGTTTATGGCGGCGGATGTGTATTACATCAGCGAACTGCCATCCAAGCTTGTCTGGTCGGATGTTTACGCGATAGCGGGCATGGCCTTTTTACTGTCATTATTGGCGACTATTTACCCTGCGTGGCAGGCGGCCAAAGTTAATCCAGCGGAAGTTTTAAGATATGAATAATACCAGCATACTGCAATGCCAGCAGTTGACCATGCGCTATGACCAAGGCGGGCTGGATGTCGAGGTTTTAAAAGGGGTTGATTTAAGTATCGGCGTCGGTGAACGCGTCGCGATTATGGGGGCATCGGGTTCAGGCAAAAGCACTTTGTTGCATCTTTTGGGCGGGCTGGAAAAACCCAGCGGCGGCAAGGTGGTTTTGGACGGCGTTAACCTTAACGAAGTCGGCTCCGGCCAGCTGGCTAAATTAAGAAATAAATCCTTGGGCTTTATTTACCAATCGCATCATCTGTTGGGCGAATTTACCGTGCTGGAAAATGTGGCGATGCCGTTGTTGATTGGCGGGCGCTCGGTAAAAGAGGCGAGTAGTCGTGCTGTACAGTTGTTGAAGCGGGTAGGATTAAAACATCGCATTGAACACAAACCCGGCGAATTGTCCGGCGGCGAAAGGCAGCGCGCCGCCGTTGCCAGAGCCTTGATCAATAAGCCGGGCGTGGTTTTGGCGGACGAACCGACCGGAAATCTGGACAGTAAAACGGCGGATCAGGTTTACCAGTTGATGCTGGAATTGAACCAGGAGCTGAATGTCAGCTTTCTGGTGGTGACCCATGACCATGAGCTGGCCGCAAGAATGGGCAAGGTTCTGCACATGGAAGATGGGGTGATTTTAGGTTAAAGATGCAAGGTGCAAGGTGCAAGGATGCTCCCCTTTAACCTTTAACCTTTAACCTTTAACCTTCGTTCCTGTCTTTCCGCCCATTTTTTGTTTACATGATATTGCCAGTAATACTGGATGCCGAAATAACCGGCGAGGGATGAGATTATCCCCATAATCAAACAGCCGACCAAAAAAGGCTGCCAGACATCGCCAAGACTGGAGAATATGTTGCTTATGGAAAATTCGGATTCATCGGCGTTGGTCGGCTGATTCAGGAACGACAGCCCGACTTCATAAGCAAAATAATACAGCGGCGGCATGGTGATCGGGTTGGTGATCCAGACCAGCGCTACCGAAATTGGTATATTAGCCCGGTAATAAATCGCGCCCATCGCGGCAAAAGCCATTTGCGTTGGACTCGGAATCCAGGCGCAAAAAAGACCCACGGAAAAAGCCAGAGCAATAGAACGCCGGTTCAAATGCCAGAGATTAGGCTCGTGCAGCTTATCGCCAAGAAATTGCAAGCTTTTGTGGCGTTTGATCACTTCAGGGTCGGGGATGAACTTGTCGACCAGTTTTTGTATAAGTTTCTTTGGCATCGTTATTTTTATTATTGGGGTTAACTTGAGTTAAGTTTATCAGGTTTTTGTTAGCCTAAAAAACACCAAGGTGTTAAATGGTCGTTTCCGCCTTATCATTTTTAGCCGGACTGTTGCTGGTTCAGCAGTTCCCGGTATTGCCGGATGTGGACTGGCTGATACTCGGCGGCATCGCGGCCTGCATTATTGCATGGTTGCGTTATTGGAGATGGCTATTTTTTCTGGTCGGCGTACTATGGGCGATAGTGTTTGCGATGCACCGATTGTCCGACCGCTTGCCTGAGCCATTGGAAGGCGTGGAGGTTCAAGTGACCGGCACCGTAGCCGATTTGCCGGAACAGGATGAAAAGCGTGTCCGCTTCGATTTTATCCCCAGGGATGGGGTGTATGCCGGTAGGGGCGACCGGCCGGCCGCCCCTACAAGCGCGGAGATCGTCACCGCAACTGACCGGCAACTACCCGCTAAACTGAGACTAAGCTGGTATTACCCGGATCAAGCCATCAAGGCTGGTCAGCAGTGGACTTTTACTGTTAAATTAAAACGCGTCCACGGCACCTTGAACCCCGGCGGTTTCGATTACGAACGCTGGCTGTTTACCGAAGGCATCGGCGCGACAGGCTATGTGCGCCCAAGTCCCAGGCCTGTTTTGCTGGGCCGCGATTCGGCCTGGAGCAACATTACTGTCTGGCGGCAGAGCATCACCGATCAGCTTTCAAATACCTTGGGCAACAGCCCCAGTCTTGCGCTGATTAAGGCGCTGACCATCGGCGACGGCAACAGCATCACTGGGCAGCAATGGGAGGTTTTTCGAAAAACCGGCACGACTCATCTAGTGGTGATTTCCGGTTCGCATATCGGCCTTATCGCCGGGTTGGTTTATTTTTTGGTGCTGAAATTATGGGCGTGGACGGGCTGGCTTAATCAGTCGCCGCAAAAGGTTGCAGCGGTTTCGGCTGTTCTGGTTGCGATTTTTTACTCGGGGCTGGCCGGGTTTTCGGTGCCTACCCAGCGTTCCGTGGTGATGTTGGCTATTGCGATGACTGCCATTATTTTGCAGCGTAACACTCGTCCTTTTAATGTCTTATCCATTGCCCTGTTCGCAGTATTGATATTCGATCCGTTAGCGGTGTTAGCGGCAGGGTTCTGGCTGTCGTTCCTCGCCGTGAGCCTGATTGTTTATGCTGTTTCCGGTCGCTTAGGCAAGCTTAGGCCTATTTGGGGCGCGATAAAACTGCACTGGGTCACGTCGATAGGTTTGTCGCCTTTGCTGTTGCTGTTTTTCCAGCAGGTTTCATTGATTGCGCCGTTAGCTAATCTGGTCGCGGTGCCGGTTATCAGTCTACTGGCGGTGCCGTTGTCGTTGCTGGCTGTCATTATTATGTTTATTTCGCCGCTGCTGGCAGGCAAGCTGTTCTATTGGGTGGACGCTGTGCTGCAAGGTTTATGGTGGCTGTTGGCTCATTTGGCGGAAATCCCTTTGGCCTCGATCAATCATGCGCCGCCTTCGTATTGGGCGTTGCTTTTCGCCGTGCCGGGCGTGTTGCTGTTGCTGGCTCCGCTCGGCATTCCGGCGCGGTGGCTGAGTCTGGTGATGTTTTTTCCTTTGGTGTTTACCGATGCCAAACAACCCGAAACCGGCGACATTAATTTAACGCTGCTGGATGTCGGGCAAGGTCTATCGGCGGTCGTGCAAACTACTCATCACCTGCTGGTTTTCGATACCGGCGCGAAATTTTCCGAGCAAAGCGATATGGGGCAAAGCGTGCTGCTGCCATTTTTGCGCTCCCAAGGTATCGCCAAAATCGACAGCCTAATCGTCAGTCACGGCGATAATGATCATATCGGCGGCGCGGCATCGCTAATACGTGGCATGGATACCGAACAAGTGCTGACCAGTGTCCCGCAACAGTTAAGCGAGTATGCGCCGATTAACTGTGCGGCAGGCCAATCGTGGTCATGGGATGAGGTCAAGTTCACGATGCTGGGGCCGCAGTTGGCATTCGATTCAAAAAACGACAATTCCTGCGTGCTGAAAATTGAGTCGAAACACGGCACGGTCTTGTTGCCCGGCGATATAGAATCCGCAGCCGAATCCTGGCTGGTTCAAACCTACGGCGAGGCCTTAAAAGCCGATGTATTAGTTGCGCCGCATCATGGCAGCAAGACTTCATCGACAGCCGGTTTTTTGCAGGCCGTGCAACCCGATTACGTGTTGATTCCGGCGGGTTACCGGAATCAATTCGGCCATCCGCATAAAGATATTTTGGGGCGTTATCGGCAAGTTAATGCAATATGGCTGAACAGTGCCGATAGCGGTGCGATTAGAGTTAATGTGGAAAATAATGCTTGGATCGTGCAGGGTCTGCGTCAGACGGAAAGCAAATACTGGAATGCTAAATAAACCGGCGAGGCACAGCATCCCTTCAGCGTTTCCACGCTCCGCGCTCCAAAAAATTTGTTTCACTCTATTTTTCGTTAAGACTTGAGACAGTGGCTTGAATTTTCCTTGTCAATGACGCAATCCCGTGTTGGGTCACTTTCTCATGGTTGCCTTTCAGCTCAATGTCGTAGCGAGCAATAGCTTTCTGTTTTTTAACGTCGATTAAATAAACCCATAAATAGGAAAACAGAAAACTGGGCTTGCTGTGCTGGCTGACAATTATCCAGTCTGCGCCGAGTTGTCGGCCTAATTGAGCCGCTAAGTCGTGAAAACGAAACAGATAACCAAAACTGCCATTTGCGGCTTTTTGCATGTCGGCGTCGACAGGAATAATTTCGTAACCATCTATTTGGCTTAATGCCGTGGTTAATAAGGGTGTCATTGATGCGGTTCGTTGCTGTTCTGCCGGTGTATTGGGCAAGGAGGTGATGTCGTTTAGCTCGAAATCAAGCACGGCGATCCGCGTCGCGGCGCTGGCGGTATCGGATAGCAATGCGCTAAAGACTAAAATGAGGAGGGCCAATTTATTGATATTCATGAGTGAACTCCTATATTTGCAGGTCAGTCGTCGATGATGATAAATTGCGTTCCAGGCCGTCGATACCGTCGGATAGCGCCTGCTTTATAAAGCCGACCAATTCATCGCGGTGATTCTTGTCCA
The DNA here is from genome assembly GCA_025361585.1 of Methylobacter sp. Taxonomy (GTDB): domain Bacteria; phylum Pseudomonadota; class Gammaproteobacteria; order Methylococcales; family Methylomonadaceae; genus Methylobacter_A. The sequence goes on along the minus strand of JANYKK010000104.1, from coordinate 461 downwards.
CATCGATCTCGACAGACCAGCTGATTTCGCTGGAATCCGGGCCGATTTTGCAGACACCGACGGTTCCCAAATAACGGTTGACCGGAAAAGGTGATTTGATGCGGTTGTACTGGAAACGCCTCGTTTGATGATCGATAGACTCGATCCGGTCGATAATTTCCTCGCCGCTGGTCAAGGTCATAAGCCGGGTTGCGCCCACATCGCAGCCTGTCACTTGGCAAGCGGTGATCACCGGAAACCAGCGCTCAAGGCCGCCGATTTGGGCGATGGCCTGCCATGCTTTATCGCTTGGCAGGGCAATTATTTTGGTTACATTGACGGTTTCAATCATATCGATTCCTGATTAGGTTTGTTTAAGGTGGCTTTAGCTTAGACTATAGGGCCTGCCCGGTAACCCGACATTTGCCCGCAAAATACGGGCAAATTGCCCGCGTGTCAGGCGATGGCTTTTCAGCGGGGTT
>JANYKK010000093.1 GCA_025361585.1 Methylobacter sp. | reverse complement strand
CTTGACGCCGGACAGCACCGCCGAAATCGGCATGAACTCGGCATCGGAATGTTGGGCGATGAGCCGCGCCAGCGTGGTTTTTCCGGTGCCCGGAGGCCCCCAGAAAATCATCGAATGCAAGCGCCCCGAGGCAATGGCTTCGTACAGCGGCTTGCCGGGTTTAAGGATGTGTTGCTGGCCGACATAATCGGCTAGCTCTGTTGGCCGCATCCGGTCGGCCAAGGGCGTGGTCAAATCATCAAAAAGCATACATGAGGTTCAAGGTGCAAGGTTAAAGGTGCCTTGAACCTTTGACCTTGCACCTTGAACCTGCCCCTCATCAATCTGAAAAAACATCGACACCCTTCGGAGCGGTAAACTCGAACAAGGTCTGCTTTAACGGCGGATTCAAAATAACATTGGAAAAATAAATACGCGTCAACTGGCCGAAATTATCGCTCAACTCCATACCGCCCAGTGAATCGTTGTTTAATCCGATCAGTACATATTTAAAGCTGCTTTCCTGGTTTTTAGGCAATAATTTTATCCACATCAAATTGCCATCGACGCCCTGTTGTTCCATGGTGAAATTATCGTCCAGCGATATTTCGCCGCTTAACAGCAAGGCCGGTGTTGAACCGACCGATTCATCCAGCTTTTTAACGGTGACCTGTTCCAGATCGGTATCGTAAAACCAGACTTTTCCCGACGTGGAAACTATCTGTTGTTGAAAGGGCTTCAAGTAATCCCAGCGGAACTTGCCTGGCCGTTGCAGGTAAAAAACGCCGTAACTGGTTTGCGTAGGGTTGCCCGCCTCATTAATCAATACCTGCTTGAAATCGGCAGTCAGCGATTTTGTATTCTTTAAAAATGCTTTCAACTGTCGGACAGGCTTATCTTCCGCATAGCCCGAAGCAGTAAAAAGCAGCATGGCCATCAAGCCAACGAAAATCGTCATTTTTTTCATAAATAGCCTTCTCAATTATTCGGTAACAAACCGTTAATCAACGTTTCAATTTTATTAACGGGCGAATCCACACACGGCGAAGATTCCTCCGGTTCTGAACCGGCGATAAAGGGATACTGCTTCGCCCCAGAGCAATTTTCATTCGCCAACAGGCCGTTGATCGGATCGACCCAAGTCATCTTGATATTGTCCGGCGGGATCAAGGTCACCGGCTGGGTTGAAATCTGTTTCATTACCGAAGTCCAGACTTGCAACGCGCCGCTGGCTCCCGTCAATCCGGCCGGTTTATTATCGTCCCGGCCTATCCAGACCACGGATAAATAATCGCCCGTATAACCGGCAAACCAGCTATCTTTTGAGTCATTGGTGGTGCCGGTTTTGCCGACCAAGCCATAATCTTCCGGGAAAGTAGAATACGCCGAGCGCCCGGTGCCTTCATGCATCACTTCCTGCAAGATGGTATTAACGATATAAGTGACCGACGGGTCAAGCACCTGCCTGACCGTAAACGGATAACTTTGCAGGCGAGTACCGTCGGCGGCAACTACCGCCCTGATAGCTTTTAATGGCGTTGCAAAACCGTCACCAGCCAGGGTTTGATAGATCTGGGTAACTTCCATCGGCGTCAATTGCGCGGCTCCCAGTAGGAACGACGGGAACAGGTCAACCGGCCTCGTGATGCCCATGCTGCGTAAGGTTTTGGCGACTCTGGCGACACCAATATCCATGCCTATCCGCACCGTAGCCATATTATAAGAATGCGCCAATGCGGTATGGAAGCCTACCGTGCCATGCTCTTCGTGATCGTAGTTTTTAGGACTCCAGTCACCAGTACCCGCCCCCTTAACAGTAATAGCCGTATCGCTGACCGGCGTGGTAATGGTGTACTTGTCAGGGTATTCCAACGCAGTCAAATACACGACCGGCTTGATCAACGAACCGATAGGTCTGACTGCATCCAGGGCGTGATTAAACCCCGAGTTGGATTGTTCGCGACCGCTCATCAGCGCGGCAATCTCGCCGCTGTCCCGGCGTGTGACGACCGCAGCCGCTTCAAGTTCGTTAGCTTTAGGCAGTTTTTCCAGCTGATCCAGCTTTTTGGACAGCGCGTCATCCAGCGCATCCTGAACCCGCGTATCCAGCGTGGTGAAAATCTTTAGACCCTCGGAGGTTAAATCTTCCTCCTTGTAATCCTGTCTTAGCTGACGCTTGACCAGATCGAGAAAGCCCGGATAGCGGTTGGTCGATCTGTGGGTGTTGGCGATCACATTTAAAGGTTTGGCTGTCGCCGCAAGCGCCTGCTGTTTGGTGATGTAGCCTTCCGCTTCCATCTGTTCCAGCACCAGATTGCGCCGTTGCAGGGAGCGCTCGGCATAACGCCTTGGGTCGTACTCGGATGGCCCGCGCACCAACGCAATCAACGATGCGATATGCTCCAGCGGCAAGTCCTTTAACGAACCGCCGAAATAAAATTCGCTGGCCAATCCAAAGCCATGCACGGCACTGGCACCATCCTGACCCAGATAGATTTCATTCAGGTAAGCTTCGAGAATCTCGTCTTTGCTGTAACGATATTCCAAAATCAGCGCCATCAAGGCTTCTTTGATTTTGCGCGACAAACTGCGCTCCGAGGTCAAATAGAAGTTCTTAACCAGCTGTTGGGTAATGGTGCTGCCGCCCTGCACCATATGACCGGCCAACGCATTCATCCACATCGCCCTGGCAATGCCCTTGAATGAAATGCCGATATGCTGATAAAAGTCCCGGTCTTCCGAGGCCAGCAAGCCCTTAATCAGCGCATCCGGCGCTTCTTCCAGCTTAATTAAAATCCGGTCTTCTTTGATTCTTGGATATAAACTGCCGATTTGCACGGGATCCAGTTGCACAATGGCGAGGTCTTTGGATTGCTTCACATCGACAATGTTAGCAATGCCGGTCGGCGTGAAGTTTACCCGTATCACGTTGCTGGGCTGGGTTTGATCCCAGAAGGTAAATTCCCTGGTTTTTACGCTGACTTGCGAACCGGTTTTAAAGTAAGTACCTTCCGAAGACAAATGCGCATCCAGCCGGTAATGCAGCGTCTGCAATAACTCTTCAAACTTCGGCGCGGTCAGGTTAAAACCCGCATAAAGTTCTACCGGACTGGCATAAACCCGCGCCGGAATTGCCCAGCGTTTGCCCTCGAATTGGGTGCGTACGTTGTAATCCAGATAGACCAGATAACTCGCCAATATAAGCGCAAATCCGGCCATGGAAAGCAGCAGTAAATTCCTGAACCAATGTGAAGTTGATTTTTTGGGTGCCGTCTTTTTATTGTTATTGTCGTATCGACCCGACCCGCGTTTTTTCGTTTTTTCTGCCATAACCTCTTGCAACTTTAATTTTTAACAGGGCCATTATACATAAAGTGCCATAGATTTGAGATACAACTGCATGGACAGACATTTGCTCCGTCAATATTGGCATTGCCAACATCTATGCGCGTTATGCAGGAGCTGCTGTGTGCCGGGGGATATCTTTTATCTGACGCATCATCTGCCTAAAAAGAAATTATTTTAGTCAATATCCGCAGCATGCTAAGGTATATCAAGTATAAGCCGGGTAAAATCTGAAGATGCAGTGCTGTTCAGGCAATAATTTTGCTGATAGAATCCAATTAACCTTAACCACAATAATAAATTACCCCAATTAGAAGGTAACGCTCATGTCCGAATATATTTCCGAAGCACTTGCTATTGCCAATCAAGAAGCCGAACGCGCCAAACAAGCGGCAAGCCGTTGCGTAGATTTCTGTCAATCTGCCGAACTATCTCAACGAACCACTGAACTACAGGCGTTAGCAGCATCCGAACGTGCAGTTCAAGCTGATCAACATGCTCATCAAGCCGCATTAGTTCGCCATCACGCGGAAACGCATGCTGAGAGTGCCGATATCGCAGCTCGGAATGCTAACAGCAACGCGCAAACAGCAGCTCAGGCAGCTAGCAAGGCGGAAGGCGAAGCACAACAAGCCGCCCGCTTTGCCAGCGAGGCTCAATCATCCGCTTATACAGCCGGTCAGGCGGCGGGACAATCCCAAGAACATGCACAGACATCAGCCAGCAACGCCAAGCAAGCCATAACCAACGCAGAAAATGCGCACAGAGCTGAGCAAGACATCCGTAGCCACGCTGAATCGGCCACAAATGCGGCGACTGAAAGCGGAACTTCTGCGCAAACGGCGCAAGATTGCGCCAGACAGGCACAGCAACAAGCTGAAAATGCCGGTAACGCAGCCCAGAATGCAAGCGTCAGCGCCCAATCGGCAGCCCAGGCAGCTAGTAAAGCAGAGAATGAAGCGCAACAAGCCGCTCGCTTTGCCAGCGAGGCTCAAACATCGGCTTATTTGACTGGCCAGACAGTGAGTCAATCTCAGGAAAACGCCGCCCAAGCCGCCCAATTCAGTGAACAGTCGGCCAATCGCGCCCAAGAAATCGGACAACAGCTTAACGAAGCGCAAACGGCTATGGACAGAATACGGGGACTAAATCGTCAAGCCGAGTTTGTACTATCGCAACTGCAACAAGCGCTTTCGGAAACTCAAGAGGCCCAGCGTTTGGCTGAACAGGCGCGTGATGAGGCGCAGAGGCTGCGAGATCAAGCTCAAGAAGCTTCAGACCGCACTCAAGATTATTCCCGTAACGCAGAGCAGGCGCAAGCCGAGGCTAGCCGCGCCGCCGAAGACACGAAAAACACGATGTACGATGCCAGAGCCGTATTGTCGCGTGCCTTCGCTGCGGTTAAGTATTAACAAGGGTCTCCCCTTCGTACCTAAACATCAGAGGCGGTCAACCCCGCCTCTGAATATCAAAGAACCCCCGCATTACGCTGCTCGATCCTTGTTTTTCAACGCAGCCACTACAAGACTTGCTCATTGCAACAGATAGCGTGTTTGTATTCTCCACGCGGGACACTACAAAGTCAGCACAATCTTTCCGAGGCTATGCCCGGTTTCTATCAACTCATGGGCTATTGCGGCCTCTGTCAGCGGTAACTGTTTGCTGATATGCGTTTTCAAAAGCCCTTGATCGATCCATTTAGCGCATTGCTTTAAAATTTCTACGTGCTTGTCTCTAGCCTCGGGCAAATCCCTAAGCATCGGCGTCAACATCAGCTCGAAACCTATCAATAAATTACGCATCCGAGCCTCAGCCAAGCTTAATTCGCCCGGATCAAGCAAGGTTACCAGACGACCAAAATGGGCTGTTACGGGGATGCTCTCTTTAAATACTTCTGCGCCCACGGTATCGAAAACCAAGTCTGCGCCTTTGCCAGCGGTCAGTTTATTAACCGCATCGGCAAAACCGGTTTGCGTATAAATAATCGCTTCATCAGCGCCCAAGGCTTTGACAAATTCAGCCTTCTGCTCGGAACTCACGGTGGTAATCACCTTCGCCCCTTTTAACTTTGCCAACTGAATCGCCACATGCCCTACGCCGCCTGCCCCGGCATGAATCAAAACGGTTTGCCCGGCTTGCAATCCGCCGCGATCAAACAATCCGCCCCAAGCGGTAATCAACACCAGAGGCAATGCAGCGGCTTCGCTAAATGAGCTGGTTTCAGGCATCAAGCTGGCCCAGCGTTGGTCAAGCACGGTATATTCGGCGTAATTGCCCTGCTCACGCCCCAGCCCGCCGTGACAAAACCAGACTTTATCGCCCACTTTGAATTGACTGACAGTGCTACCCATTTCAACAATCTCTCCGGCACCGTCACAGCCCAATACCGCAGGCAAGGGATGATCATAAAGCAAACCATTGCGCCTGATTTTGGTATCGACCGGATTGACGCCTGCGGCTTTAAGCCGGACTTTGATCTGGGTTGCCGTGGCAATTTGGGGTTCATCTATGTCGTGAAGTTTCAGAACATCGG
>JANYKK010000091.1 GCA_025361585.1 Methylobacter sp. | reverse complement strand
TATTTATTGGTCATGAACTGGAGCTTCATTTTTCCGAGCTGGAAGCCTGGATTCAGTCGTTGGGCGTTTTTGCGCCGCTGGGCTTTATTTTCTTTTTTGTCATTCTGGCGCCTCTTTTTGCCTCGATTGATGCGCTCTGTTTTGCTGCCGGCTTACTATTCCCACTTGGGGCAGGGGAGTTTTACGTCATCATCGCAACCTATTTGGCGGCAGCGCTTATTTTCTATCTGGGACGCTATTTATTGCGTGACAGAGTGGTTGTATTCCTTGCTGAACACAAATATTTTTCTAAACTCAGCGCGGTAATCAATGACAATGAATTTAAGCTGATGTTTTTATTGCGCCTAACCCCGCTGCCATTTGCAATGCTGAGTTATGCGTTATCGGTTACCCAAGTCAGGTTTTGGCCTTACTTGGCGGCTACCACCGGGATCCTAATTTACAACGGCAGTCTGGTTTATTTCGGCTACACCGCTAAACATCTGGCCGGGTTAATCAATGGCATTAGGCCGCAAAGCAGTGTTTCATATCCACTGCTGGCATTAGGCCTAGTGATTTCCTTGGCGGTTTTAATTTACGTGGCAATAATCGCAGGCAAAACTGTAAAGGAACTTGGGCTGAAAGATTGAACAAGCACGACGAAATCATCCCTACATTTTCACCAAGCGATAAAAAACATGCTTTGCTATTTCAGCCGTTGAGATATAAAGCGCAACGATGATGCCGAGCAAACCAAGTAATTGTAGTGGCAGCGGCTCGAAACCTATTAACGGCGCTATCGGCGTATAGGGCAAGGCTACGGTGACGGCTACGATGGTGAGCGTTGCGGCGACCAGATACTTGCCGGGACGCGTGGCAAAAAACGGCTTGCTGCTGCGCACCACAAACACGATCAGCGCGGCTGAAACGACCGATTCCAAAAACCAAGCGGTGCGGAATTGTTCCATAGAAACATCCAGCCACAACAGCAGCCCGAAGGTCATAAAATCGAACAACGAGCTGACAAAGCCAAAGGTGATCATAAATTTTCGGATAAACTTAATATCCCAGCGCCGGGGTTGCGAGACCATATCCGCATCGACATTATCCGAGGCGATGGTCATTTCCGGGAAATCGGTCAGCAGGTTGGTCAGCAGGATTTGCTTGGGCAATAACGGCAGAAACGGCAAAAATAACGATGCGCCAGCCATGCTGAACATGTTGCCGAAGTTAGAGCTGGTCGCCATGAACACGTATTTGAGCGTATTGGCGAAGGTGATGCGTCCTTCGCGAACGCCTTGTACCAGTACGCCCAGGTCTTTTTCCAACAACACAATTTCGGCTGTTTCTTTGGCGATGTCGGCGGCGCTGTCGACCGAAATGCCGACATCGGCCGCATGCAGTGCGGACACATCATTAATGCCGTCACCCATATAGCCGACCACAAAACCAGCTTTTTTCAAGGCAATGATGATACGCTCTTTCTGATTGGGTTCGACTTCGGCGAATAGATCGACATCTACCACTTTATTTATCAATGCCGAGTCGCTCATTTTCTGAATTTCCGGGCCGGTCAGGATTTCGTGTTCTGCAAGTCCCAGTTGCTTACTGACGGTGGCCGCTACCAGACGATTATCGCCAGTAATGATTTTGAGCGTCACCCCTAATGCGCGTAATTGCTGGATCGTTTCGGCGCAGTCCGCTTTGGGCGGATCGAAAAATAACAAAAAACCTAAAAAGCGCATTCCGGCTTCATCTGTTTTATCAATTCGTGCCTTGGCATCCATGGGCTTATAGGCCAGTCCCAAGGTACGGAATCCCTGGCGACTGAAATCTTCGTAACGCTGCTGAATTTGATCGGTCGCCGACGCTATAGGCATCAGTGTGCCATCGGCATTTTCCGCTTCAGAGCAGGCGGCAAGCACATTAGTCAGCGCACCTTTGGTGATCAATATGTTTTCGCCCTGTTTGGAAACTAACAGGCTTAGACGCTTACGGTAAAAGTCATAAGGAATTTCATCCAGTTTTTCGCAGTCTTTTACATCGAATTGCCGATATTGCCGGATCGCTTCGTCGATGGGATTACTAAATCCGGTTTCATAAACGGAATTAAGATAGGCATAAAGAGCCACCTTATCGCTGGCGTTGCCCGACAGGTCAAATGTATCGTGCAGATGCACGGTGCCTTCGGTCAAGGTGCCGGTTTTATCCGAACACAATACATTCATGCTGCCGAAATTCTCAATGGAAGCCAACTGTTTAACGATGACTTTCTTCTCAGCCATGCGCTTGGCGCC
>JANYKK010000059.1 GCA_025361585.1 Methylobacter sp. | reverse complement strand
CCAGACTTGTTCGCCGCGCGGGGTGAATTCCATGTGCAGAACGCCTTTTCCCGGCGACAGGGTTTTGTGCAGGGATAGGTCTTTGACATCGATAACCTGCAACTGGTTATTATCCGGGAAGGCAAAGTTGACCCAGACTTGCCGCGCATCGGGCCTTGCCATTACAAAAACCGGTTGTCCTGCGACCGCTATGGTGTCGTGCAGTTCCCAGGTGTTTTTGTCGATGACAAGAACCTTGTGCTGGCCTATTGCCGGTGCAAACACGTAGTCACCGGCTACCGCCCAGCCTTCAAGATGCGGCATTTTATAAACGGGTAGTTTTTCATCGTCTTTGCCGTAGTCGGGCAGTATGTGTTTAACTCCGGCATCAAGATTCCATAAATCCAGCAAGGCCAAGCCGGGTTCGCCAAACAAACCGGCGATATAATAATGTCCATCCGGCGATATTAACGCGTCGTAAGGTTGTTTGCCGGTGTTGGTAAATTTTTTAATAACCGGCGCTTTGGGCTTTTTAAAATCAGCCATCCAGATTTCACCGGCATCGAACAGGGAAAAGACAAAACGCTGTCCAGGGGCGTCAACCAAACCAACCACTTTGGAACGCAACCCATCGCCATAGTCGGAGGAAATATCGGCAACCGGTTCCAGCGTATCGGCTGAGAAAACTTTGACGCCGCCAGGGGTGTAGTTGGACACGGCAATCAGTTTGCCATCCTGAGAAATAGCCCCGCCAATGCTGTTGCCCGCCTGGATGATACGCTTGTCGATGACATCCTTAAGCATATCGATTTTAGTCAAACCGCCGTCCCGACCGAAAACATAGGCGTAACGCTGGTCGCGGGAGAAAACCACGGAAGCGTGGGACAAGTCGCCCAGCTTTTCTATTTTGGCTAAGCGTTTATGTTCTGTGGTGTTGATGATCAACGCATTGCCGTCTTCCCGTTCGATAACGATGCCTAGGTCGCCGGTGGCGCGCAGTTCTGCGACGGCGTTGAAAGAGGCTAGGAGGATTAGGAATGAGAATGTTTTTTTCATAAATACGTGTTAATAATGAAAACGGCAGCCAATAACTCGAAGTGTATTATCGACAATTTCATAAACCAGACGATGTTCGCTATCAATGCGTCTTGACCAACAACCTTGCAACTGATGTTTCAATGGTTCCGGTTTTCCAATCCCGGTAAACGGTGTGCGCTGTACCTCTTTTAGCAATTGATTGATTTTTTTGAGTGTTTGTTTATCGGTTTGTTGCCAATACAGATAATCCTCCCAAGCATCGTCCGTAAATAGGATATTCATTCCTCAATCAAATCCTTTTGCATCAGCTGTCCGTTCCTGGCTTTGTCCAGTGAGTTAAGCAATCTTTGTGCATTGGCCGGATTCGACAATAAATAATGCGTTTCCTGCCATGCGTTAAAGTCAGCCAATGACAAAATAACTACCGGATTATTGTCCTCACGGTTTACGATGCAGGGCTCATGGTCTTGGCAAACTTTTTGGCAAAGTTGGTCAAGATTCTGTTGGGCTTCTTTAAAGAAAATGCTTTGCATAAAGATTATCCATGATAAAGGTAACAACTATTTTGGCGAGAATTATAGGGTATGCTGCACATGGTACGCACAGCGTACCCTACATGACTAAGGCTTACGTAAGATCCCAACCAGCCAAGCCGCCTCGTCCCGATTCATAAACGGCTGCCAGGGCGGCATGGCGGTTCCTTCGCGTCCGTTAAGAATGGTTGAAATCAAAAAATCATCCGGCTTCCCGGCCAATGCTTCGGGTAACAAGGCGGGGCCTAGGCCCCCTTTTAATGTCAAGCCATGACACGCCCCGCAATCATGATTGAGCATGTTACGGAGCGTGTTTTGCCGATCCGGCGACGGTTCAGCCGCCAAGCTGACATTAGCTAAACTAACGGTAATGACCAACACTAAAAAATATTGCTTGTTCATCCTAAAAACCATTTGTCCACGAAAGGCACGAAACCCATGAAATCTTTAAATATTTTCGTGCTTTTTGTGTTTTTCGTGGACGAAATTTCATCTGCTATGGCTTTAACTTGGCATAATACGCCGCAACATTACCAATATCATCATCGCTTAAGGAACCGGCAATAGCATTCATAATGTCGGACTTGCGGGTTTTATCCCGGTACTGTTTGAGCGCCGTTTTCAAGTAATCCATATCGCGCCCGGCCAACGGCGGGAAAGGCGCATCGGCAGACGGCATCCTGATGCCGTGACATTGCGAACAAACCGCCGCCGCTTTGGCCTCGCCTGCATAAATGCTTGCTGCATTAACGCTTTGGGCGGCGCCCAGTATCAACAAGCCTGAAAGAACGCTTAGTCTCATTATTTTGCCCCTTTCATTTCGTCAGGAGAAAGGCCTCGGGTCATGTATCTAACGCGGCCGTGAGAGAAGATACCGGCCGGGCTTTCCATCTGTACGGAAGCCACTTTTTCCAAGGATTTCGAATCATAAACGACGACTTCGTCACCGCTGTAACCGGCGCTGACATACAGGAACTTACCGTCGGCGCTGTATTCAGGGAAGTAAGCATGTCCGCCTACATCCAAGGTTTTAACGACTTCCAGAGTTTTCTTGTCGATCAGTTGCACGGTGCGGGCGCGGCGGTCTTTAGAGATGATGTCCACCGCGACATAAGGTGCATTGGCGTGAGCGGCCGGAGACTCGGTACCGCCGGAAACCGGAACCTGCTTGACCACTTCCATCTTGTCCAGATCCCAGACGCTGACCACCATTTTGTCGCAGTCGCCGAAGTTGGTGCCAAAACCAAGCGTGCGGCCGTCAACTTCAACCACAGAGCCGCCGCCGACATGTGGTACGCAACCGGCTTCCAGTTTTTTGATGATTTTGCGGTCTTTTAAGTCAATCGCAGTCACGATGCTGTCGTCATAAGAAGCGACCATCAATTTTTGACCGCCATGGCTTAGGAAGGCATCATGCAGATGGCGGCCGACGTTTTCTATCTTGGTGACCGGGAAGCCTTCTTTTAAATCGACCACCCAGACCTGGCCTGCGTTTTCCAGGGCGATCGCGAAAATGTCGGCAAACGGCGTACCGATGATCATGCCGGAATCGGAAGAGACCATTTTACCGTCTGGATCAACGCCTTCCAGTTCAAAGGTTTTTAGCGGTTCCAAGGTGTCTGCATCAAGAATCACAGCGTTATGCGGTACGTAAGAACCCGCCATGATGTATTTGCCGTCGCGGGAAACGCCAAGTCCCGGCCCGTTGAATCCGGTTTTAACGCTGCGGACGGCTTGCATCGAATATAAATCGACTTTAAAAATTTCCGCCGTATCGGTTTTTACATAAGCCCAGCGAGGGTTGGCGGGATTGTAGTCGATGATATGCGCGGCGGTGCCGGTAGGGATTTCGCCGATTTGTTTATGGGTAACACTGTTGATGAACACCGCTTTGGAACCTGAACCGCGTCCGTATTTGCCACGAGCCGCCACACCGATCACATCATCCATGCTGTTGATTTGATAGGTCGGCTTCGCAGGCAGAGTGCTTTCATCCTTGACATAAACTTTGATCGACGCCTTGATGTCGTCAATTGTCCAGGCTGGATTGGCCATTTTTGGCGTGGTTTGCAGATGTTTGACCAAGCCGCGGATTTCGTCATCCGATAAACGACCGTAGAACGGAGGCATCAAAGTGTCGAAACTTCCGGTCATGATTAAGGTGCGTAAAGCGGTAGGGCTGCGGCCTTTCAGGCTTTCGGCATTCAAGCCGGGAGCAATAAATCCGCCGTGATCCGAGCCGTGACAGCTGGCACAATTGTCCTCGTAAAGTTTGTGCATATCTTTGGGCGCATGGGTGTCTCCCTGTGCAGCCAAAGGTAAAATGAGCGAGGCCAAGCCGATAAGGATTGATTTAGGTAAGCGGTTTTTTGTTGTAAGCATTATGTTAGACTCCAATGTAGTATTGAATCAATATTATCGTGCATGGTTAAAAAGCTCAAGCAATCATGCTTGTTAATGCAAGAAAAAATTCATCGTCTCGGCAGTTTGCTGTTTGGCATCATACAGTATTTGCAGAGACATTTCCGGCGTTAAAGGCTGGTGTTCCAGTTTTTGGAAGGCCGGTAGGGTGATCAGTAATGGAAGATCGGTTTTGCCGGGCGAGGCCAGAAGATTATGGTATTTTGCCAATAAGACAATGTCATTCAGGCTGAGTTCTTCAGTGGTGCTGGTAAACCAGTTTGCAGACTGTAAGGGGATTTGTTTTAATTTATCAGGAAATTCCCATGCATTCAAAATGATAGATCCGATCTGCCCTTGTATTTCGTTTATGCAAAAATCAATATCGGTTGCTTGATAAGTGCCCTCAGGAAAACTGTCGGCAAAAATCAAAATCGGCAACGCACCGATATTATGCAACAGCCCGGCAAGCAGCGCTTCATCAGGATCCGTTTTTTGAGTCAGCTGAGCCAGAGTATGACTGATACTGGAAACCTTGATGCTTTGCAACCAGTTGTGTTGCATAAGCTTTTTTGTGGCTTTGTTTTTACTTTGGGTCAGGTTCTTCATGCTGAAAGCCGTCACCAGATTGCGTGTAGTGGTCAGCCCCAGCCGGTTGATCGCGTCAAAGCAATTGCTGATTGGGGTCGCCGGCCTGTAAACCGGGCTGTTGACAACCTGGATCAGTTTGGCGGAAATGACCGGATCCAGATTAACTATTTTGACGATGTCGGCAACATCGCAATCCTGCTGGATGGCGATGCGCAGCTTTAATGCGATATCGGGAAAGCTGGGAATTTTAAGTTCCCCCTGAGTAAAGTGCTGGTAAAAATGATCAAAAAACGGATTGTCTTGAAGGGACTCGGGAATCTTCAGTTCGTTATCCTGGGGGGCAACGGGAGCCTGGTCTGCCTGGAGTATGTCCTTGGATAGATAAATCACGGTCACGTCCGATCCGGCAATCGCGGTGAAATAATGCAACTTTCCGGCGGACAAGGGATACAACGCTTTAAAGGTATGGGCGCTTATTTCAAGCCCGGAGCCGTTATCGGCCTCCATGTAGACGTTGCCTTTAACAATATATATTAAAGCATCTACTTCGGTACCCCGGTTAAAAACGATAGCGCCAGGGGCAAAACTGGCGGCGGTAATCTGTAGTTTTTTTATTTCTTTTTCGGTCAACAGTTGGGCAACCGGCATCAACCTTTTTAAAAAGGAGACGGGGATATTGAGATTTTTGACCGCAGTAACATCCTTACCATGAGCACGTGGAAAATCCGATTTATCCTTATCAGGTGACTGCTTGGCTGTTTTTTTCTTGAAAATATTCCAGAACATGATGTTGGAAAATTCCTTCCATAAAGTCGGATTTGTTTCGTTTGAGCAATATACAACGAATCCGACAGGAAAGCAGCAGCTAGGCTTTTTTTTGAGGGGTAACGCTCAAATCGATTGCAGCTCAACGCATCAGTAATGACACCAATTGAAACTCTCCAGAAGTTATGTTGGAATCATAGGTCATATTGCTGGAGAAAACGTTCCTCTCACCTTTCGAAAAGGCTTTCTTGAGTGTAGCCGAATAGAACTAGCATAACGTCTCGGAGCCTGCGAGAAGGTAGAAATATCCCCGGAGCATAATCAATGAACGGTCTGCAACGCATGTTGAAAGACATTGAAATGGAAGTTAACCTGACCCGTCACCTGATCGGCAAGGATGCGCCGGGGAGTCGCTATTTTTGCGAAAGCTTTTATGGGCATCCCTGCCCAACAAGCAGCAAAAACTACGCGACCGCTCATGCCTGCGGCTGCCCCAGCCGTCCTGCTTCATTCGTTGGATACCCAGCAAGGGGTATCCAA
>JANYKK010000053.1 GCA_025361585.1 Methylobacter sp. | reverse complement strand
CACCACAGCCGCCGTCACGCTGGGCGACAACCGTGTAGTCGGCGACGTGCTGGCCTTGAGCAACACCAGCGCCAACTTCACCGACAAGAACGCCGCTGTGGGTAAGACCGTTAACGTTGGCGGCATCAACGTCAGCGGCATTGATATCGGCAACTACACCTTCAATACCACCGCATCGACCACCGCTGACATCACCGCCAGAGCGTTGACCTTGACCGGCTTAACCGCCAGGAACAAAGTCTATGACGCAAGCACTCTAGCCGTTTTGGACGGTACGGCCGCAGTGACGGCGCTGGGCAGCGACGCGGTTAACTTAACCGGTACGGCCGGGGGCGCCTTCGCCAATAAAAACGTCGGCACCGGCAAAGCCGTCACCGTCGGCGGATTGACTCTCAGCGGCGCGGATGCAGGTAACTACATTATCGCGCAACCGACCGGGTTGACCGCCAATATTACCCCCGCCAGCCTCATGGTCAGCGGCATCAGCGCCAACAATAAAGTCTATGACGGCACTGCCAACGCGATCTTGGTCGGCAGTGCCACGGTAGCGCCTTTGGGCAATGACCGCGTCAGCTTGGGCGGTAGCGGAACGGGCTTCTTTTTCGACCACTACGTCGGCACCGGCAAGGCGGTCAGGGTCGACGGTTTTGTGCTGAGCGGCGACGATGCAGGCAATTATAACGTGGTGCTGCCGACCGGATTGACCGCCGACATCAATGCGCTGCCGTCGGTCATCGCTTCCGGTACGCCGCCGGAGCCGGTGCGTAATGTGACTTCGCAGTTGACGGCGAATCTCACTTCGTCCTCCGGGAATAACCAGCCCGGAACGCCAGGCCAGTCTTCCTTTAGCAACAATAGCCAAGGTTCCGGCCAGGACGCCGACGAGAAGCCATTCTCGTTCCAAACCGGCAAGGACTCCGTCCAGAATACGACGATGGAAATCGGCGAAAACGGCCCGACCGTCAACATCCAGGACGGCGGCGTAAGGCTGCCGGATAATCAACAACCCAACCAAAAAGATTCAGAGGAAATTTAATGCCAGATTCCGGTAAATCATCTAACCGCTCTCGTTTTTACGCGGTACGCTTGTATTTATACACAAGTGTCTGGGTGACACCGTCATCCCGGCAGGGATTGCCGGGATCCAGGAGCCATGGATGGCAATACCCAAGCTGGCAACAAGTTTTACAACTCAGAGTTGCAGTAAATCGAGCATTCACATCCCTGTGCTCTGGATCCCGGCAATCCCTGCCGGGATGACGTGTTTTTAAAGGTTTGTGTATAACGACGAGCGCGGAGCGTGGGAACGATAAGTTCAAGTTTCGGGAAGTTATTGTGATCCAAATCCTAAGTAAGACAATCCTGAATACGGCGACATCATCCTTATTTCAGCTACCGATCATTGCGACTGTTTGACGATCCATTACTCGTAATTACTACGCGGCTTTGTTTCGTCCCTAAGGTGGCATGGCACACGTTATACACAAGTGTCTGCAAAACACCGTCATTCTGGCAGGAATGCCGGAATCTAGTGCCATGGATGGTAACTTCGTTGTATTGAGGCTCCGGGTATCTCCAAACTTTCACATCCCTGTGCCTGGATTCTGGCATTCCTGCCAGAATGACGAGCTTTTGGCGTTCCTCCATCGGTAGCCAAGGACGGCAATTATCTCTTGCCCGGATAATATTGCTGGTAAAACCAGGAGTAGGCCGATTCGATCTGGGCCTGAATCCGGGGCGGGATGTCGTGTGGCTTGGGTTTGACAACCCGCTCCGATTGTTTGTGGGTGTATTTCATATGGTAATGGCTGTCGCTCTCCTGTATCCCTATGTCCAGCTTGTCGGGATTGATCTCGAACGGGGAAAGCCCGAGCCAGGCGTAGATGTGCGACATGCAGGCCTTCGGTTGTTCCATCATGTCCTCGAAGCGTACGAAATACAGGCGCTCTTGCACGGCTTTAGGCAAGTCCGGCACTGCATGCAGCGAGATCAAAGGCGCGCCGATGGCCTTGTCCTTGGCAAACAGGATGTCAGCCCGTCCGAAACGGTCGTAATCGGCCAAATGATCGATAAAGTCAACCAGGATGGTGCGTTGATGCTGGGCTTCAATGGAGCCGTAAATCTGTCCCAGTTCGCGTATGCAAACGACCAGTTTGGCTTCCGGTTCGATATGCAATAGCAGTTCTATCGCATGGAGCCAGGCGCGGTTCTTGTCTACCACGGCTTTTTTCTGGCAGTCATGGTTCCAGCCCCGCAAGAATCCCCGCATCGCGGAAGCCAGATGGGCATAGCTGGTATCGAACGAGTTGTCGAGCTGGGACAGATAGAATTGGTCGTCGCTGATCATACGCCGGATGCCCAACAAGGTATTGCACAGCGGCGAGCTGTGTCCTTCGCAGTGGATTTCGGGATGCTGGGCGAGCAATTGGCAGAGTAGTGTCGAGCCTGCTCTGGGTAGTCCGGTTACGCCGATAAAGTTGGGATTCATTTGAGGTTTTTCCTTTGTTTAAAATCCAAAAAAACAAGGGCGTAAAACCTGCTGTTCAACCCTTTCCATGGTTCATATTTTACCACGAATCTCGAAGGGTTTTGGCGGTTCATTTAGCTTTTTAGACTATATGCCGATAAGGATCCGGAGTGCAAGCCTTAAGCCGAAAACACTTGCGCTGGCTCAAGCTCTTTTATTCGTGCTGAATCAATCTAGCCGCTTCCTGAAGATCGGGGCTATCGAAACCCTCGGTGAATCCGTTATAAATATCCTCCAGCAGTTGCCGCGCATCCTCTTGCTTGCCTTGCCGATGCCATAACCGCGCCATGCTAATCGCCGCCCTTAGTTCCAGTGATTTTGCCCATTGTTGGTAACTGGTCGAGAGAGCAAGGTTGAAACAAGCTTCGGCTTCGGCTGCATTTGCCTCGGAAATTTCCAGCAGGCACACGCCTTTGAGCCGGTGAAACTCGCTTTCAAAAAAGAGCGAACCCTTTGACGCCATACTATCGAGAGCCTGATTCACCCTGTCCAGAGCCTGTTCAAATTGCCCCTGATGGACAAGCGTTTCGCACAGCGGTGCAAGGAATAAAATCATCGCGCCGCTCATGATGGCGTTTACATCGTCCAGGCATTGCTGTACCTGCGCAATGCCTTCTGCTTGGCCTTGCATAGCCAGCGTCCAGCCGTAAGAAGCTGTCCCCAGGCCCAGCCAGAACGGAAAGCTGTGCTTCTGCGACAAGTCCATGGCTTCTTGCGCCAACAACCGGGTTGTTTCTTGCTGCTTCATCCAGCAGTTAACTATCGCGGCGGCGCAAAGCGCATAGCCTAAGCTGTGCGGATGATTGAGCTGCCGCGCCAAGGTCAAGGCCTGCTGGCTGGACGCCTCAGCCTGCTGAGGGAAGCCCAAAAGCCACAGCACACACGACAATAGGGAACCGCTCGACACGCAGATATTTTCGCCGAACTGGCTTACCAGCGCCTCATGGTGGGATGGCAGATAAAGCGCCATGGATTGTTCAAAATGAAAACGTGCGGCGCTTGGATTTCCGGTCATGAACGAGCTGTTGCCCATGGCATAATACGCCGGTTGCAGTTGCAACACGTCGCCGCCCTGCTCCGCCAAGCCCAGCAGTATTTCCGCAAGTTCGAGGGAGTGAGCGTGACCGATACGCGAACTTGATGTCAGCCACAAGCCCCACAAGGCTTTAAACAAAGCGGAATTGTCGTCCACGCTCTCGCGCAACTCCAGAGCACGGGTATACGCCTGTCCTGCCTCAACGGAACCGTATCCTTTTGCGGCAATCAACGCGGTACCCCGGCTGATATGCAGCCCGAATTCCAAGCGGTCGCGCTCCTGGTCTGGCGGCAGCGTCATCAAGCCTTGCAGGCAGGCATCGAAATGCCCTATCGCTTCCAGATTGGCGGAGTTCCTGGCAGCGCGTTGCCCGGCTTTGTTCCAGTATTCAATGGACAGCCTTGTTTCGCCTGCTTTGGACAAGTGCTGCGCCAACAGTTCCGGTTGGGTTGCGACGACATCGGAGAAATCGTTTTGTAGCGATTCCGCGATACGTTGATGCGCAGTGTGCCGGTCGCTTCTGGTTTGGGATTGATAGACTGCTTCCTGAATCAGGACGTACTTGAATTGGCAAGTAGTTTCGTTCACCTTCACTATCAATCCGGCATCCTGCAATGCACTCAGGTGATGCGCCAAAGCTTCCGGGGCGCAGGGAGAAATCTTAAGCAACAAATCCAGATCGAACTCTCGCCCGATAGCTGAGGCAAGCTGCGCGGTGTGCTTAGCCTGCCCCAGCCGATCCATACGCGCGGTGAGCAAGTCGTGCAGCGTTGCCGGAATGCTTGCCTGATTGTCCAGAGTCGCAATTTTCGCCATCTCTTCGGCAAACAGCGGCACTCCATCGGCGCGTTCCACGATGCAGCGGATGTCCGCTGCCGGTATGTCCCCGCTAATTGAGGCAATCATTTTCGCTATCTCGGCCCCGGTAAGCGGCGCAAGCATCAATGTGCCGTTAAAGGCTTTCTTCCAGGGGGGGATAAAGTCGGGGCGGGCAGTGAATACCACAAAAATACCCCCTTTTTTGGGTTGCTCAATCAACAGGGTCAGAAATTCCAGCGTGGAGGGATCGATCCAGTGCAGATCTTCCACGACCAGCAACACCGGCTGTTGCGCTGCAAGTGCTTGTAACGTAGTCATAAGCATAACGATGATCTGCTCTTTCTGCTGTTGCGGCGTATAGTCGGCAACATAGCCATGCCCGGCTAAGGGCAAGGAGAGCAACTGCGCCAACAGGGGGGCTGCAACTTGGGTCGATTCCGGGTAATGCGTACCGACATACTTAACCAGCTTGCTGAACTTTAATTCGGGCGTATCGCTATGGATAAAGCCCAAATTTGCTTCGAATGTTGCGATCAACGGATGAAACGGCGATTGGCTGAACTCCGGGAAACAACGCAATTCGCGAATGATGTGCGGCTGGTCAGCCAGCTGCTGTTTCAGGGTATACAACAGCCGGGACTTGCCTATGCCTGCCTCGCCCTGAACCAGAACAATTTGGAACGCGCCTCGTGCAGCTTCTTCCCACAACGCCATCAGTTCGGCAATCTCGGTCTTGCGCCCTACCAGCGGAGTTAGCTGTGCTGCTGCCTCCAAGCGGGTGCGCGCACCGCTTTGTTGCAAGACCTTGAATATTTCCACGGGTTGCGTAAAATCCGGCAACAACTGAGGGCCCAAACTGACGCAATCGAAATACCCGGACACTATGGCGTGTGTCTGCCGACTAATCGCCACTTCATTATGCGATACGCTGAGCCGTAAGTGGGTAGCCAGCTTTGAGGTGTTGCCGACCGTATCCGGCACGGATGGGTCGCCGCCAGTAATAACTTGTCCGGTGTGGACGGCGGCGCGAATATTAATGCCGTTTGCCGCTTCACGGGTAACGGCCAGAGCCGCCTGCACCGCTTGACGGGCGGCATCTTCACGAGCTTGGGGGTAACCGAAATAAGCCAGCAATCCGCCGCCGTGCGTCTGCACAATATGCCCGGAAAACTGCCGGATAATATCCTCGCATCGGACTTTTGGCATACACAGCAACTCCATTGTCTCATCGGAATCGTCAAGCGTGGCAAGAGTCAATTCACAATACAACACGCTCAGTTGACGCCGCTCGGAAAGCGTTTGTGGCGCTGGAGGTGCTTTCGCCGCAGTATCCGTGGATCTGCGCAAAATCTCGCCGTTGCGAATGTTCTCGGCCAGCTGCCGGGTTTCGTCGCTGGCCATCTCCCCCAACTCACTCTTCAACTGGGCACAGCAAATTTCGTATTGGCGAATAGCCGCATCTTTCTGACCGTTTAGCGCATAAAGGCGCATTGCCCGACGGTGGGGAGCCTCATCCCAGGGATCCAGTTCGGTATGACGCAAAACAAATCGCAGAGCCTGAGCGTACTCACCCTGTCGGCCATAACGATTCGACAGTTGCTCCAATAAAGCGAGAGCTCGGCGATGCAAGGCTTCGCGTTGCACCTGTAGCCAGTCCTCGAAATCAGGACAGTCAGGCAAGGATAGCCCGGCCAAAAATTCGCCCCGGTAGAGGGCAATAATACGTTCTTGATGTTGCGCCACATCTTCCGGCGAAACGGGAAGCTGTCTGCTGAAATCTACCGCATCGATATAAAGATTCGGAACGAAGCGGATGGTGTGCTTACCGGTTGAGAACAAAACGGTGCCGCTTGGCAACTCCAGTGCCCGCCGTAAATGCGACAAAGTGCGGCGCAGATTGCCTCGCGCTGTGACCGGATCGTTGTCGCCCCACAGCAGCTCTGCCAACATTTCCCGATTATGATCCTGTTCCGGCTCCACGGCCAG
>JANYKK010000323.1 GCA_025361585.1 Methylobacter sp. | reverse complement strand
TACAGTAGATTCGCGATTTGATCCTCTGTACGGCGCTTCGGATTTTGATTTTGGGCCTACCGGTATCTATGGCGCTTTTCAACGCAGTAATATCAATTCGCCCGGTTATAAACTGGACTTTTCACCGCACAATGACCTTTCATTTAGATTACAACAGCGGTTAATTTGGTTGGCATCAGGTGGAGATTGTTGGGGAGGGTCGGCCTGTACAGCAGCTACTACTCCCGGTCTTGCTGAAGGCAATGGTCGTTATGTTGGCGATCAACTAGGAATTACCGGGCGTTACAACTTTAACAGTAGCTTGAATTTTGATGCTGGCTGGTATCATTTATTTAAAGGAGATTTTGCGAAAACAGCAAAACCGACAAATGCCACCGGCGCTACCCCAGCGCTACCTGTTACACCTGGGGCAGACACAGATTACTTCTTTGTCACAAGTCAGTTGCGTTTCTAAGCTGCCGGTTTAATTGATTTAGTATTTGAAAAAGTCCCTGGGGTAATTAAGGTCTGACGTGTGAATATAGTCACTCCAAATGCCTAAATACCTCAAGAACCCTCTCACTCGTGAGTAATTTCCTTCCAGATTTCGGAGTTCACATGTTAAAAAATATTTCTTTCCGTTCCATATTCTTATTAAGTCTGCTGCTGGTTAGCTCCATCAGTTCGGCCGCAACAACCTTGGTTGCAGTGGCAGCCAACTTCACCAAACCGATGACCGAAATTGCCGCCGAATTTGAAAAGGCCACCGGTCACACCGCCAAGCTGTCGTTCGGTTCCTCCGGAAAATTCGTTTCCCAAATGGAAAACGGCGCGCCATTTGAAGTGTTTTTATCAGCCGATGAGAATGGCCCGCTAAAACTGGAACAACACGGTTTTACCGTACCTGGCAGTCGTTTTATCTACGCACTGGGCAAGTTGGTGCTGTGGTCGGCAACGCCAGGCTTGGTTGACGATCAAGGCAAGGTGCTCGGCAGCGGTAGTTTTAAACATCTGGCATTGGCTGATCCTAAGCTGGCGCCTTACGGGGTTGCCGCTATGGAGGTATTGAAGAACCTGGGCTTATCTGAAAAACTACAGCCGTTACTGGTTCTGGGTGAAAACATTGCCCAAACCCAACAGTTCGTTAGTACCGGCAATGCCGAATTGGGCTTTATCGCCTTATCGCAAGTGATCGATAACGGAAAGATCGCCACTGGTTCCGGCTGGATCGTACCGGTCGATCGCTATGCCCCGATCAAGCAAGGCGCAGTATTATTGACTTTAGGCGCTGAAAATCCAGCCGCCAAAGCTTTGCTCGACTATCTGAAGTCTGCGCCCGCTTTGGCGATTATCGAAAAATACGGCTACGATCTGGCCAAGTAATCGGAGTTCACCTGTATGCTTACAAGCGCCGATCTCGACACCCTGTTGCTCACGGGCAAAATCGCTGGAATCGCAACTGCGTTAATGTTGTTGATCGGCACACCGTTAGCATGGTGGCTAACCCGCACATCCTCACCCTTTAAAGGCATCATTAACACCCTGGTCGCATTGCCGTTGGTATTGCCGCCGTCAGTGCTCGGCTTTTATTTACTGGTTTTGATGGGGCCAGCAGGCCCGGTCGGCAAGTTGACCGTTTGGTTAGGATTGGGTACGTTGCCGTTTACTTTCGCAGGATTGGTCGTGGCTTCGGTGCTGTATTCCATACCGTTTGTCGTGCAACCCTTGCAAGCCTCATTTTCCAGCATAAGCGAACAAGCCCTGGAAGCGGCTGCTACCTTGCGCGCCAGCCCCTTGGATACGTTTTTCAGCGTTGTGGTGCCGTTGGCGAAACCCGGCTTCCTGAGCGCTGCTATTTTAGGCTTTGCGCATACCGTCGGCGAATTCGGCGTGGTGCTGATGGTCGGCGGCAATATTCCCGACAAGACCCGCGTGGTGTCGGTGCAAATCTACAACCATGTCGAAGCGCTGGAGTACAGCGAAGCCCACTGGCTGGCCGGCTGCTTGCTGTTGTTCTCGTTTAGCGTACTGCTGGTGTTGTACACCGTGCTGAAAACGCAACCCGTCGCCCATCCGCTGAAATAGCTTTGGACATCAGATTTCTATACAAATTTATACTACACGGTCATCCCGGCAGGGAATGCCGGGATCCAGCAGCCATGGATGGCAATCTCTAATTTAACTATTGTTTTTAGTATATGGAACGATTTTTTAAGTCACTTTTCACATCCCTGTGTTCTGGATCCCGGCAATCCCTGCCGGGATGACGAGCTGCGTTGATAAACCTAATACACATATATAACTAAGTGCATACATGACCACAATCCAAGCCTGCTTTCAGCTCGATTACGGCGACTTCAAATTAGACGTCGATTTAAAGCTGCCCGGCACCGGTATTACCGTGTTGTTCGGCCATTCTGGTTCCGGCAAAACTACCCTGCTGCGCTGCATTGCCGGACTGCAACGCGCACCGCAAGGTAAGCTGGAAATCAACGGCCATGTTTGGCAGGACAGCGAACGCGACCTGTTCCTGCCTACGCATAAGCGGCCGCTGGGCTATGTGTTTCAGGAAGCCAACCTGTTTCCGCATTTATCGGTGCAGGATAATCTGCACTACGGCTTGAAGCGGATTAAACAAAATCCCGGTTCGGTCAAACTGGAACAAACTCTTGAATTACTAGGCATCAGTCACTTAATGCAGCGCATGCCGGAACATTTGTCCGGCGGCGAACGGCAACGCGTCGCGATCGCCCGCGCCCTGGCGCTGAACCCGGAAGTCCTGCTGATGGACGAACCGTTGGCGTCGCTGGATTTCAAGCGCAAACAGGAAATCCTGCCGTTTTTAAGCCGCCTGCATCAGCAACTGGACATTCCGGTGCTGTACGTCACTCACTCTCAACAGGAAGTCGCGCAACTTGCCGACACTCTGGTGATTCTGGAAGACGGCCGGGCGCTGGCTTCGGGGTCGCTATCGGAAACGCAAAGCCGTCTAGACGTGCCGCTGGCGCAAGACCGGGAGGCCGCTACGGTTTGGCAGGCGACTGTCGCCGAACATGAAGCCGACTACCATCTGACCCGCGTCGCCTTTGCCGGAGGCTCGCTCAGCCTGCCAGCGGTCGATGCCGAGGTCGGCACGCCATTGCGGGTGCAGATTTACGCCCGTGACGTCAGCATCGCCCTTGAGGCGCCGACCGCCACCAGCATTCTCAATGTGCTGCCCGCGACCATCACCGGCATCGCCGACGGTCGCGACAGTCAGAGCGTGGTGCTGCTACGACTGCCAAGGATGGCGGAAGTGTCGCAATCGGTAGGGAACCGATGCGATCAGGTCGGCAATCAGACGCTGCTGGCGTACATCACCCGCAAATCGGCGCTAATGCTGGGTTTGCAGATCGGCATGGCGGTTTACGTGCAGATCAAGGGTACATCGATATTAAATTAATCAACACCGAGGAGATTTATCATGAAAGCAAGTGCGCGTAATCAATTTACCGGTACCGTCAGCGTGGTGTGTATCGGCGCAGTAAATGCAGAAGTCCATGTCAGTCTGAAAGGCGGAGAAACCATCGTCGCCTCCATTACCAAGGAATCCGTCGAAGCATTGGGGATCAAGATCGGCACGGAAGTGGTGGCGCTGGTTAAGGCCCCGCAAATTATCATCGTCACCGATTTCGGCGGCTACCTGCTTTCGGCGCGCAACCAGCTGCAAGGCACGGTAACCCAGGTTAAACCCGGCGCTGTCAACGCTGAAGTCGATATCGAGCTAAAAGGCGGCGAGCAGGTTGCCGCCACCGTCACCAACGACAGCGTTGGAGCCTTGGGTTTGAAAAAAGGCCAGCAGGCCACGGCGGTGTTTAAGGCTGGTGCGGTGATTCTGGCTGTCGCCGGTTGATTGTCGGCGCGCCCAACTCACCTGAAAGTGATTGACTGGAAATATATATTAGGTCAGTATTTTGCGGTATCAACACTTCAAACATAAAGGGTTTAAGGCAGAAGAGGAATGGAGGCTAATATACTCCCCAAGAAAGGATGATGATTCAAATCAGGTTAAGTTCAGGAGCGGCAGATTCGGCCTTACTCCTTATCAAGAAATCGGTTTGCCAGATGGCGAGAAACTTCCTGTAGTTTCAGCGAGGGTTGGTCCAACAGTGCAGCCAGAGCTTGGAATAAAAGCATTGCACATGAAGGTCGACGATATATATCCAGGTTTTGAAGCTTTCAAATCTGATGTTCCACTTCAATAGCAAGCAGTCCGTATGCGTTGCATACCATATGTGCTACTCGCTTTTCGAGCACCATGCTAGAATTCAAAAATACAAATTAACGGATAAATCGGCCATGAATATTAGTCAAGTTTTAGAAAATGCTAAGCAATTGAATGTCAACGAGAGAGCGCTGGTGGCTCATTGTTTGATTTCTTCGCTTGAAACCAAGCAAGATGAAGGTGCTGAGCAGGCGTGGGCTGAATTAGCCGAGAAAAGGTATCAAGAACTTGTTTCCGGTAAGGTTGAGTCCGTGTCTTGGGACGATATAAAGAAAGAGATTAAAGGTTAGGGTGTGTTAAGGTTTCACCCCGAAGTTTCTTCTGAGATAAAGGCTTCATATGTTTGGTACCAAGATCAGTCTGAAGGCTTAGGGGATGACTTCTTGAACGAACTCGAATCAGCTTATCAAGCGATTATTGAGTTTCCTCAAACATGGCCATTCTTCGAGAACGGTTTTCGAAGGTTCTTGCTTTCCAGGTTTCCCTTTTCTGTGCTTTATCGAGAAATTGACAAGTCAATTTATGTGGTTGCAGTGATGCATAACAGTAGAAAACCGGGCTATTGGTTAAGTCGCACTTAACCGGATTTCAAGCTCTGATAGAGTGCTACATCGACGGCAAGTGCCTAGCCAGCAGCAATAAAGGATGCTCTACCCCGCCCCCATCAGCATTAAGAAAAACCGCGCAGCCGAAATTGCCGCTAACCACGACATCCGTCGACGAATCGGCGATGATTTGCTGTTTTAAAGCCCGTAACTGCGCGGCGTTGTCGGGATGGGTCAGCATGTAGCTGCCGCCTGCGCCGCAGCAGATGTGGTTGTCGGCCAATGCGACAATATTTAATCCGGGGATTTTTTGCAGCAGCGCATAAACGGCTTGCTGGTTTTTGAGCACATTGCGCTGGCTGCATGGCTCGTGTACTGCGACTTTCAGATCGGATACGGTCAGTTGCAACTTGTCCGGCCAATGTTTCAGCAAAAAATCGATGATGTCGGACAAGCGTTGCCGGAACAGCTCTGCTGTCTCGTTATCGTCGCTTTGATATTCGCTTAACATCGCCCTGCAACCGGTGGCGGTGTGGAGTACGGCATCGACGTCCAGTGCATTGAACACTGATATGTTGTTGTCGATCAAACTGGCGGCAGGTTGGCCGTTGTGCTGATGTATCGCCCCGCAGCAGCCTTGTTGCGGCGGCACCAGAACCTCGTAGCCTATCGCGTTGAGCAGTTTGATTGCCGCCCGCAAGGTTTCGCGATCGAAATGTTCCGCGATACAGCCGGTAAATAGCGCGACCCTGCCACGCTTCGTGCCGCTGGCAGGATAAGAAACAGCCAATGCCTGCAATGCCGGTTTATTCAGCAAGGCTTCGGCATCCGCCAAATGCAGTTTTTTCAGCAATCCGCTGCTACGTAACGGTTTTTGCAAGCCCGATTTCAGGTAAACGGTCAGCAAAGGCATTATCCTCGTCCGCCAGCGCTTGTTTTCAATCAGCCTGAAAGCCAGTTTCGCCAACCAACCCGGATTAGCTTTTAACTGTGCTTGAGCTTGATCGAATAACTGCCCGTAAGCCATTCGGCTTGGGCAAACGGTTTCGCAGGCCCGACATTGCAGGCAGTTATCCAGATGCTTGCGTTCATCGGCGCTGATCGGCAGGTTTTCAACCAGAATTTTGCTGATGGTACGTATGCGTCGGCGCGGGGTTTCTTCGTCGATCTGGAACAGGCGGAAGGTCGGGCAACTGCTGACACAGATTCCGCAACGCATACATTCGCTTGCCTCAGGTATATACGGCCCCGAACCCCCATCGGCTCGACGGGTTCATCAAAGCCCATGTCCATGAAGTCGAACATCGCAGGCCTACATTACCTTAGTATACGCGCGGCGCAATAGCTCCATTTCCGCAGGCGGCCTGCCGCGCAGCTCAGGCAAGGTTCTCATCCGGCAATCCCTGCTTTGCATCAGTTTGTGCGGTGGGTCTAGGAGCATGAAGCGCGCCATGTGGACGGTGATAATACCGCCGGGCGTGTCGATTTGTTCGCTAAATTCCGGTTCGACACGCAGCAGGTCGTTGTCCAGCTGCAAAAGCTGATTGATGTTGTTGACCAGCATCGCCGGATGAGTACTGACTTTTTCGCTAATGAACTCTTCAGGCTCCAGTGCGCTGGACAAGAGGGGCAGCGGTTCGGGAAAGCAGATGCTGCCGTTGCTGTGCTGCGCAAACAAAATCAAGGCGCTGATGTCGCCTTTGTAATAAAGCAGCAGCCGGTGATTGGCGAATACGTCGGACTGAGTCATTAGTTAAGTACGACATCCAGAAGATCTTCAACACCGGCATCGAGTATTTCCAGACCTATTTTTTTGCAGTACCGTTTTTCCTTATCGGTCGGATTCTTATTCAAAACCCAACCTTTATGCTCTGCCGCGCCATAAACGATGTCGCTCATCACCATGCGCTCTGAATCCCGGTTTAACGGCATGCCTATAAATAGGTATTGCTTGCCCTTGCGGTACTCTTTTAGGAAATCGGGGATTGCAAATCCGCCCATTAACTCGGTGATGTAATCGACATAATCGGCATCCGAAGCGATGTAATTGGCTTCCGGTTTAGGTGTGCCCAACGGCTTAAATAAAATGGGGATTCTGGGATGAATCTGTTCCTGAGGGATTTCAAAATAATCGCTGCCGTCATAGTGAAATATTTTAAATCGAAACTGGCTGGCGGTGATCCTTGCGACGCCTACAATCAACGTATGCTCTTCATCGGAATAGCTGTCTTGCAATTGGGTGTCGCGATTAATATCGATGACATAGGAAGGTCGCCACTCCGCCAGCCAATCGTGTACTGCCGCACGCGTATATTCGGTTTCTCCATATAATTTAGTGAGAAACTGACCCAGAAAGTTTCTGCCTCTTTTAAGCTCCTGATTCATGGCCGCTCGGGGAAACTCATACATCAGCTTGGGAGCCATCGGGTTGCCGTTATTCATAGCCAAAATCAGGCTGTTGCTGTCGGCAGGCATTGGCGCTCCGGTTAGCTTATTGGTTGCATCGAAAAGCGCGCCAGGGCCAATATAAGGCACGACTTTGTTTTCGTACAAACCGCTTAATATTTCAGAAAAGACCGTAGAAGACATTGCAAACTCCATTATTAAGTAGGTGTATCTTTTTACTTAAGCAATATTCAATCCAGTTTTTATCGGTACTGGGTAAACGATATAACCATATGATTAACTTATGGTTATATGACTTTGTTTGCTGATAAATGCCGCGCGGGTTTTGTTCTGTTTATAACAATCCTTCTGTTGATTGGCCTATCTACAAACACAAAATCTTCAATATATTTGCTTTCGTTCCCACGCGACGCGCTCATCGATATACACAAGTATTTTTAAGCACGTCATCCCGGCAGGGATTGTCGGGATCTAGAAGCCATGGATGGCATGCCGAAGCTGACAACAAGCCTTGCTACGCATAATTGCTTTGTTAAATCAAGCATTCACATGGTTTCCGGCAATCCCTGCCGGAATGACGGTGTGTTCCTAAAACACTTGTGTATATCGATGAGCGCGTCGCGTGGGAACGAGAAGACTTCGTGCTCTTCGTGTCTTCGTGGTGGACTAATATTCCTAAATAACCGCACTGTTGCTAAGCCTACAGAACATTACAAAATGTTTGAAACACAACGTTATTAATCCCTCTTTAAAACAAATTTAATAGTTATTAATCAATTAGATAATACTATATTTTGATTGTGGCACACCCCTTGCTTTATCCCTAATGTCAT
>JANYKK010000280.1 GCA_025361585.1 Methylobacter sp. | reverse complement strand
TGAGCCTTCATTTGACGTTTATCTGAAATGGTTTGCAGAAGTCTGCCGCAGGACGGCGGAAATGATCGTGCACTGGCAGCGGGTCGGCTTTGTTCATGGCGTGATGAATACCGATAACATGTCGGTACTCGGCCTCACCATAGACTACGGCCCTTACGGCTGGCTGGAAAATTACGATCCCAACTGGACGCCCAACACCACCGATGTGGCGGAGCGCCGCTACCGTTTCGGCAACCAGCCGCAAATCGCGTTTTGGAATCTGGGGCAGCTGGCCAATGCCATTTATCCGCTGATAGAGCAGGTCGAACCCCTGCAACAGGCGATTAATGTTTATGCCGAAACCTTTGAACAGCGCTGGCAAGCCATGGTTGCCGCCAAGCTGGGGCTGGATGCTTATGATCCGGCAACCGATGACGAGTTAAACGCCGAACTGCTGATTCTGTTGCAATTGGTTGAAACCGACATGAGCATTTTTTACCGTAAGCTGGCGGAGCTGGTCATGGATGTTGAGTTGAGCAACGACGATTTGATGCTGCCGCTGATGGAAGCCTACTATGTGCCGGAGCAGTTAACCGAGGACTACAAAGCGCGTTTAGGCAATTGGCTTAGGTCTTATATCAAGCGGATGCAAAATTCCGGCATGGCCGATGCCGAGCGGATCAAGACTATGAACGCCGCCAACCCTAAATACGTGCTGAGGAATTACCTGGCGCAACTGGCGATAGACAAGGCGGAGCAGGGCGATTTTTCGATGGTTAATGAACTGTTGGAGCTGCTGCGCCGCCCTTACGACGAACAACCCGGCAAGGAAGAATTCGCCTTGAAACGCCCCGATTGGGCAAGGCAACGGGCGGGATGTTCGATGTTGTCGTGTAGTTCTTGAGTTATTGCGAACGTATTTAGCGATGTATTTCGTTTCTTAGTTTTATACTTGTTAAATGCTCATGTCTTGTTAAAATAGGTACTTGTTTTTAGTTTCGCAATGGAAATCTACAATGAGTACCAAGTTGACAATAAAAGAGGCCGCAAAAAATCTCAATGTAAGTGTGCAACGAGTAAGAACTCTATGCCGTGAAGGTTTAATCGTGGCTGAAAAAATTGGGACTTCTTGGTTCATAGACTCAGAAAGCTTATCAAGGTATGGGTTAACGACAGCACATACGATTGCAGAAGACCATCCTGTATACATGCAAAAAAATAATAGGCCTATCGCTTTGAGTTTTTTTTCTGGAGCGATGGGGCTTGACCTTGGAATTGAAAGGGCTGGGTTTGACATAAGATTAGCTTGCGAGGTTGACAAGTATTGTCGTCAAACCATTGCTTTAAATAAGCCAGAAATAGCCCTTATTGGAGATATTAACAATTATTCAGCCGATGACGTATTACATTACGCTGGCTTAACAAGAAATGATGATGTTGATCTAATAATGGGAGGCCCTCCATGCCAAGCTTTTAGTACGGCTGGAAAAAGAAATGGCTTTAATGATGATCGAGGTAATGCTTTTCTCTCCTATCTTGATATAGCTCTCAATATTAGACCTAAAATTTTAGTTATTGAAAATGTTAGAGGGCTACTTTCTTGTCCTATGACGCATCGTCCGCACGATATGAGGGGAGATAGTTACCCCGATCTGACGTTGGACGAACTTCCAGGAGGTGCTCTTAACTTTGTTCTTAATCGGCTGGAACACGCGGGATATAACTATTCCTTTAATCTTTACAATGCTGCAAACTTTGGTACACCTCAAAGCAGGGAGCGAGTAATCATTGTTTGCTGTCGTGATGGAACCAAACCTCCGTTTCTTGTTCCAACACACTCTGAAAATGGAATCTATGGTTTAAAAAAATGGCGAACATTTAGACAAGCCACTAAAGGATTAGTAGAGCATACGCATTTAAGTTTCCCAGAGAAACGCTTGGTTTATTACAGGCTGTTAAAAGAGGGGCAAAACTGGCGTCATTTACCCGAAGATTTGCAGAAAGAAGCTATGGGTAAATCATTTTACTCAGGTGGTGGAAAAACTGGATTCCTCAGGCGACTAATGTGGGATAAACCTTCTCCCACATTAGTTACTCATCCGGCAATGCCAGCAACCGATTTGGCGCACCCTGAAGAAGACAGACCATTATCTATCCAAGAATATCGAGCCCTTCAAGAATTTCCGGATAATTGGCAATTTACCGGGCCTTTAATTGAGCAATACAAACAAATTGGCAATGCTGTACCTGCTAGTCTCGGGTTTGCAGTAGGTAAGTTGGCGATGCAGCTTGTCAGTCAGGCCGAGATTGAGCAGATTAATGGATTCAATTATTCAAGGTACAAATACACAAGTGACTCGGAATGGAAGCAACAATTTCTCAAAATATCAGGGCAAAATGGCTCTGAACATCCGGTTCAAACTTCTTTGTTTTAGGATGGTTTTTATCAGCCCCAAGGATTTTCTGCTTCTACGACTATGCAGCCGGGATTATTACGTACGCAGCTGGTTGCAAAGTCTACAAATGCTTCCTCGGAGAGCGTTGTTGTATCGCAAATTTGATTTAGAGTTTCCCACATATATTCAATCCTATCCGCTTTAATCCGGTACCATTTTTCTATTTCCGTTCCATTGCGGATTGCGCTGCTAGAACTGTTTTCGGAATTACTCCTATTTTTTATCTGTAGCAAACTGCCATCTTCATTTACGAAATCAACGGATTTTACAGTTTCACCCCATGCGCAATGCCAGCCTCTAGGCTTGAGATTAATCGATAAATACTCCTCAAGTAACAAGCCAAGTATATTTTCCGCTGACATGCCAAGACGATGAGCAAATGAGATCTTTTTAAGATCTTCATTGGTTAAGTTGCTGAGCCTTGCCCCTATAATCTTTTCTATAACAGGGTCTGCTACAGTGCCTAAAGGGTTAGATAATCGTTGTGAAGCTCGACCTTCATAGCCTTTTTTATATTTTTCAAGCCACTTTTTTATGGTTGTAATTTCATCATCATTTTTACCGCCAATATTTCCAGGAACTCTGTTTAAATCAGCGGCAACTACGCGAAAAAGATACTTCACTTCTTCATCCCAATTTATTTGCAATTGGATCGATAAATCGGCAGCGGCAGCAAACGCGCCTTCCTCACCTAATTTACTAATAGATTCTAAAAGCTTCAATTTACGACCTCGTTATTATTAAGAAATACTGTGCAAGAAATCTGTAATGCAAGTTCTATCAGGATCCACATAGGGTGTGCTGACTCATGGATGCTGAGGGTAGAGCAATTCAGGTGTGAAGGAAACACATCGTTCGAGCCATATTCACCAGCTAAAATTCTCATGTGTCTGCCAAGTCAGCTTAACTAGCCCCTTTCCATTTTTCCTTCCGTGCTTTTTTCTTAGCTTCTTTCTCAGCCCGAATAATCACCAATTCAGCCAGTTCTGTTTCCATCATCTCCGGGGTTTCCAGGCTGATTCTGCCGATGGTTCCGGCGCGCAGTTCTGCCAACAGGATTTTGGATACTTTATCCATCTCGATGCGTCCGCCTGAACGCAGACAGCCGCGCTTTTTGCCGATGATTTCCATCAGCTCCATCTCGCTTTTGGGAAGTTGTTCTAGCTGATAGCGGGCCAGCACTAATTTTGGGTAATGCTGCAACAAATAGTCGGCGGCGAAGTAGGCGATTTGGTCATGGCTGATTGCGGTATCCCTGATTGCGCCGGTGGTCGCCAGCCGGTAGCCGCTGTTCTTGTTTTCGACGTTGGGCCACAGCATGCCGGGGGTGTCCAGCAGGATAATGTTGTTGCCGATGTCGATGCGTTGCTGGGTTTTGGTGATGGCCGGTTCGTCGCCGGTTTTGGCGATCATTCGTCCGGCCAGGACGTTGATCAGCGTGGATTTACCGACGTTGGGTATGCCCATGATTAGCGTATGAATGGGTTTGTCGCTGCTGGCTTTGTTCGGCAGCATCTTATGACACAGCTCAGTCAGTTGGCGCATTTTCTCAGGCTGCTCGATGGTCAGCGCCAGTGTTTTTACGCCTTGCTCCCGTTCCAGATAGGTTTGCCATTGCTGGGTGATGTCGGGGTCGGCAAGGTCGCTTTTGCTGAGGACTTTGATGCAGGGCTTGTCGCCGCGCAGTTCGGCAAGCATCGGATTTTGGCTGCTGAACGGAATACGCGCGTCCAGGATTTCGATAATCAGGTCAACCTGGGGCAGGATTTCTTTGACCTCTTTGCTGGCCTTGTGCATATGGCCGGGGTACCACTGAATAAGCATGATGTTTAGATGTCGCCAAAATGGTATATTTAAGCACCATAATTCTATAATCAACAGCTATAAATACTTTAAGGCTTAATCGATGAAAATAATCAAACTACTGGCAATGCTGGTTTTGCTGGTTGGCTGTACGCAGGATCAACAAAACCAGCTGTCCAGGAAGGCGGTCGAACTGCTGGACGGGAATTATCTGGTCACTTATGCCAACGGTTCGACTGCAAAAACCTGGATGATACGCAATGGCAAAGTTACCAGCAGCGACAAGGGCTATTACTACTTCTGGGACGATAAGAAGCATTATGTGCAAACACCGATAGAAAACACTTTTATTGAAGCAATCGATTGAAACATGAATGAGATAACGAGTACTTTTTATGCGTATTTATCCCGACTGAGATGGATCAAGCGCTGGGGGCTAAAGCGCAATGTGCTTGATGAAAATGTGATGGAGCATAGCTGGGAAGTGTCGGTGATTGCCCATACTCTGGCTTTGATTAAAAATCGTTACTACGACGGTAATGTCGATGCCAACGCCATCGCTGCTGCGGCTTTGTATCATGACATTACCGAAGTGATTACCGGCGATTTGCCGACGCCGATTAAATATCATTCCCCGGAAATCAATGTTGCTTACAAGCAGATTGAAAAACAGGCGGAGATTGAGTTGTTGACTCTTTTGCCGGCAGAACTACGGGCGGATTATCAAGTGCTGATTCAGCATGACATGATACCGGAAGAGCATGTGCAGATCATCAAGGCGGCAGATAAAATATCGGCTTATCTTAAATGTCAGGCCGAGTTAAAGGCGGGCAATAGGGAATTTGAAATGGCTTCCGAGCAATTGGTTTTAACACTCGGTGCATCTGATCAGCCGGAAGTCATGTTTTTTATGAAAGCGTTTGTACCCAGTTGCGGGCTGACGCTGGATGGCTTGATGAAAACGTATTGAGCGGCTTGTAGGGGCGGATTTATCCGCCCTGGGCGAATGAATTCGCCCCTACAGGGAAGCGCGGATTTTTTAGTATGGATGTCTCAAGCTATAATTGTCTTTTTATTAGCAGGCGACAGGATGAAGCTACGCGAAGCTGCTAAAATTGCTTAACACTTGTGTGAAAAAATGAAACAGATTAAGTATACCAACGGAGAAGTTGTGAAACATCGATACACCATTGAGCAAGCCAGAATATTATTGGATATTTTGAAGTACCATAACGCATCGACAATGCTGCCTTCGTATCATCAGGTTAAACACGAGGTGCTCGATGAGGCACTGGATAAGTTGCGACTAGAACTGTCCGAATATATTGCAACGGATGACGGGTTGGGCTTTATCGTCCCGATCCGGGATGAGAAGGGTTTGATTTAGTTGGGTCATCCGCATTTAAAACAGCATCGCACAGTCCAGGAAGTACAGGCGGCGGCTCCGGTTTTTTAGGTTTGGAGGCCTCTGCTTTGGCTTCCTCTGAAAACCACCAAGCCAACGATGCGTCGCAGCCGTCGCTAACAGGAAGCGGCTCTTGTCCGGCGCAGTTTTTATTATTCAATGGACATTTGAGGCGCACATGGAAGTGGTCGTCATGCTTCCACCACGGGCGTATTTTTCTTAACCAGTTATGGGCTGTCTTGCGTGAGCATAACAGGCGCTTGACGCTGGGGTTGACGAAGATGCGGTCTACTTCAGGCCTTTGCGCCGCAGCCTCAAGAATTTTCTCATGAGCCGGTGACCACTGGCTGTCATCAATGGCATCCGATTGGGCGGCAAGCACAGAGGGTGCGCTCCAGGTTTCGCGCTCACTAAATTCCAGTCTTCGGGTTTCGGCTTGTTGCGACAGCAAATACCAGATGTCGACATCGAGCCCGGTTTGATGGCTGCGATGGCCACTCGAAGTCGGGCCCCCGCGAGGCTGTCCCAGGTCGCCGATCAGCAGCACGCCCCGGCTTTGTAAATACGTGGTCTGCGCCAAGTTTTCGATAAACCGAATCAAGTCTGGATGGCCGTAAGAACGGT
The DNA here is from genome assembly GCA_025361585.1 of Methylobacter sp. Taxonomy (GTDB): domain Bacteria; phylum Pseudomonadota; class Gammaproteobacteria; order Methylococcales; family Methylomonadaceae; genus Methylobacter_A. The sequence goes on along the minus strand of JANYKK010000280.1, from coordinate 5,330 downwards.
TGCGGGTAGGGCGCATCAATTGATAGCCGGTGCCGTTGGGGGGTAACGAGACTGCGCCGCTCAAGCATCCGGCGGTATAGGAACCGATGCTCTGTGCGCTGTCGCCGATTTGTGCGGTTTGTTTGATAGTTGCCCAGTTATTAGCGGCGGGCGATGACGAGCATTCCGAAAAAATACCCAACAACAAGATAAATACTGAAAATTTCATTTTAAAACGGATGGGCGACCGGTCGGTCGCCCATGTTGTAGCGCTTATTTCTTAACCGGTGCAGATATGTCCAGAAAGTGCTTGGAGTTATCGGAAACCGGGGCTGAACCGGGTTTATTGTTGGTAGTTGCCGGGGCAGGGAAGTTGGTTTTTGTTGCGCCCTTGTTTTCAGTCGCTGCTGCTTCTTCCAGTTGGGGTTCCTCTTCTTCAGGAATATTGCCGTCATGGAGCAGATATTCGCGGCGCTGCTGGTAAGCATTCTTGATAAAGGAATAGCGATCTTCCCCAGAGGCTTCATTAACGATTTTTTCAGTCGGTATTAAATCGGCGCGGGTGTCGGTGACATCAACCGATTTAGCTCCTGCATTGATTGCGCTGACAGCAACACCGCCACCGGCAACAGCAAAGGTATAGGTGAGTGGATTCATTAATGCATCGCCAATAGCGCCGACGACTTCTCTAGGAGAGCTAGCCCCCATAAACGGCATGACCAGATAGTTACCCGTCGGAACGCCCCAGAAGCCTAGCGTCTGTCCGAAGTCTTCATTATGCTTGGGCAGGTCGATCATTTTTGCCACATCGACAAAACCGGCTACGCCGGCCGTGGTGTTAATTAGGAAGCGGCTGGCATCCATACCGCCTTGTGTCATTTTAAGTTGCATAAAATCATTGAGGGTTACGCCAATGTCATTCATGTTACTGAAGAAATTAGTTATGCCGTCATTAACGAATTTTGGAGTGATCCACAGATAGCCTTTCGCCACGGGCTTTAAAATCGCCTTGTCCAGATCGTCATTAAAGTCTTGGGTGCCGCGATTCCAGCCTTCCCAGGGATCTAATTCATTGGGCTTCGCAGTACTCGCACAGCCTGCAAGCAGACTTGATATAACCAGACTACTCATGATTAAACGAGTGTTGAAGGTGGATTTTTGCATACTCATGGTTTATCTCTATTTACAGGGTGGTGAAGTGAAATGGAAGTCTGTCTCGGACAGTTATTATAGTTTTCGCGATTATATCAGAATTTATGCTTTTTAAACCTCATTCGCTGCGAGACAGGAGTCGAGTAGTCCCCAGAAGCGATAGTGCATGTGTTTTCACGAAGCGCTTTTTGCGTAGTGAAAATACAGGCTTTCCCGACATCGCGTCGAGTCATTGCGAGAAAGATGCTGGATACCCCTTGCTGGGTATCCAACGAATGAAGCAGGACGGCTGGGGCAGCCGCAGGCATGAGCGGTCGCGTAGTTTTTGCTGCTTGTTGGGCAGGGATGCCCATAAAAGCTTTCGCAAAAATAGCGACTCCCCGGGATTTTGCATTTGCCTGAGTATCCAGCTTTGCCGTCTGAGTAAATAATTTGACGGCTGAGCCGCCCGCAGCAGTATTGGGTTAGGTAGGGTTGCCGCCAATAATGCGGCTTGAGAGCGGTTGATTTGGCTGGCGTGGACGCCAAAATAACGCTGACTTGCAGCCTCAATACCGAATATATGGTCGCCGAATTCAGCGATATTCAGGTAAACCGTCAATATCCGTTCCTTGCTCCACAGCAACTCGATTAGCGTCGTAAACCAGACTTCCAGCCCCTTGCGGACAAAACTTTTTGACGGCGTTAAAAATAAATTCTTAGCCACTTGTTGGGAAATAGTGCTCGCCCCCCTAAGCCGTCCTCCATCCATGTACACATCGATGGAGGACTGTATGGAATGCAGGTCAAACCCGGAGTGCAGGAAAAACCGCTGGTCTTCGGAGGCAATAACCGCCGAAGAGGCGTAAGTCGAGATTTTTTTTGCGCCGACCCAGGAGTATTTAATGGACTTGAACGAACCGTCGTTGAGCATGTCTTCAGCATGCCGGTACACCATAAACGCCGAGGTTGGCGCTGGCACCCAACGCAACAATAAGCACAAGCCGATCGATGAGGCCAGGAAGGTGAGCAGCAGATAAAGCACAGCCTTGCGCAGTACGCCCTTGATGGACAGTGAGCGAAAGTTGCTGTTGCTGGAGTAACGGGATGATCTTGCCAAGGTTGTTAGCTTAGGGTTGTGTATTGGCGCATATGATAAAGCCTTAGCCAATGTTTGAATAGTTGAGCAATACTACCGAACTTTGATAGGTGAAAGTATATAATATTATCTCCCCGTACAGATTTGATCCAAACGCATGAAACCCCGATACCCACTGATTGCTCTTTTACTGCTGATTTCGTTAAGCGGCTGTATGCCGATGATTCATCCGCCCGGCGCAAAAAGCAACTCGGCGCAACTTGGTGAGGCTATTTTTCTGACCGAAGACGGCGCAAGTTTACCATTACGGCATTGGTTGCCGAAAACCGAACCGCGTGCGGTTATTATCGCGCTGCACGGGTTTAACGATTACAGCCGTTTTTTCGATAAGCCGGGAGAGTATTTCAGTCAGCAGGGCATAGCTTGTTTCGCTTACGATCAACGCGGTTTCGGTATGGCCCCCCAACGCGGATTATGGGCAGGGGGAGAAGCCTATACTCAGGATTTGCAAGCCTTGGTAAGGCTGGTCAAACAACGCTATCCGAAACGCCCGGTTTACCTGCTCGGAGAAAGTATGGGCGGCGCGATAGTTATAACATCGATGGCTCAGGCGGATATGCCCGAAGTTGCGGGCATTATTCTCGCCGCTCCGGCTTTATGGGCCAGATCAACGATGCCCTGGTATCAAACCGGCTTGCTGTGGACGCTGGCGCACAGCCTACCGTGGATGACTTTGACCGGGGAGGGCGTGCATGTCGTGCCATCGGATAACATCGAAATGCTCAGAGCCTTGGGACGAGATCCGTGGGTAATCAAGGCGACCCGTGTAGAAACGGTGTACGGCTTGACCGATTTGATGGATGCGGCATTTAACAGCGCCGCCTCGCTGCACGGAAACACCCTGATGCTGTACGGAGAGAAAGACGAAATCATCCCTAAAGAGCCGACATATGCGTTCTTGCAGCAATTTCTTCAGGCGGATACGGCCAAAAAAACCGTGGCGATTTACTCGCACGGCTACCACATGCTGCTGCGCGACTTAGAAGCGCCCACCGCATGGAAAGACATAGTTGCTTGGATTAATGCTAGTCCCAGCAAGCTTCCGTCGGGTGCGGATAATCGGGCTCGGGAATTGTTGAGTGGTGGGTTAATGTAGGCATATCACCTCGAACGGCTGCAGGGACAGATATTGTGCTCCATGCAAAATCTGTAATCCACGCATCCATGTGGGGAGAGTAACGCAGGGAAGTAGACCGGATAAGACTGCCCAAAGCTTAGCGCGAGGTGGCGTTTCCGGCTTGTCGCGCAATTAGCCTGAAACGCCTGATCTATAGGATTACTGGACTCAAAAATGAACGCCGAGAGTTTAGTTAAATAGAGCGGACATAATAATTATGGATTTGGATTACATTTGCCGTTTAGTTCTGTAACGCAATAAATTAAATCGTAAATCTTAGGGTTATTATAATCAATGTGCGAACCAAGTGGGTCAAACCATCCAATAGTATAATCCCACAAAGGATTATTTAGATTCTCCCCATATAGTCCAAAACTAATTTCTTTAGATGCATCAATTGGAATAATACCTTTGGGCATTTCTGGCATGACTAGTATTTCTTCCAGATCGTAAACAGGTTTTGAGTTCTGCTCTTTAGGTATCGACTGATAAGTTGAGGCTGATTCCATTATTGATCCGAATGAAAACAGCCCTTTATGCCTGTTTCCCCAGATTTCATCGGACTTTTGTTGAGGACTGGTCAGCTTATTGATTTCTTCCACAGGAATTTCAATAAGGGGCAGTTGCGCCAAGGTATCTGGAATATACGCCCAATTACGATTCGTAAGTTCATCATATTGTCCATGTAGATAAGAAGCCGTAGAATAAAAAGGGGCAAATACCAAATTAGATACTACATTGTACCAGTCGTAGTTTACGGTGGTTTTGGTGTCAGAATATTGCCATTCTTTCGGTATTAAATCATTCAGGGAATTTCTAAGCCTATCAGAAAATCGGATGCTGGATAAGTTAAAAGGGATTTGAATAATAGGGAAACCAAACCGGTTAAGATGGTCATGTCTACTTTCAGTAATGACAATTGGAAAATTATTTTCAGGGTATTTGCTAAAACCATTGATAGAAAGAATATCCTCTGGACTTAAAGCGGGCTGAATTAACACCATACCTTTGGTTGACTTGAGTAGTTTGTTGTTGTCATCATCAACTCTTAATTTTTCAAAAAATATACCACCCAATTTTGACGAGGATAAGGCCGTCAATATACGGCTGCCAAAGCTGTGCCCTATCATGAAAACACTAAAGTCTTTTTGGGGTGTGGTGATTTGATTCATGATTTCCGTCATTACCTCTTTGAGGTCTTCGAGACCAACTTTGTCAGCCGCCCTTGATTTAGACCAAACAGTCAATGGCTGGAAAGGCACTGAGAGAACAGTCCCAATATTTTTTGCCATTACTGTTGGGATAATATCGGCAAATGCATCACTTACACCCGTCAAGCTGGACTCCCATGAGATTGCAAAAAAGGCAGTTTCTTTCATCGTTTCTAGGGATTTTGGATATTTATTTGTAATATATCCATAGTAGGCTCTTAGCAAGTCTTGATAGGTTCTCGGTAAATCATCACGGTCATGGTTCCAGCCTAAACTCAGTATCACGATATTCTTGATCTTCACATCAGCTTTTATTTCACGAATTGCTCGAGCCGCTTCTTGTGGGTTGGTAAACCGACCTTCGTGATCAAATGCTAAAAAATATAGATTTTTGAACTCAGTATCTACGTCTATTGCGTTTCCAATCTTTGATTTTATATTAGGTTTTTGTGTCACGCATCCTGTCAGCAGAGAAGGAATAATGCTTGCTAACATTGTCAAGAGTATAAGTTTTCCTGATTACCCATAATCCTCAGCCATCTTCAGAAGCCGCATAGGCATAGGTGGCGTTCTGGCCGCAACGTAACAGAGGCGGGGCAGCAGATCTTCAAGGACAAATCGCCGATTGAAGCGATAACAAAACTCGGCCAAATAGCGCGGAAGGTGTTTGTGATTGATAGCGTGATAGGCCCCGTCAATCGACCTTTTGACATTACCTATCATCGTGTTGACC
>JANYKK010000227.1 GCA_025361585.1 Methylobacter sp. | reverse complement strand
GGCGTTTTGACGAAGTTGTAGCGTTAGCGGAAGCGTAGTCAAAATGCAAGGCCATCCGACACGGCGTCAAGTCATTACGGGAGTCATGGCGCACAGCGTAGCAACGCGAAGTTGTGTGTCGTGACGGACGGAGGACGAACGCGGGCCGCCGCAGGCATTAATCGCCAGGTCATTTTTCGCTGCTAAAATCGGACGGATCCATTTTAGCTTTCGCGAAAAATCCTGGCGCGCTGGTTGAAATGGTGCGGGGGAAAGTGGACATTTTCTGTTCATTCCCGAATGACCGGTTTTGGCCGATTTCCGCCAATCAAACCAAAAAGTAATATTTCTCTCGCGTACAGTTATTAACAGAACTCCAAGGCACCCAAAGTCGCCCTCCTTGTCGTCGTACCTCCTCCGCGTCGTCCTCTCTTGGGTGCTGAAGCTCAAATATCCTAAGATTTTTTGCTAGATTAGAAATGTCTCCATCCACTAAGCACTGCCGTGGTCTGACACCGTCCGCGAACATATCCGCGCGCGGCGTCCCCGCGTTCATTTTATGGGATGGAGTACTCGCAAAGAATAGTGAATAGGCTTGTTATACAAGTTCAACGGACTCGACCCAGTGCCCATTTTCATCTCCTTTGGCGCGCCATTTATGTATTAAAAATATACACTTCTTTGTTGCTTTTCTTTGAGCAGCAAATCCGAATAAAACAGGTTTTCATAACTGATGCTTGATTGTAGGCCAGGGCATTCAGCAGGCTACGTAAAGGCTATTTTCCACGTAACATCGAAAAAGGCGAGCGAGTTTCAACCAGCCGCTTTACCCCGGCGGGAAAGCCGCCGGAACCGGAACATGCTGTTTTCTATGCTATTCGGAAGCTGCTATCCCCCCGTTTCAGCCATCCCCATCACCAATTCCCGCCACGCGGCCTTTTGCGGGATCAGCGGCGGCATAGCCGCGAATTCGGGTTCGGATGTCGGCCTTGCGACCAGCAGCTCAGGATCGCGGGTCACGACGCCGCCCTTACGAAAGAATGCATTGTAAATGGTCCAGTTTGTGCGGTTGCGGGAGCCGTCCCACGGAAAGCGACGCAACATCGAATTCGCGGTATAAAACCCGTCATAGGTGTCCAGATAACCGCGATAGAGCTGGGCCGGTTTAAAGACGATGTGGGATTGGTCGTATTTGTCCCAATCGAAGGACACGATCTGTTTGCGCTGCATCATCTCGAACCAGTTGATGGTGCCCGGATAGGGCGTCAATAGCGAATAGCCGCACATGTCGAACTTGGCGTCGATGTTGAACTTCAAGGTTTCGTCGAACACCGTCGGTTCGTCGCCTTCAAAGCCGAACATGAACAGGCCGAGCACCATGATGCCGTATCGGTGCAGCTTTTTGACCAACTCGCGATACGAATCCGGGGCGTTCTGACACTTGTGCACATTGCGCAGGGTTTGCCTGGAGATGGACTCGAAGCCGATGGACAGCATGAAGCATCCGCTCCCCGCCGCCAATTCCAGCAGGCGCTCATCGTTCGCATCGCGGCTGTTCACCGCCGCCTGCCATTTTAACCCGCGCCCTTTAAAGGCCTTCATGACTTCCATCGCCCGGCTCGGGGTTCCGAAAAAGTCGGCATCGTTAAGCAGGATCACGCGCTCTTCGATGTGCTCGATCTCGGCGATGATGTCTTCGATGGGACGGTAGCGAAAGCGCAAGCCGTACATCGTGGGTTCAGCGCAAAAGGTACAGCCGTGATGGCAGCCTCGGGAGGTCTGGACGAACCCCTTGTTGATATAGCGGTTGCTTTTAAGCAGCCCTTGTCGCGGTTTCGGCATGCCTACCATCGAGTGCAGGCTTTCGGCCTTGTAGATGCCATTTAACCGGTTGTGGAGCAGGTCGTCGAGAACTTTGTCCATAATCAGCTCTGCTTCTCCGACCACTACCGCGTCGGCGTGTTTGAGCGCCTCCTGAGGCAGATAGCTGACATGTACGCCGCCCATGATGACGGGAACGCCGCGAGCCCGAAAGCATCGGCAATCTCGTAACCCCGGTTGACATAGGAGGTCATCGCCGAGATGCCCACCATATCGACATTCAGATCGAAATCGATAGGTTCGATGTTCTCGTCGGTCAGGATGATTTCGTACTCGTCTTCCGGGATCAGCACAGCGACGGCGAGGAGTCCGGCGACCGGCGAGTAGAGCGCCTTGCCGAAAAATAAAGACCGGGTTGCGAACGTGTCGGCCCTCGGATTGATCAGATGGATACGGCGGGTTCTAGCCATAGGGCACCTCGTTGTTGTCTAGAATGCTCAACTGCGGTTTTTAATCACTTTGCGATATAGCCAGCGTCTTTCGCTTGATGCTCCTGATGTCTGCGTAATTACTCCAATCTTCAATAGTGTGGAAAATGACCTTCTTGTCATGTTCACATCAATTCGATTCAAACACAGACAATTCATTGAGCCGAAGTAATTGTAAATTGCACAATTGAGTTAAGTCGGTACGGTGGCACACATAAAACGGTTGGTAATGTGATGGGCCATCATTTTCCAGGCACAAGATTCCGAAAAGGTAGCCCGATAATAGGGCCGCATCGCCCACTCACAAATGAAAAACCGGGGGCGGTCTCGCCTGTCAAAAAATCAATCCAAACAGGACTGGGTTTATAACCCCGATTCTTACTACGCTTTGTTATATCTACCTGATTACCCATAAAGAACAGCCAAAATCACAAAAAAGACTATACTGATGTTAGCAACATTTGAATAAGGGTAAGGTCATGAAAAACAAAGTACAATTTCAAAAAGGCTATAGTTTGGTTGAGTTCATGAAGACCTA
>JANYKK010000218.1 GCA_025361585.1 Methylobacter sp. | reverse complement strand
ACCGACGGCCGTTTTTCCGGTGGCACCCACGGTTTCGTAGTCGGGCACATCACGCCTGAAGCCTATGTCGGCGGTGCGCTGGCGATTGTTGAGAATGGCGACACCATCACCATCGACGCGGAAAACAACGAACTGACACTGCACGTCAACGAGCATGAAGTCGCCCGTCGTCTTGAAAAGTGGAAACAACCTGCGCCTCGTTACACGCGTGGTGTGTTGGCGAAGTATGCCAAGCTGGTGAGTTCGGCTTCGTTAGGCGCGGTGACCGATAACTTGGATTGAGGTAGGGTACGCTGTGCGTACCTTTGAATATTCACCACGAAGAAAAGAGTCGATGGGCTGCAAAAGGGAGCTCATCGTTTATTGATAATGGGCTTCGCTATCGCTTTACCCATCCTACGCGCTGCGTTCTATCCATCCTACGCGCTTAATTAAAATGACTAAAGATTTTATCTTAAATGAGATTCTGCGAACCGCTCGTGAGAATGAAGGAAAAGCTTTGGGGACACAGGTTTTTTTCAACGCAACAGGGATCAAGCGATCAGATTGGTTGGGGAAGTATTGGGCTCGTTGGGGGGATGCTCTTAGAGAAGCAGGATTGGAAGCTAACGAGTTTCAAAGCGCATACGATATTGACTATCTTTGCGAAAGATATGTTGAGCTAATCGATGAGCTAGGACATATTCCTGTGGAAGCGGAATTGCGCATGAAAGGGCGTTCTGACAAAACCTTTCCAAGTCACACCTCTTTTGCCCGCTTAGGCCTAAAAAATGAACGTTTGTCACTTTTAGCGGAATTCTGCGAATCTCGTCAGAGTCATATTGATGTGGCTGTGATGTGTCGAGGCGCAATTCAGAATAGTTTGCCTCTACCCGAACAACAAGAAAATAACGTGACCGTACAAGACGGGTATGTTTACATGATAAAGTCAGGTCATCATTACAAAATTGGCTTTACCAACGACTTTCATCGACGTGGAAAAGAAATCGCGATTGAATTGCCGGAGTGATCTACAACAATTCATGTTATTAGTACCGATGATCCATCGGGAATTGAAGCGTATTGGCACAATCGGTTTAAGTCGCGTCGTGGCAATGGTGAGTGGTTTGCTCTTACGCCTGTGGATATTAAAGCATTCCGACGGCGTAAATTTATGTGATATGCCTATTTTTATAGAGCCGTAGGTCGGGTTAGCTTATTGAGCGTAGCGAGATAACGTAACCCGACATATATGTTGGAACTTGAAAACTAGTAAAATATTGCGCACATCTGACTGAAACGAGGGTGACATAATGAATACAGCGGAATTAATTTACCAGAAAGCAAAGGCATTGCCTGAAGTTGAGGCGCGAGAAATTCTAGATTTCATGGAGTTTTTGGAAACCAAGCGCCGGGGCGAAAGCGAAACAGCCTATCTTTTGCAAGAACCGGCTAATGCCCGAAGACTGCTGGCAGCGGCAGAAAATATCCGGGCGGGACGATGCATTGAAGAACGAGAATTGCTGCCCGATGATTAGTTTCGAGCAGCAAGGATGGGAAGACTACCTGTTTTGGCAGCAGACTGACAAGACTAAAATTAAGCGTATCAATCAGTTAATTAGGGATATTCAACGCGACCCATTCGATGGCATTGGTAAGCCCGAAGCCTTGCGTTACGGATTGGCAGGATTATGGTCGCGCCGTATTGATGACGACTGCATGGATGCAGGAGGTAGAGCAATGCAGGAGCAATTGCCGAGGAACACCGGCTTATCTATTCGGTGAGCGATAAAAAAATTATCATTGCCCAATGCCGTTATCACTATGGTGATTGAAGCTGGAGCTTGGGAATTAGCCAATAACATTCTTGCCTAACAAATCATGGAACCACAAAAATCATTCGTCAGCTGGTTTAGGGATTCATCCCCTTACATCCACGCCCACCGGAACAAGACCTTTGTCATTTCATTCGGTGGCGAAGCGGTGTTGGCCGATGATTTCGATCACCACGTTCACGATTTTGCCTTGTTGAACAGCCTAGGCATACGTCTGGTTTTGGTTCACGGCATACGCCCGCAGATCGACCAGCGGCTTGCCAAGCTCGACGTTCCTGCACGCTTTCACAATAACCTGCGCATCACCGATGATGTTGCGCTGCAATGCGTTAAAGAAGCCGCCGGATTGGTTCGCGTGGAAATTGAAGCGCTGCTATCGATGGGGCTTGCCAACTCGCCGATGGCCGGGGCGAAAATCAAGGTGGCTTCGGGCAACTTTGTTGTTGCCAAACCGATAGGCGTGATTGACGGTATTGATTACGGCCATACTGGCGAAGTTCGCCGGATCGACAGTGCGGCCATTCACCAACAGCTCGATCAGGACAATGTGGTGTTAATTTCGCCGGTCGGTTATTCGCCGAGCGGCGAAGTTTTCAATCTGTCGGCCGAGCAGGTCGCGACGGCAGTTTCGATTGCGTTAAAAGCAGAAAAACTAGTTTTATTAACCGAACAAAGCTGCTGCAATCCCGATACCGGCGAGCAAGTCCAGCAAATGACTACTGCCGAAGCTGCCGCTTTCTTGCAGCAACACCCGGACATATCCACCAGCATTAGCTTACCGCTTAAAGCCGCGATGCAAAGCTGCCAATCCGGCATCGACCGAGTGCATTTGATTGATCGTACTATCGACGGCTCGTTGTTGCTTGAATTATTCAGCCGTGACGGCATCGGTACGTTGATCAGCTCAACGGCGTTTGAA
>JANYKK010000161.1 GCA_025361585.1 Methylobacter sp. | reverse complement strand
TATCGGAACTGATGCTGGGCATGGAATATGGGCTGGATCATTTCAAATTTTTTCCGGCCGAAGCCGCAGGCGGCATACCCATGTTAAAATCCATCGCAGGGCCTGTCCCCCAAGCGACTTTTTGCCCAACCGGCGGCATTTCGCCGGAAAACTACAACAATTATTTGCAGCTAAGCAATGTCGCCTGTGTTGGCGGATCGTGGCTGGCGCCTGCGGATGTGGTAAAATCAAAAAACTGGGTTAAAGTGACCGAGCTGGCAAAACAGGCCATAGACCGGGCTGTTTCGGTTTGAATTCATTCTTTGCGGAAATGAAAGATATTTTTTACTGTATTAAGTAAACACCCTTTAAAATATAACCAAGATTAATTACGCAATCGGCTAGTTAAAATTTTAGCTAACCATTCGATGACGCTACAGATCCTGTTAAAAACCGAGAAAACCCATGACTAAACAGCGCAGTGTTACCTTAAATGAGGAAGCTCAAGCTTTATGCGAGTTACCAATTTTATCTGGAACTATTGGCCCCGATGTAGTGGACATTCAAACGCTATATCAAAAAACCGGCATGTTTACCTATGACCCCGGTTTTACCTCAACAGCCAGTTGCAGCTCATCGATCACCTATATAGACGGTGAAAAAGGGATACTGCTGTATCGCGGTTATCCTATCGAACAACTTGCCGAACATTGCACTTTTTTGGAAGTTTGTTATCTGCTGCTGAATGGTGAACTGCCCAACACTGATGAAATGCAGGGGTTCGAAAGCACCATAACCCTGCACACGATGGTGCATGACCAACTGACTAACTTTTTTAAAGGCTTTCGCCGCGATGCCCACCCGATGGCTATCATGGTTGCTGTCGTCGGCGCATTGTCAGCGTTTTATCATGATGCATTGGATATTAAATCCAAAAAAGATCGCGACTTAAGCGCCATCCGCCTGATTGCCAAAGTGCCGACCATCGTGGCGATGTGTCATAAATACAGCACTGGCTTGCCGTTTATGTACCCGCAAAACAAGCTCAGTTATGTCGAGAACTTTATGCGCATGATGCTGGGTACGCCTTGCGATGACTTCGTACCCAACCCTGTGTTGGTTAAAGCGCTGGACAGAATACTAATCCTGCATGCCGATCACGAACAAAATGCCTCGACCTCGACAGTGCGTTTAGCGGGTTCCAGCGGCGCAAACCCCTACGCCTGCATTACCGCCGGGATTGCCTGCCTTTGGGGAGCCGCCCACGGCGGTGCTAATGAAGCCGTGCTCAATATGTTGGAGGAGATCGGCGATGTTTCGAATATCAATAAATTCATCAACAAAGCCAAGGATAAAAACGACTCGTTCAGATTGATGGGTTTTGGTCATCGGGTTTATAAAAATTATGACCCGCGCGCCAAATTAATGCGTGAAACCTGCCATGAAGTGCTCACAGAACTCGGCCTGCATGATGACAAGATATTTAAACTAGCCCTGGAACTGGAGCGTATTGCTCTTGAAGATGAGTATTTCATCGAGAAAAAGCTCTATCCGAACGTCGATTATTATTCCGGCATCGTGCTGCATGCCTTAGGCATACCTACCAATATGTTTACCGCGATGTTCGCAATGGGCCGAACCGTCGGCTGGATTTCCCATTGGGATGAAATGATAGCGGATCCTGAACAGAAAATAGGCCGTCCAAGACAGCTTTATACCGGCGCGGCAAAACGCGACATACCGCCGCAACATATTAAGCGAGGTTAAAATCCATGGCCTTGATCCCGACAAGAATAGCCGGGGTCAAATCGGACGCGCATTAAAACCGTGAGCCATACATCATTTAAAAATCGAATTCATAAACGCTGAAATGTGTTCGATTTCTTCGCCACAAAGGTTGTGTTCCATTACATAATCATGCCATTCGACTTCATAGTCCATCGACTTTAGCGTATCGCACGCGGCCTTGCCGGATTCGACCGCCACGACGGGATCGATGATGCCGTGAGCCATAAATATCGGCGCGGCATGGTTGGCGGCGGAACGCTCGGTTGTTAACTGCTCGATAGTCGGCAAATAAGTCGACAGCGCGACAATTCCAGCCAATGGCTGCGGGTATCTTAGTCCGGCATGAAGCGCAATCACACCGCCTTGGGAAAATCCGGCCAGCAAGATATTTGTCGATGGGATGCCCAGGTCTATTTCCCGTTGAATCAGCGGTTCAATCAGGTCGGCTGACTGGTAGATGCCGTCAATATCAACGCGGCGTTCCAGCGACATCTCCAAAATATCGTACCAGGAGCGCATCGACATGCCGCCGTTGATCGTGACCGGCTGGATCGGCGCGTTGGGGAATATGAAATGGATGTTGGCTTTGGCGGTTAAATTCAGCTCGGGAACCAGTCCCTCAAAATCATGGCCGTCCGCGCCTAAGCCGTGCAGCCATATCACTGAATATTTATGCTCTGCTTCAGGCTGTATTTCAATCGCGCTCAATTGCATGGAATTCATTAAGTTCTCCAAGAAAGTTAATGCCAAGGATTGCCGTCAAATTTCGGCAAATCGGGATTCATAGTGTCCCATGGCTGGGCGTCCGCCACCCATATATCTTTTTGCGGCTGAAAAATACTGGGGGCGTCAAGGGTTGCGGCTGCAACCGGCCTGATGTCGGTAAAGGCGCTGTTCCTGCCGAACAGCGAGGTTCCACATTCAGGGCAAAAAGCGCGGTAAACGGTGTTGCCGCTGGCCGCAATAGTTGCATATTCCTTATAGTTGCCGGTGATGGACAAGGCCGAAGCTGGAACAAATAGGCCTGCAAAATAAGGCGCGCCTATCGCTTTCTGACAGGTTCGGCAATGGCAGTTGAATCCGCCGAGGGGTTCGGCCGAGATTTCATATCTGACTGCCCCGCAAAGGCAGCCGCCGGTAATAGGAAGTTTCATATTTTTCTCCTTCGAGGATTTACCGACAAATCTGAGTACAATAGAGCGAACCTAGTCTAACAACACCAATCATAACCTATGCTGGACGACTTTATTTTAATAGCTTTATTGCTGTGCGCATACCTGTATTGGTTTAATGCGCAGCAGGCGAAGGAGATCGCGCTTAAAGCGGTCAGGGCTCATTGCCTGAATCTGGACGTGCAAATGCTCGATGAGTATGTCGCCTTAAGCGGCATCCGGTTTAAACGGGAGCAAACCGGGAAACTGCGCCTGCACCGGGCATTTTTATTTGAATTTTCTTCAACCGGGAATGAGCGCTATAACGGCATTTGTATGATACTGGGGCAGCGGGTTGAATCCATTCAGATGGAACCGTACCGGATTGACGACTGAACCTAAAAACCGCAGTTGTCCACAAAAAACACGAAAGACACAAAATGAGTCAGTGCGTTGTATTGATTTTACCGTTCCCCTTTAGGTGATGACCTACAGCTTGGCAACTATTTTGAATAGTTTTTGTGTTTTTCGTGGACAAAATAAATTATCCCGGCTGAATGGATGCAGAAGCAGCGTAGCGGTGTGTCGACGGGTTTTAAAGAAATACTTTTTGGAGGATATATGAATAAATGTTCAGTGTGCGGTCATCCGCGTAACGACCAAGCTATGAAATGTCCTGAATGCGGCAGTTTTTACTCAAAAATTACCGAGATTATTGCCGAACAGGAGGCGCTGGAGGAAATGCAAACTTTGCGCGGACGATGCAAAAGAATCCTGACCTCGAATGAGGTTAAGCAGGCATTGCTGGAAGAATTGAAGCTGATATGGGCGGGGCTGACTAAAACAGGCGCGTTTGCGCTTTTTGTAATTTTCGTCTTCGTGTTTGCGTTGATCGTTTCTGTTTTGTAGCTCTGGCGGGCAGCCGCTTTTCGCTGCCCGACCGACACACTACAGCTCGAACCGTCCGGGTACGGGTTATTTTTCCAGAAACTTGAGCTTGTCTTCTTTCCCGTTCCACTCGTCCGCATCGGGCAAAGCCGGTTTTACGTCCGTAATAACAGGCCATTGCTTGGCCAGTTCTGCATTCATCGCAGCAAAGCCTTCCTGTCCTTCCGGCAATTCATCTTCTGCGAAAATTGCGTTAGCAGGACATTCCGGTTCGCATAACGTGCAGTCAATACACTCATCAGGATCGATAACCAGAAAGTTAGGGCCTTCATGAAAGCAATCGACAGGGCAAACATCTACACAATCAGTAAATTTGCATTTAATACAGTTTTCAGTGACGACAAAAGCCATAATTATTACCCGGAAAGTTGATTTTTAATTTAGGGCGCTATTCTAGCAGAAAGCATTGCACGATTGAATGCCGAGTTTGTTAAACGCACCATTTAGCCTAAAAACCGCAGTTTATCCACGAAAAGCACGAAACAATACGCTGTATTGATTTAGCGACCCACCCTTTGGGCAATGAGCTGCAATTTGATAACTCTTTGAAACATTTTGTGATTTTTTGTGTCGCCTAGAGGCGCCTACTTTTGGTTTTCGTAGACGAAATGATTTTTCTAGGTTTAACTGCGACGGATAGCTTCGTTTGACGAAAGGTGGCTAAAACTCATGATATTTAAATAAGCGCATGAAACAATCAATCTTCTCGCCATTCCGAATACGAATGCACCGCCAGATTGTTGTTGTAATAACGCAAGTCCCCGGTAACTTCCTCGCCTAACCAGGACGGTTTTGAAAAAGACTGCCCTGTTTCGTCCAATTCAATTTCGGCGACTATCAAGCCCTGATTGTCGCCTTCAAATTCATCTATTTCCCAAAGATGGCCGTCATCGGTGACGAAATGACGGGTTTTTTCGATGATGGGTTTCCGGCAAAGATTGTTTAATATCTCATCTGCATCAGCCATCGGAATTTCATATTCATATTCATGCCGGTGAGTGCCGATAGTCGCCGTTTTAATATTCAGCCACGCATGCTCATCGCTGGTGCGCACCCTGATTGAGCTGGTTGCCTGTGAACTTAAATAGCCTTGCCGGTATTTGACCGAGCGGCTGACGTGATTGCGCCAGTCATCGGTAGCGAGCAAAAATTTATGTTCTATTTCTATAGCCATGGTTAAATTTCTCTTCCGTAACTGCCGCAACAATAGCGGCTAAAATAACTGTTATCCAAAATATGCCATTTTATCAGTCCGGCTTCTATGCTTTATGCGCAATTCCTGCTTAAATACGCAATCGTATCGGGTCGCATCAAAGACATAGGGTCGGCGGCTGTTATAATGTAAATGATCTGGAAGCGGTAACCTAGGCATTAATTCTACTTTAAGCCGCGACTGCTCCCAGCAGTCTTGCGGCATACACATCATCCCTGACAATAAAGAGGAACGCAATGAGCGCATTAATCTGTGGGTCTATGGCTTACGATACCATCATGGTTTTTCATGATAAATTCAAACATCACATTTTGCCGGAAAAAATCCACATCCTGAATGTCTCATTCCTGGTGCCGGTGATGCGGCGCGAATACGGCGGCTGTGCGGGCAACATTGCCTACAACCTGAAATTGCTGGGCGAAGAGCCGTTGACCATGGCTACCGTTGGACATGATTTTGAACCTTATGCCCAATGGATGGCGCAGAACCAGTTATCCAGCGAGTTTATCAAGATTCTGGACAACAGTTATACCGGCCAAGCCTATATCACCACCGACGAAGAAGCCAACCAGATTACCGCTTTCCATCCCGGCGCAATGAGTTTTTCGCATTTAAATTCAGTGCCGACCAACCGGAAAATCAGCATCGGCATTGTGTCCCCGGACGGCAAGGAAGGCATGCAATTACATGCCGAACAGTTTGCCGAGCTGGATATACCGTTTATTTTCGATCCGGGCCAGGGCATGCCTATGTTTAATGGCAAAGAATTGCTCAAGTTTATCGATCAGGCAACCTGGGTAACCTTGAACGATTACGAATCCGAGCTAATGCAGGAACGTACCGGACTGTCGCTGGAACAAATGGCTGAGCGGGTTGATGCACTGATCATTACCTTGGGTAGCCAAGGTTCTCAAATATACACCCGCGGCGAATGCATCACCATTCCTGCGGCAAAACCCAAGGAGATACTTGATCCGACCGGTTGCGGCGACTCCTATCGCGCAGGGCTTTTATACGGCCTGATGAATGACTTGGGCTGGGAAGTGACCGGCAGGGTTGCCTCTTTGATGGGCGCGATTAAAATCGAAAACAACGGCACCCAGAATCATTCGTTCGATATGGAGTCTTTCAAGCTGCGATACCGCGAGAATTTTGGCTCTTCGTTTTAATCGTTAACCGATCACTCGATAACTAAGAAATTTTCACCACGAAGACACGAAGAAATAAAACTTCGTGCCCTTCGTGTCTTCGTGGTGATTTAAAACCATTACAACAATCTATTCATGCTAAAACACACCCAAAACCTCCTAGACATCATGTCGCGCCTGCGCCACCCTGAACAAGGCTGCGCGTGGGATGTGAAGCAGGATTTCACCAGCCTGATCCCCTACCTGATCGAAGAAGCTTACGAAGTCGTCGATGCGATTGAGCGCAATGACCT
This sequence comes from Methylobacter sp., assembly GCA_025361585.1. Lineage (GTDB taxonomy): Bacteria > Pseudomonadota > Gammaproteobacteria > Methylococcales > Methylomonadaceae > Methylobacter_A. Next base: position 44,712 of record JANYKK010000161.1, on the reverse strand, counting down.
GGATGATTTGCGCTCGGAACTGGGCGACCTGCTGTTGCAGGTGGTGTTCCATGCCCAGATCGCCGAGGAACAAGGATTGTTCACTTTTGAGCAAGTTTCGGAAGGCATTTGCGACAAACTGATCCGCCGCCATCCGCATGTTTTTTCCGACGCCGTTTTCAACACCGATGAAGAACGCCATCAAGCCTGGGAACAAGAAAAAGCCATCGAACGCCAGAAGAAAAACAAAACGGTTGAACCGGACAGCGTGTTATCCGGCGTGGCCCGCAATCTTCCGGCATTGATCGAGTGTGAAAAAATACAAGATCGCGCGGCAAATCATGGCTTTGACTGGCCGGATGTGTTGCCGGTTTTTGACAAAGTGCTGGAAGAACTGGATGAGGTGAAAGAGGCTTGGCAGTCCGGCGATCAGGCCCATATTCAGGAAGAAATCGGCGACTTATTGCTGGTTACTGTTAATCTGGCCCGACATTTAAACGTCAATGCAGAAGTCGCACTCAAGGAGAGCACTAAAAAATTCTCCAGACGCTTTCAACACATAGAACAACAGGTTGAAGCATCCGGCCTGAACTTGAAAGACTGCGAACTGGCCGAATTGGATGTTTTATGGAACCAAGCCAAACTGGCTTTAAATAAAAAATAGGCCTTGTCCAGGCGACCTTTCGATCACCTAAACCAAAAACAAATCAAAACTCCTCCCATTCATCGCTGGCAACCGGTTTTGACTGGGGTTTCGGCTTGGCCACAACGGTGCTTGACGAAGAACTGAAATCTTTTTTCAAACGCATGATTGTAACCCCCACTGCCGTTGACGCGGCAACGAACGCGGATCCGTTACCCAGCATTGCTTCCGCCTCGCTGTATTTTTTTGCATTAATCATATTGGCTATTCTTCCAGCCTCGAAATGAAAAGCCGCATGTTTGGACACACAATCCGCATAACTCGGCTCATGGGCAAGGAGAGACTTAACGTCGTGGTGCAGCCATTTACCGAAATCGCAACAATCGTCTCTTGAAATCGTTGCCGCATCCATTTCTTCGCGTTTTGATATGGCGGTACGAAGCTTCACCTTCCACTCGGAATGTTTCTCAAGCGCCTTATCCAAGTCTATGCCGAGGTTATTGGATACGGGCGTATTTTGATAAGACTCTTTCTTGGCAGGAGCGCTTTTTATGCTGGCTTGGCTAACCGTACGCACCGGCTCAGCATTGGCAAATCCAGTAAAACCTCGTGAATTTCCGTCCAACTTAAAGTGCGACACGGTAACCGCCAAAGTTTGCGTTTGCTCTTCCAGAGATTCCGCTGCGGCGGCGGCCTGTTCTACCAAAGCGGCGTTTTGCTGGGTCACATCGTCCATTTGGCCTATGGCCTGATTAACCTGCTCGATGCCGGATGTTTGTTCCATCGAGGCCGCACTGATCTCGGACATGATGGTGGTCACGCCACGGATGGCAGCAACAATCTCTTCCATGGTTTTCCCGGCCTGGGCAACCAATTTTGTGCCGTCCTCAACCTTTTCCACCGAATCACCGATCAGCCCTTTGATTTCCGCTGCTGCGGCTGCCGCACGTTGCGCGAGATTGCGCACTTCGACGGCCACCACCGCAAAGCCCCGGCCTTGTTCTCCGGCACGAGCCGCTTCTACTGCGGCATTGAGCGCCAGAATATTGGTTTGGAATGCAATGCCGTCTATCACCGAGATGATGTCCACAACTTTACGCGAAGATTCATTAATATCTTCCATAGTCGATACCACCTGACCGACTACTTGAACCCCCTTACCTGCAATATCCGTTGCTCCTACAGCAAGCTGATTGGCATGCTTGGCGTTTTGACTATTAGCCTGCACGGTAGAAGTCAACTCCTCCATACTGGCGGCGGTTTCTTCCAAACTGGCAGCCTGTTCTTCGGTACGGTGCGACAGATCATTGTTGCCTGCTGCAATTTCTTTCGCTGCGGTATTAATCGACTCGGAAGCATCCTTGATTTGACCGACAAGCTCTTTCAGTTTTTCCACGGTGGAATTAGAATCGTCTTTAAGTTGGCCGAAAGTCCCCGCATAGTCATTGGTAATGGTTTCGGTCAGGTCGCCTCGGGACAGTGCGCCCAACACGCGCACCACTTCATCCAGGCCGGTAGAGCTGGTCTCCATCAATTCATTAACGCCGTGCGCCAATTGCAGAAAGAAGCCTTCCTTATCCCCCTCGTTAATGCGCTGTTTGAAATCGCCTAATACGGCGCCGCTGACCACTTTGGCGACTTCCTGCTCGATAGCCACTTCAGCGGTTCGGTCTTTCCATTCCACTACCGAGCCGATACGCTGTCCCTGCTCATCACTAATGGGATTGGCTATCAAATAAAAAGTGCGTCCTCCAACGTGAATCTCACTACGAAAGGTTGAGCTGAAACTTGCCAGCAATTGTTGTTGATGCGCAGGATTCTTGTGAAAAATATCCATATTTTCCCCCAACAATTTACTGGTATCAAACTTGGGCAAGGCCTTGCGTATATCCGACTCTGCGTGCTCCAGCATAGCGAGTACCGCCGGATTGATATAAATAATGTTGCGCTCATTGTCGGCCACCATCACGTTAGACGTAATACCATCCAGCGCAATTTTGAGGCGCAGGGCTTCGTCGTGCTCCTTGTGTTCTTTGGTGATGCGTGCCAGCAATAATTTCTGCATGGTGCTCATGGAACGGAACAATTCCCCCAGCTCATCCTTTAGGGAAGTGTCGATACTGGAACTCAAATCGCCGCTGGCAATCGCACTAGCCACCTGCTGTAGCGTGTTAATTGAACGCAAAATCTCCCGGCTGATAAAAAAGGTCAATACTATAGTTATCAGGAGGGCCAGGATGGTTAACGCAATGAAAAATATCTCCATGCGCCGGGCGTCGCTCTTGAATTTGCTTGCTGCATCGAGCAGGTCGCCAGAGAGTTTATTCTCGACCTCCTTGATCAAGTCGATTTTCTCGGTCACGGTTTTGAACCAGTAGGCAGGATCAATGCCTAATCCCGGCTCAGTACCTTTGTCCATCGCGATTTTCTTGATTCTGGCCACTTCATCGACGGCAGGGCCAGAGACCTTAGTCTTGTAAAACTCTTTTTGGCTGTCCAACGCGTAGGCCAAAAACATATCGGTATAGACATCCTGAGCAGAGAAGTTTTTCAAAAATCGGCTCTGGGTATCTGGCGTAAACTGGTCAGCGGCAAACACCGTAGTCAGCAAGGCCCGCTCCATACCGGCACGTTCCTTAGCTTTAAGTAAACTTGAATATGAAGAAGCCAAACGGGAAATTTCGCTATGACTACTAAGCGTGGAGACCTGGGCAGGCACATCAAGCAGGGAGCCGATAGTTTTAGTGTAATAAGCGCTAGATTGCGTTCCATCCATGCCGAGCGCACTGATGATGCCGCGCTTGGCGGCCAGCTCACCCAAATTGCCAACCGCAACATCCAGCAGAGTCTTAAGCCCTTCACTGTAGCTGGCTGGATCAAAGCTTTTCAGTGTCGTTTGCAACGTCTCAACAGCCTTATCGGTTTTCACGCGTTGCGCCGGTAACTCAGCGGCAAACTTGACGCCATTGCTGCCGATAAAAGAGGCGCTCATGCCGCGCTCTTTCTGCATTTCATGCACTAAAGCACCGATTTTTACAGACACATCGACCAAGGATTCCAGCTTAGTCATTTCTTTAGAAGTCGACAGTCTCTCAAGAACTCCCGACCCGGCAAAATACAGCAGGGCTAGGGCCGGAATAGCCGCCATCAGGATTAATTTTGACCGTAGACTCGACGTAAAAGCGATATTGTTTGACATGCTGCATTCCTTGGTAATATTTCTAAAGTATTTGGAGCACTTTCAGACGCTGGGTAACGCTATGCTCTTGCACTCTTGGTAAATTCGATCCGTTCGAAAGATTCCTAAATAACTTTTCCCTTCCAAAAATTATAGCATCTAAAAAGCTAATCATTCAGCAGTCGAATCGCCATCACATCGCATCCGGCATAATGCAGGACGCTATTTGCCGTTGAACCCAGCAACAGCGACAAACCATGGCGCCCATGGGAACCGACTACGATCAAATCCACGTGCTCACGCTCAGCAAGCCGAACAATCTCCTGTTTTGGCGCACCCCAGACCATCCAACGATTAGCCTGAGCAGCGCCCAACTGGTCAGCAATCAGCTTGAATTTCGCTTTCTCGGCCTCAAGCAACTCATAGCCTGAGTCTTTATCCAGCGGAATCACCGTTCCATATCCGGTATCCGGCATTGGAATATTATCCAGCACATGGATAACACTCAACTTAGCCTGATATTTTTCGGCCAGATTCTTTGCTCTTTGGGCAACTTGGTTGCCGTGCTCGGAATAATCCACAGCCAGTAAAATATGTTGATAAGCGCCCATTGTTTTCGCCTTATTTTAAAAGGGTGCTCAATGCGTCCCTCATACTGATGCAAGCAGGTTAATTCACCACGAAGGCACGAAGGGCACGAAGAAAAAAACATAAACTTCGTGTCCTTCGTGCCTTCGTGGTGATAGACCTTAAGTTGAAGCTATTAAGTGCGGCCTACACCTTATGGTAAATATCAGCGCCTTCTTCAAGGAACTGCTTGGATTTCTCATCCATGCCCAATTTTAAAGCCTCCTCCTCTGCTATCCCTTTTGCGTTGGCATAATCGCGCACATCCTGACTGATTTTCATCGAACAAAAATGCGGGCCGCACATCGAGCAAAAATGCGCGACTTTGGCTGATTCTTTAGGCAAAGTCTCATCATGAAATTCACGGGCTTTTTCAGGATCAAGACCGATGTTGAACTGATCTTCCCAACGAAACTCGAACCGCGCCTTGGACATCGCGTTATCGCGCGCCTGCGCGCCGGGATGGCCTTTCGCCAAGTCGGCCGCATGGGCGGCGATTTTGTAAGTCACGATGCCTTCGCGAACATCCTGCTTGTTCGGCAGCCCCAAATGCTCTTTTTGGGTGACGTAACACAGCATCGCGCAACCGTACCAGCCGATATTGGCCGCGCCAATCGCCGAGGTAATATGGTCGTAACCGGGCGCGATGTCGGTGGTCAGAGGGCCCAAGGTGTAGAAAGGCGCTTCGCCGCATTCTTCCAACTGCTTGTCCATATTGACCTTGATCATGTGCAGCGGCACATGCCCTGGACCTTCAATCATGGTTTGCACGTCGTGCTTCCAGGCGATTTTGGTCAGTTCGCCCAGCGTTTCCAGTTCGCCGAATTGCGCTGCATCGTTGGCGTCGTAAATCGAACCCGGACGCAAGCCGTCGCCTAACGAGAACGCCACGTCATAGGCTTTCATGATTTCGCAGATTTCTTCAAAGTGCGTGTATAAAAAGCTCTCGGTGTGATGCGCCAAACACCATTTCGCCATAATCGAACCGCCGCGCGAAACGATGCCAGTCATGCGTTTTGCGGTCAGCGGCACGTGATGCAATCGTACCCCGGCATGTATCGTGAAGTAATCCACGCCCTGTTCGGCTTGCTCGATCAAGGTGTCGCGGAAGATTTCCCAGGTCAGGTCTTCGGCTTTGCCGTTGACTTTTTCCAGCGCCTGATAGATTGGCACGGTGCCGATAGGCACCGGTGAGTTGCGTAAAATCCATTCGCGGGTTTCGTGGATGTTTTTGCCGGTGGACAGATCCATGATGGTGTCGCCGCCCCAACGGATGCCCCAGAGCATTTTCTCGACTTCTTCCTCGATAGACGAAGTCACCGCCGAATTGCCCAGATTGCCGTTGATTTTAACCAGGAAATTGCGGCCGATAATCATCGGCTCCAGTTCAGGATGGTTGATGTTGCACGGAATGATCGCCCGGCCTCTTGCGACCTCATCGCGGACAAATTCTGGGGTAATCAGATCGGGAATTGAAGCGCCGAAAGAATCGCCGGGATGCTGGTCTTTCCACAAATGGCGCATTTCTTCCATAAGCTGGTTTTCACGGATGGCGATGTATTCCATCTCCGGCGTGATGATGCCCTGCCGTGCATAATGCATTTGCGACACGTTTTTCCCGGCTTTGGCGCGGCGCGGCTTGCGGATATGCTCAAAACGCAGCTCAGCGGTCGCAGGGTCTTCAAGGCGCTGGCGGCCGAAGTCCGAGCTGGGGCCGGATAATTCTTCGGTGTCGTTACGCTCTGCAATCCAGGCCGAACGAATCGCGCCCAAGCCTTTTTTCAGATCGACTTCGACATTGGGATCGGTATAAACGCCCGAGGTATCGTAAACATAAAGCGGCGGATTTTTTTCTGCGCCTTGTTCCGAACCGAAATGTAGCGGCGTATCGGACAAGGTGATTTTGCGCATCGGAACTTGTATGTCGGGACGGCTGCCTTGAACATATATTTTTTCCGATGCGGGGTAGGAATCGATCTTTACGCTACTGGGCGCAGCAGACGTAACTTCTTTAAGGACGGCGCTCATGGTTTTCTCCAACAACAAAACAACAAGGCGCAGGGAAGTCTGGGCTTTCCTACGCCGGTATTAACCGGGGTCAGGTTCAAAGGGTTTTTCTCAGCCTCCTTGTCCCATGCAGCACATGGACAAGATAAGCACCCCTAGCCTTTACGGATGTATCGCTACGTTAAAGGATAATGCCACAGATTGCAAGCTCGAACCGCATCATAGATACCGTAAACACCTTATAAAACATATGGTTTGGCAACAAAGTCACCTTAATACGGCCTTATTTAAAATCAGCATCACTCCGTCGCCTGCCATCATGAATTACCCAAAATTCGACACTCTTGGGCTAGCGCTCATCTCAAAAACCCCTCAGAATCCACCCAAAAATCTATATATCCGCCGTGTAAAAATGATTTTTTTTGCTAGCAATGTTAAAATCAATATCATTCCCGACTAACCAAACTTAACGGATGTCAACAGACTCTCAACAGAACGCTCATCAATCGCCGATACTGGAATTTAAAAGCAGCACGTTTTCCGTGCCTGTTTTAATTTTAGCCGGTAATGATGTCATGACTATCGAGCAGCAATTGCAAGAAAAAACCCAGCAAGCACCTGAGTTCTTCAAAAATTCGCCGCTGGTGTTTGATTTGCAGGAACTGAACAAACTCGAACTTGGCATTGATGTTACCGAGCTTACCCATGTCATTCGCAAGCTGGGCTTATTGCCGATAGGGATACGCGGCGGCAGCGCACAACAAAACCGACAAGCTTTGGATCTTGGCATCCCTATACATTCCGGCCATATCGCCAGGGATGGTGTGTATGCCGCAAACCAGCCGGGAACTGGTGCGGCGAGCACTGCGGCAACGCCAAAACAGCAAGCCCCTGAACCTGAACCTGAGCCAGAACTTGAACAAGTATCTGAACCCGAACCACCAGCCGTTACTGTAAACACCACCATAATCACCCTCCCCGTCCGCTCAGGTCAGCGCATTTATGCTGCGGGTGATTTGATCATTGTCGCTCAGGTCAGTGCCGGGGCTGAAATTATGGCCGAAGGCAATATTCATATCTATGGCCCGCTAAGAGGCAGGGCGCTGGCAGGTGTGCAAGGCAACACCGAAGCACGTATTTTTTGTACCGATTTACAGGCCGAGCTGATTTCGATTGCCGGAAATTACAAAGTCAGCGAGGATTTGAATAGCGCCGCTCATATCCGGCCCGTTCAGATCTATTTACAAAACCATGCTTTAGTTATTAAAGATATTTAATTTAGCGCTTTTTGGAGGAATCATTTGTGGCACGAATCATAGTCGTAACATCAGGTAAAGGTGGCGTTGGTAAAACAACCACAAGCGCCGCCATCGCCATGGGGCTTGCAAAGAGAGGCCACAAAACAGCAGTCATCGATTTTGATGTGGGCTTGCGCAATCTGGATCTAATCATGGGTTGCGAGCGCCGCGTCGTTTATGACTTCGTCAATGTCATCAACGGCGAAGCTACCCTTAACCAGGCGCTGATACGCGATAAAAACTGCAATCAGCTGTACATTCTGCCTGCCTCGCAAACTCGCGATAAAGACGCCCTGAGCCAGGAAGGTGTCGGCAAGATTTTGGACGAACTGAAAAAAGACTTTAAATACATCGTCTGCGATTCTCCGGCCGGCATTGAAAAAGGCGCACACTTGGCCATGTACTTTGCCGACGATGCGTTTATCGTGACCAACCCTGAAGTCTCTTCAGTGCGGGACTCTGATCGCATGCTAGGCATTTTATCCAGCAAATCGCGCCGGGCCGAACAAAACGAAGAGCCCATCAAGGAATACCTGTTGTTGTCACGCTACTCGCCGGATCGGGTGAAATTAGGCGAGATGCTCAGCGTGGATGATGTGCAGGAAATTTTATCGCTACATTTGCTGGGTGTAATTCCGGAATCAAAATCGGTGCTCAATGCGTCAAACTCCGGCATGCCCGTTATCCTTGACGAGAAAAGCGACGCAGGCCAAGCCTATGCGGATATTGTTGCCCGCTATTTGGGTGAAAACAGGCCCCATCGATTCATTGATGATAAACAAGGCTTGTTTGGGAAGTTGTTCGGGAGAAAATAATGAGTTTACTGGATTATTTTAAAACATCTAAAGCCAGCTCCGCATCACTGGCCAAGGAACGGCTGCAAATTCTGGTCGCTCACGAGCGCAGCTCCAGAAACCAGCCGTCCTACCTGCCCCAATTGCAAAAAGAATTGTTGGAAGTCATTCGAAAATACATTAACGTTGAGCAAGATGCCATATCCGTTAATTTTGAACAAAACGACACTCAGGAAACACTGGAACTCAATATCGTGCTGCCTGACCATCAACCCAAACATCCAAACTAAAGGTGATCACTATGTCTAATACAATCGGCGATGCAGCAGGAATAGTCTGGAACTATCTGGACAAGAACGGGCCTTCCAGCGTCAATAAAGTTACTACCGAAACCGGCATCAATAAAAACGATGTGCAACGCGCCATCGGCTGGCTGAGCAAGGAAGACAAGCTATCCATCGAGATGGTAGGCCGAGCTGAAACACTGTCGTTGAAATAAAGCAATTGGTGCGCGATTGCGCACCCTGTTTGGCTAGATACTCTATATAAATCACAGCCAATGTATCAAGCTGAAAAAAATCGAGGTGTCGTCTCGGTCGAAATCGTGTTGCACCCTAAAGCTCGATTCAATGTTCTCAATGCGCTTATGATAACCCAGCAGCCCACTGACGCCGTGCTGCCCCGGATTCGGACTGGTAACGCCGACGCCGACAAACAGGGCGTCGATCAAGCTACCCGTTCTCAGTAATTGACCGGGATATATAGCAGTTTCCAGCGTTTCTTGGCGGCCGGAATTAGGCAGGGCTGAGTGAATAAAACGAAAATTGATAAACTCGCCGACTTCCCATGCGGTAAGACGACGATTGAAATTGGGGTTTAAATAACCTAGCGGATTGGAAAACTCCACGCCGGTCGGCCCCATGGCGCGGCCCAACCGGGCTTCATGCCCTAAGAAGCCTTTGCGAAAACCCAGACTGCCGGTCACCATCATGTCTTTGGAGCCGTTGACTTGGCCGATCGCGTTGTCGACATAAAACATTTCAATGGCCGGACGCAGTTCGTTTGCCCCTTGATCGGGCGCGACATAGGCCACGGTGCTGCGCCATTGTTCGCCATCGCTGCCCCAGCTCGCCATCAATTGCTTGTTGTACAAAGCAAAATAGCCACCGGGATAATCTTTTCCTTGAAAGCTTTGCCATTGCGTGGACACGATGTATTTAACAGATTGCCATTCGTTCCTGTAGGACATTTTGGCGAATTTAATATCCTGGTTGCTGAGGCTTCTATCTACAAATCCGCCGCCAAACCCTAAGCCGGACGGCAAGCGGTATTCGCCCTGCACCTCGGTTTGCTTGCTATCGCCTTGCAGGATTTCCTGAGCGCCCAGAATTAAATCGCCAAGTTCGGGGCGAGTCAGCAAAGGGCGCGCAAAACCGCCGAAGTAGTTAATGTCCTGCCCGCCTGTTTCAGAAATCTGCACGCCGTGACCACCTTTAAAAACCGGAGTCCACAAAATGCTATTGACCTGAAAATCGCCGTTATCCTTACGGTCATAGAAAGCGTCAATTTTGCCGCCTTTAAAGTAGGGAGAATCGGTGTTGCCTGCGTAAACGATGGACTGAATAACCAGCAACAGAGCAAAAAGCAGGATCTTGGCTGGTACGGTAACGTTTTCCTTGTGCTGGATGGAGGATGACTGCATAGATGGCCCCGTAGGGGCGACTAAAGTCGCCCCTACAAAATTAAAGTAATGACGATTTTTCGATCTGTCCCGCCAACAGACTCTGTTTGAATTGTTCCGCAGAAACCGGCCTACCGAACAAATATCCTTGGAACACCCGGCATCCGTAATTTGCCAGATGCTCGCGCTGAACCTCGGTTTCCACGCCTTCGGCAATCACGTTAAGATCCAGATTTTTTCCCAGCGCCAAAATGGTTCGAATGATGGCTGAGTCGTGGTTATTAAAAGCCATATTCCTGACGAATGATTGGTCTATTTTCAGCTGCTCCAAGGGCAATTTTTGCAGATAAGACAGAGAGGAATAACCGGTACCGAAATCATCCATTGAAAAATTAACCCCCAACTCCCTGACCGCATGCATTTTGGCAATAGTCTCTTCAACATTATCCAGGATTACCGACTCGGTAATTTCCAATTTTAGCAGCGCGGGATTGGCGCCGGTTTCCGCCAAAATAGCACGCACCTGCTCAACAAAATCGGCCTGACTAAGCTGCCGAGAGCTGATATTAACCGCCAATTTCAACTCGCGGGTTTCAGGGTAGTTTGTCCAGTCAGCCAAGGTTTCGCAGCCTTGCCTCAATATCCAATGCCCGATAGGCAGAATCAGACCCGTTTCTTCGGCCAGCGGAATAAATTCGGCCGGAGAAATCATGCCGCGCTCGACCTGATTCCAGCGCACTAGCGCCTCCGCGCCGACCGGTTGTCCTGATGACTCAACCTGTACCTGATAATGCAAACTCAATTCGTTGCGATCCAGCGCACTGCGCAAGTCGGCTTCCAAAGAGGTTCGCAAATTTAAAGTTTCCTGCATTTCGGGGACAAAAGCACGGATCACATTTCGCCCGGCTTTCTTGGCCTGATACATGGCCAGATCGGCGCGTTTGAGCAGCTCTTCGCTGCTGGTTTGGTGGCCGAGAAACAGCACAAAGCCGATGCTACCTGTGGAATAGTGTTCGACTAAAGGCTGTAACGTATTGTTGGCATTTTCCCCATCCATGGGGGCAAGAAGTATCGCAGTCGGCAGCGAACCGGCGTGATTGACATTGCTTTTCAACAGGTAGAATTCAGCCAAATTACTGCGGATTTTTTCGGCAATGGCGTGGGTCTGGATGGCTGCCTCAATCTCCTGTTCATCAAGACACTCCAGCATGACCACAAACTCATCCCCGCCAAGCCGGGCTACGGTATCCACTTCCCGCACACAGTTTTGCAGGCGCTGCCCCACTTCGATCAGCAATTGATCGCCCCGATCATGTCCCAGCGTATCGTTAAGCGTTTTGAAATTATCCAGGTCGAGGAACATTAACGCGCCGTGCGTCTTGTTGCGATTGCTGGCGCTGAGCGCTAGGTTGAGCCGGTCGAACAGCAAGGTGCGGTTAGGCAATTTGGTCAGGGAATCGTAGTAGGCCAGATCCCTGATCCGCTCTTCATCGGCCTTGCGCTGACTGATGTCGGTGAAGGTACCGACATAGTTGGTAATCAGGCCTTCGGGGTCGGTAATGGCGGTAATGCACAGCCATTCAGGATAAATAACGCCGTTTTTCTTCTTATTCCATATTTCGCCTTGCCAGTATTTGTTGCGCTTGATGCATTCCCACATCGCGGTATAAAACGCACGGTCTTGGCGGCCGGATCTAAGTATGCCTGCGGGTTTGCCGATAACCTCATCCATGCTGTAGCCGGTGAGTTCGGTAAACGACTTGTTGACGCGCAGGATTTTATTGTCGGCATCGGTGACGATAATGCCTTCCTGGGATTCAAACGCCGCCGCCGCAATGCGCAGCTCATGCTCGGCCTTGAGCCGCAGCTTCTCACGGTCGTTGTGTTCAAGCGCATAGGAAAGATCGTCCGTCAGTCCGCGCATCAAATCAATCAGGTCGGGTGTAAAGTAGCCTTGTTCATCCGAATAAACGGCAATAGCCCCAACGCAGCGTCCGCCGCGCATCAGCGGAAATGCCGCCGCCGCGTTAATGTTTTCCGTAGCTGCCATCGGTTGCCAGGGCAGCGTACTGGGCTCCTCAAGAAAGTTGTTGAAAATTCTTGGCACACCATCCCGGATAGCACTCCCCACCGGACCGCGCCCTTCCGGTAACGCCTCATCTGCCGAGACTTTGATATTCCTAAGATAGCTAGAATCTGGATGACTGGCCGCAACCGTCCGCACCCAGCCATCCGGCTCAGTCATGCCCACCCAGACCAGCTTAAAGGCAACATGACTGGCTATGATCCGACAGACCTCGGTCAGCAGCTTAACCTCGTCCGGTTCGCGCACAATAACGTCGGCGCTCCGGGTCCATGCCGCATACAAGTTGTTGATGCGCTCCCTCTGCCGTTCCGAATTGGATAGCACATCCAACATTTGATTAAACCCGTGCGCCAGTATGCCGACTTCATCATTGCCGGAAATCTGCGCCCGCACCTCGAGATTTCCTCCTTCGACTTCAGCGGCTACCTGCATCAGGTGGCGCAATCTTCTGGTGAGTGTTCGCGCCAGCAGCATTGCAGCAATCAAGAGGGTCAACGCTGCAAATGCTATAAAATAGATACCCATGACTATGACCGAACGAAGATTGGTATTGACCCCGTTCATGGTCATTTCCACCCGCGCCCATCCTACATGACGCTGCCCTGCCATCACCGGTGCGGCGATTTCAATTTGACGGGTATTGGCAAGCAGCACTTGCGTTTTTGGCGGGGCGCTCAACAATTTTTGATTTTGTTCATCGGTAACAAACAGCCCTGCTTCGTTTGCCCTTGTGGAACTGAGCACTTCGCCGCGCAACGATAAGATATAGGCTCGCTCCAAATCGGGCAGGTCGACAAACCCCTGCAACACTTCCCTTAATCCTGCAATATCGTTGGCCAATACCCATGATGTGCTGCTGCTGGCGAGTGACGTGGCCAGCGATTGACCCTGCTTCATCGCGGCGCTATAAAGAAAATTACGCTGCCGCTCGAATAACATGCCGGCCAGAGCTATCATCATGATCAGCGCAACGCCGCCAAATGACCACGCTAATTGGCGCCGAATGGAACCGCTAAAAAAAGCACGCTTCGCTTTGCTACAATTATGATTCATTTACTCTAAGGGCCGTACTGTTTTGATAAAGGCCGCAATAAATGCCTTCGTCGGTTCATAAGTATCGTCATTAGCCGGTTCAAAACGGCTAATTGAAACTCGCGCCAGCATTTCCCGGCCTTGCTGATGCTGATCAAGATTAAACAACAGCGTAGAAAATTTCTGTGTCACCTCGGTCGGCACATCTTTACGCACCACCCACCCGTTGTTTTGCAGTGGCTCGGTCTGCCACTTGATTTCGAGCTGGCTGGCCAACTGGGGATTCTCCGTACTGAATATTTTCCAGGGTACCGGCCAAGTTACTCCGGCTGCGACATGTCCCCGCAATACGTTGATGATAGAAGACTCCTGCGAACCGACATAGCGGTTTTCAATGTCGTGATTAACATCAATGCCGTGAGTCTGTAGATAATACTGGGGCATCATGCATGCAGCCACCGCAGATGACGAAGGATAAGATACGGCTTTACCCTTGAGGTCGGCGATGGTATTAATGCCGCTGTCGCGACGCACCAGAATAATGCCGATAAAATCATTGTCGTCACCCATTTTACCGAACACCCGATAGCCATGTTTAAGCGAGTTGACGGTTTGATAAGGATTGGGCATCGCGAAATCGAAGTGTCCGCCGTAAAGCTTTTTGTTAAATTCCTCATAATTGCGCGATGCTTCCAGGACAAAATCTGCTTCAGGCATGTTTGCATTAAGGAAATCGACGATAGGGCCGTAAACCTCAAACAGCTTTTTAGGATTATGCAAGGGATGGATGCCGACCACGTATTTGATCGCTTTAGATTTATTTTCCGCGTTAAAACTGGGAGCATAAGCATCATCGGCCTGCTTGTTCGATCCCGCAAACAGCGGCAAATCCAATAATAATTTCCACCACTTGGAGATAACACTTTCTTGAGTCGCAGCATTTTCATTCGATAACTGGGCTGTTTTGGCTTGATCCACTGCGGCTTCCAAGGGAGACGCGCCGACAAAAACGACAAAACTCAACATCAATAACAGCGTTATGAAGCTATATCGGCGTAAAATTTCCAGCATAAAGAAAGCTCTGCGGTAGCGGATTGTCGGGTTATGCTACGCTAATCTGCAATAGGCATTGTTACGTAGGTGGAAGTAGGTCGAATGATACCCGTAATAGCTGGGTTTTGGAATTTTTTTGGAGTTCTTATTTGCAAATTGGATTTGTTGGCTTAGCTCAGTATATTAGGCAAATCTTTTTTGTCATAAAAGGGTAATATGCTGTTTGCTAAAATACCCCATTTGTCCTTATCTCAATTTAATTATGCCTAGTTTAACTATTCTCGTTGTAGAAGATGAAGATGCCATCAGGGGAATGTTGATGATGGTACTTGAGCAGGCCGGCTTTAGGTCGATTGCCGCAGCGGATGCGCAAGATGCGCAAAAAGCCCTGGATGAGGCCTTGCCTGACTTGATTTTGCTGGACTGGATGTTACCGGGAACCAGCGGCGTCGAATGGGCCAGACGCCTAAAAAAAGATCCGTTGTACCGGGATCTGCCTATTATTTTACTGACCGCACGGGGTGAGGAAGAAGACAAGGTGAGAGGCCTGGAAATCGGCGCGGACGATTATATGACCAAGCCCTTTTCACCCAAAGAGCTAGTGGCACGTATCCGTGCCGTTTTGCGCCGTAGCGGAAAAATCAACGATCTGGCGCAAATCACTCAGGGCGACTTAATTTTAGATACCGAGCAGCACCGGCTCAGCATCGGCGATAAACAACTGGACGTGAGCCCGACCGAGTTCCGCTTGATGCAGTTTTTTATGACCCATCCCGACAAGGTATTCAATCGCACCCAATTGCTGGATCAGGTCTGGGGGCGTAGCGTCTACATCGAAGAGCGCACCGTTGACGTGCATATCCGGCGGCTGCGGAAAATTCTGGGCGAGCACGGCCGGGAGGATCTAGTCCAAACCGTGCGCGGTTTCGGCTACCGGTTTTCCGTAGCGGACTCGTCAACTGCATCAACCTCCACGACTTCGTAACAGCGCTATGGGGGTCTGGCAAAAAGAAATCATCACCGGATTGCTGCTGTTTGTCGCAGTGGCGATAGCGGGCGGCATGACCGGGCTATTCATGCCCTTGGCGCTGGCGTTGACGCTGGGCATATTAATGCGCCAGCTGTTCCAGATTAACCGCTTTGAAAAATGGATCAGAACTGGCGGTGGCGCTAAATACCCCAAGACCTCCGGTATTTGGGAAGAAATTTACTATCATGTTTACCGCATCAAAAAGACGGAGAAAAAGCGTAAAAAGAAACTGGGTAAAATGGTTGACCAGTTTCGCCAATCCACCGAAGCGCTGCCGGATGCCGCTATCGTTTTGGGCCCCAATGATGAAATTGAGTGGGCGAACAAAGCCGCCAGGGAAGTTTTCGGTCTGCAACAATCGGATAAAGGCCAGCGCATCCCCAACCTGATTCGTTTCCCTGAATTCATCCGCTACCTTAAATCAGGGAATTACAGCGAGCCTGTCATCTTGCCTTCGCCGATCAACCATCGCATCACGCTGGCCGTGCGGATTATCACTTATGGCGCAGGCTTACGCCTGTTATTAGCCCAGGATGTGACCCAGCTAAAAAAAATGGAACGGATGCGTAAGGATTTTGTGGCTAACGTCTCGCATGAACTCAGAACGCCGCTGACCGTTTTGAAAGGCTATCTGGAGACCTTGCAGGACATGGATGACGGCGAGTCACCGCTGTTGACCACCTCGTTCCAGCAAATGCATGGACAAACCGAGCGCATGCAGCACCTGGTCGATGACTTGCTGTTGCTGACCCGCCTGGAAACCCAGCAGAAAAAAACCGAGTGCGTTAACGTCCCGGCTTTATTAAGCCAGATTTGCAAAGAAGCACAGACCTTGCACGATGGCATCCCAGCCCGGATTGAATTGAGCCTGGAAACCGATGTGCATATCACCGGCGAAGAGCAGGAACTGCGTAGCGCCTTCACCAATTTGCTGGGCAATGCACTTAAATATTCGCCGGATGATTCCTTAGTAAAGGTGCGCTGGCATCGAACCGACGAAAGCATCGTGCTGGATGTTGAAGATCAGGGCGAAGGCATTGCAGCGGCAGACATTCCCCGCGTTACCGAACGATTCTACCGATCAGAAGTCAAGCGCATTAAAAAGGTGGGCGGCACCGGTTTAGGTCTGGCTATCGTCAAGCATGTGCTGATGCGGCACGATGCCAAGTTAAATATAGCCAGCGAATTGGGCAAGGGCAGCCAGTTTAGCTGTTATTTTCCGGTTAAGCGGGTTTGTAATTAAACCGTACAATCCTTTAAGCTCCCAACTTAACCTGCCCGACTAGCCAGTCTGTCCAAGCTGAAAAATTATCGTCCTTGGTTGATGACAGCTGGATGATCTGTATCTCAGGATGACCTGCCGAGCGAAATAATGCAACGCTCCACATCGAAACCGAAGCGCATCCAGCTCCACGCTGGAAAGTTTGCCTATTTCCAGGGGCACTTGGGTGACACTGGAGAAGTCCTGACTCAGGGCAAGGTTTTAATCATGCATGACCACCTCAACCCCGCACTCTTCGGAGCAACTTATCAGGCATAAGTTACTTGTTTCAACCAGAAATCAAGATTGGGGTTATCCAATAGTCGCACCGCAAATGCACATGCATGCACTAAATTTTCTTTTGCATTTACGCTTAAACCATCGCCCAGTTCGAATTGCTCAGCTTTGATGCTCAGCAAAAAGCACGGCGGCGGCTTTTGTTTTTTTATCGACCGATAGACATCCAAAACCGCCGCAGGACTCATCGCGTGAGTCGTGTAGCTTTTGTCCCGAACGGGTTTCAGTACGGTAAAGTTAAACGGGTCGGCGCAGGCTACGGACGCATCAACAAACATGACTAGGCGCCTATTTTCCAGATCCAGCGCATGTTCAATTTGCAACTGGAAATCGGTCAATACATCTATCGTATCCAAGTCGCAATGCGTTTCGGCATATTCGAGCAGCAACGGCCCCAGCGCATCGTCGCCGCGACTGAGATTGCCGTAACCGAACAGCAATACCGGTTTAGGCATTATCCCGCTCGATTTGCCCGTCGCTGTGTTTGACCAGTTTATCGATCAGCTTGCCTTCAGCATCGACCAACTCAAGTTGCAGCGGCATTTTTCCGACTGCATGGGTCGCGCAGGACAAACAAGGATCGTAAGCGCGTATCGCCACTTCCAGGTTATTCAATAAGGGCTCGGTTAGTTCCCGGCCGGACAAGTATTCCGCCGCCACTTGCCGCACCGATTCGTTCATCGCCATGTTATTGCTGGTGGTCGAAACGATCAGATTGGCTTTGGTGACGATGTCGTTTTCATCGACTTGATAGTGGTGGAACAAGGTGCCGCGCGGCGCTTCAATTACACCTATGCCTTCATAACGCTTTTCGCCTTGCGCCACCAGATCAGAGCCCATAATGTCCGGGTCGTTGAGTAACTCTTTTATACTTTCGGCGCAATGCAGAACTTCAATCAGTCGCGTCCAATGATAGGCCAGGGTGCTATGCACCATCGCTTCACCGCTGTGCGCTTTAAATTCAACGCGGGCGGCTTCCGCCAACGGTGTGTCGATGTAGTCGCAGTTATTAACCCGCGCCAACGGCCCGACCCGATACCAACCGTTTTCCTGTCCCAACGACAACAGGTAAGGAAATTTCATGTAGGTCCATGAGCGGACTTCTTCATGGATATAGTCGTTATATTTGCAATAATCGACCTGATCCATGATGGTTTCGCCGCGCTCATTCTTGGCGCGGATGCCACCGTGATAAAGCTCCAATGCGCCGTCGGGTTTGATCAGGCTGAGGTAATTGGTGCGCAGGGTGGCAAACTCGTCGTAATAAGGCAGGTTGGTGCAATGCACTTTTTTGATCAGTGCAACCGATCCTGCCGCCCAGGCTATCATCTGGTCGATGTCTTGCAGCAAATAGTCGCGCTCGGCTTTGCTCAACGATTTATTCATGCCGCCCGCAATCGCGCCGGTGCCGTGAACACGTTTGCCGGACACCATGCGAATGACTTCCTGGCCGTATTTGCGCAGCTTAACGCCCTGTACGCCGATGTCGGGATATTCACCCAACACCGCAATCACCGAACGCTTGCTGATGTCGCTTTCAAAGCCGAACAGTAAATCCGGGCTGGATAAATGAAAAAAATGCAGGGCATGGGATTGCAGCACTTGGCCGAAATGCAGCAGGCGGCGTAACTTGTCGGCCGAAACGGGCAAGTTTTCAGGATCGATGCCGACCAGTTGGTCGATAGCTTTGGCCGCGGCCAAATGATGACTGACCGGACAGATGCCGCATAAGCGCTGCACCAAGACCGGCAATTCCCAATACGGCCTGCCTTGAATGAATCGCTCGAAGCCTCGGAACTCGACGATATGCAATCGTGCTTGCTGGACTTTATTGTTCTCATCCAGCAATAACGTGACTTTGCCATGCCCTTCAACGCGGGAGACAGGGTCGACGACTACGCGTTTTAAACTGTCCCGGTTTTCGGCTGTTTCTAAATGTTCGTACATGATGATTCTCGTATTTGTTATCAGTTGCTGGCTTTATGGGAACACAGCTCAGGTGTTTGCCGGAAACGCTCAATCGTAATGAACCAACTCATAAGGCAATGAAGGTTCGCGCCCTTCGATCAAATCGGTCAGGAATTTCCAAAACACGTCCGCTGAAGGCGGACAGCCGGGCAGGTAATAATCGATCTTGACAATTTCGTGGATCGGATGCACCTGATCCAGCAGCAGCGGCAATTCTATATCGCTGGGAATCTTCGGGTTTTCCACGCCGATGCCGTCCAGGTAAGCCTCGTTCAGGCATTCTTCAAGCGGGATATGATTGCGCATCGCGGGCAGTCCGCCGTTAATCGCGCAGGCGCCGACCGCAACCAGGATTTTGCAGTTATTGCGAAACTCCCTCAACACATGCACGTTTTCGGAATTGCACACACCGCCTTCAATCAAGCCTATATCGCAATTGGTGCAGTGCTCTATATCGGTAATCGGCGAGCGGTCAAACTCAACGACTTCAGCCAGTTGCAGCATCCGTTCGTCTATATCCAAAAATGACATATGACAGCCGAAGCAGCCTGCCAGCGATGTTGTCGCTACTCTAATTTTATTCGCCATGTTTAGGATGCTCCGTGGCTAAACTCACTTGATCGATTTGTTGGTGATCGTAAATACGCTGACCAATCGGCACTTGGTAACCAGTGCGCTTAATCAGAATAGCGCCGGTAGGACAAATGTGCGCCGCTTGATCCGTCGCTGCCACATCGGTATCTTTCAACAAGCCGCTTTCAGCATTAACGATCAAATGCTTGTGAATGCCGCGCCCGCTGATCGCAAATACGTCTTTACCGTCTTTTTCGTGGCTGGCGCGGACGCACAGCGTACAAAAAATACAGCGGTTATGGTCGACCATCACTTCATCATGAGAGGCATCCACTTCCCGATCCGGGTAGAACAACGGGAAATGATTGTCGAGCATGTTCAAGTGGTAGGCAACGGCTTGCAACTGGCAGTTACCGGTTTTTTCGCATGATGGACAAAAATGGTTGCCTTCGACGAACAGCATCTGGGTGATTTTTTTCCGGTCTTCAATCAACTCTTCGGTATGGTTGAGGACGTCCTGACCGTCCGCAGCCGGAAAAGTGCAGGCCGAACAGTTCCGCCCGTTGACTTTCACCGTACATAGCTTGCAGCTGCCGTGCGGGGTAAATTCGGGCTGATGGCATAAATGCGGGATATAGACGCCAGCCGCCATCGCTGCATCCATAATGGTTTGTCCTTCTTCGAAAGGGATGACTTTGCCGTCGATGGTAATTGTTTTACTCATGTTCATTCTCCGACTGCCAGGGATGGCGGAAGTGACGCAACCGGTCGGGAACCGAATGCGTCCGTCTGAGCCAAATGCGCTCCGGCATCGTCCCGGTTCGCCATGCGTCTGGCTGTTGTCAATGCACCATCCAAATCGAATCCCGGCTCATAACTGATTTCTTTCAGCCGGTTTTGGTACAAATCGGGGTAGCGCTCCAGCGTTGTTATGATGGGGTTCGCCGCCGTTTGCCCCAAGCCGCAATGACTGTAGTTTTTAACCAGTTGACATAGTTCTTCCAGCGCAACCACATCACCTGCCGAACCGTGACCTTCGACTATCTTGTCGATCTGTTTTTGCAACAACGAGGTGCCGACCCGGCACGGCGTACAAAACCCGCAGCTTTCATGCGCGAAAAAATGCGTGAAGTTATGAACCATGTCGAGAATGTTACGACTGGAGTTGAAAATAATAAATGATCCGCCGGTAGCCAAATCTTCAAAAGCCAGCTTGCGGTCGAACTCCTGATTGGAAATAAAGGTTCCCGACGGCCCGCCGACCTGAACTCCCAGCACATCGTCCGCTCCGCAATCGTTAAGGACGGTCTGGATTGTTGTCCCGAACGGATATTCGTAGATGCCTGGACGCGCGCAATCGCCGCTGATGCTGAGTATTTTGGTGCCTTTGGATTTTTCGGTACCGATGTCAGCAAACCAGTCGCCGCCATTGACCGCAATGCTTGCCGCCGCCAGAAACGTTTCCACATTATTAACCACAGTCGGCTTGCCCAGATAGCCTTGGGTGACGGGATACGGCGGACGGTTGCGCGGAATCCCGGCTTTACCTTCCAGCGATTCGATCAGCGCCGATTCTTCGCCGCAAATATACGCGCCAGCGCCTAGGCAAATTTCAATATCGAAATCCAAGCCTTGATCCAAAATATTTGTACCCAGCAAACCGTTCTGACGGCGCTGATTCAAAATGCTTTGCAGCTTGTCGTAAAGGTGCAAATACTCGCCGCGCAAATACAAAAAGCCCTGTTTAGCACCGATAATAGCGGCACATACAGTCATGCCTTCAAAAACTTGGTCTGCGTAAGAATTCAGCAGTACCCTGTCCTTAAACGTGCCGGGCTCGCCTTCATCGGCATTGCACACCACGTAGCGCACAGACTGTTGCTCTTCAGAACAAAATTGCCATTTTGTCGCCGTTTTAAATCCGGCACCGCCCCGGCCTCGCAAACCCGACTTATCAACTTCGGCCAGCGTTGCCTTGACGCCCCGCTTAAAAGCAGATTTTAGCGCCGCGCCTTGCTCCATCTGACGATCCAGCAATAAGCCTGATTTGTAGATGTTGTCATTGACCAGAAACAACTCCTTAGGCCACTCGTCTAGGGGTTTTTGCTGATTAACCAGCTCCACAATTTTATCGATTGATGAACGATCCAAACGAGTCAAAGCATAGCCATTAACCAAACCGGCAGGGCCCTGGTCGCACATGCCGGTACATGAGGTATTTTCCAGACTGACTAAGCCATCTTCCCTGACCGCGCCCACGGCGACAGCCAGTTTTTTTGCCAGATAATCGAGCAGGTCTTTCTTGCCCAACATATGATCGGTAATCGAATCGCTGATCAACAGCTCATATCGCCCTCTGGGAGTCAGATGAAAGAAACTGTAAAATTCAATGACGCTGATGATTTGCGTCCGGGGAATGCTTAACAACCCGGACAGCTGTTCTATTGCCGCTTCCGGGATATAATGATAACGGGATTGGATTTGCCTTAGAATTTGCAACAAATGCGTTGCCTGGTAATGATTGTTTTCTGCGATACCATGAATAAACTGTCTCACTTTATCTCCCTGGCTTTATCTTTATGGATGTTTGTGGATTATGATACTGGCGAATTATTACAATAACGCGATTTATTCCCTTACAGAACTCAACTATATCCCACTATGTCAGATAAACCAATAACCGGTAAGACTTTTCGACGCGAACTGACAGACAAACACTGATGGCAAAAAAAACAACTCCCTTTAAAGCGGCCCTGTCGTTCCCTAACCGCACTATCGCTCACTTTTACAGCCAGATTGAGCAGCAAAAACAGGTTCTACAACGGATTCATGCCGTGCTGCCGATCACGCTAGCCGAGCATGCATTGCACTGCGTTATTAATGGCAAGAAATTGCTGATTTATACCGATACGGCGGCCTGGGCATCGCAACTACGTTTTTACAACAGCGCGATACTTGCCGCTATCGCTCCGGTAACCCGTGAGTCGATCTCGATCATGCAGATTAAAGTTAGAATGGAGATGTTGACTAAAATATCTCTACCTGGCCGGACACCGATCATCCCTTCGGCAGAAAAAATAGCATTTATCCATAATCATAGCCTCACCGTTTCTGATGAGCAATTGAAGCTGGCGTTGCAAAGATTAAGTGCAACGCTGGCAAAACGTTCTTCTATGCAGCAGGCCTGAGCGACTCGGCTGATCTCATAAAGGAAATCGGGGCGTTTTCTTCATCGTCAAAGGTGACCATTTCCCAAGCGTCCTTATCTTTTAATAACGCACGCAGTAATTTGTTGTTTAATCCATGACCCGATTTATGCCCGGTAAACTCGCCTATCAAGCTATGCCCCAACAGATATAAATCGCCTATCGCGTCAAGAATTTTATGCTTAACAAACTCATCCGCATAGCGCAGACCGTCTTCGTTGATGACTTTATCATCATCGACCACAATCGCATTATCCAGACTCCCGCCCAAAGCCAGGTTATTTTTCTGCAACATTTCAATATCTTTCATGAAGCCGAACGTCCTGGCACGGCTCACTTCCTTAACAAACGTCGTCGATGAAAAATCCATCGTAGCGGTTTTTACATGGTCTTCAAAAGCCGGGTGCTCAAAATCAATCGTAAACGTAACCTTGAAACCTTCAAAGGGTTCAAAAGCCGCCCATTTGTCGCCGTCCTCAACCTTGATGCTACGCTTTATTCGGATATATTGCTTAGGACTGTCCTGTTCTTCGACTCCTGCAGACTGGAGCAAGAACACAAAAGGCCCGGCGCTGCCATCCATAATCGGAACTTCTGCGGCACTGACATCGATAATGGCGTTGTCTATGCCTAATCCGGCAAAAGCCGAAAGCAAATGCTCTATGGTTGATATTTTCACATCGCCTGCAACTAGCGTTGTCGACAGCATGGTTTCGCCGACATTTTCCGGGGTTGCATCAATAATCACCGGTGTATCCAGATCGACTCTGCGAAATTTTATTCCGGTATTCGCTTCAGCCGGGCGTAAAGTTAAATAAACTTTATCGCCCGTATGTAGTCCCACACCAGTTGCCCTGATTGTGTTTTTTAAGGTTCGCTGTTTAATCATAAAATAAATTACGCTAAGTAAAGAGGGCAAATAATTTAAATTTTACCACAATCAGACCTGAAGACTGAATCCTTTGCACATAGACTCACTAGTCAGCTTGACGTCTTAGAAAAGCTGGAATATCCAGATAATCTAAGTTTATGTCTTTTTTCGGCTGAGCACCAAACCGTGTTTCTCTGGTTTCAGTTTTATTTTTACGCATGACTGTAGGTTTATCCAAACCTTCATAACTGGCTTCACTAGCTACAACATTTTGACTTTTATATCCGACCGATGCTTTAGTAGGAATTTTAATTACACGATGCGGCAAACCCATGCCTGTCGCAACGACAGTCACCTTGATGTCATCATCTAACTCTGGGTTAATCGACATGCCGATTTTGATAACCGCATCTTCTGAAGCAAATTCGTGAATTATATTACCCACTTCATCAAATTCAGCTATACCCATGTCAGCCGCAGAGATATTAACCAAAATACCACGTGCGCCCTGCAGATTAATATCTTCCAGCAATGGACAGGCGATGGCTTTTTCAGCCGCTTCTCTCGCCCGATTTTGGCCGCTTGCCACACCTGTGCCCATGATCGCCGCACCCATGCCGGACATCACCGTTCTGACGTCGGCAAAATCGACGTTAATCATGCCGGGATGAACGATCAGCTCAGTAATACCCTGCACCGCATCCAATAACACATCGTTAGCCGCTTTAAATGCATTCACCAGCGACACATCGCTGCCCAATACCGGCAGTAATTTTTGATTAGGAATGACAATCAATGAGTCTACGAACCGTTCAAGCTCCACTATGCCCTGTTCCGCAGCTGCCTGTTTCTTTTTACCTTCAAATAAAAACGGCTTGGTCACTACTGCAACCGTTAAAATACCCATGCCTCTGGCAATTTCGGCAATCACCGGAATCGCACCGGTACCGGTACCGCCACCCATACCCGCAGTCAGGAACACCATATCAGCCCCCTGTAAAACTTCCCTGATGCGTTCCTTGTTTTCGTCCGCCGCCATTCTGCCGATCTCAGGATTGGTACCCGCGCCCAAGCCCTTGGTTAACTCGACGCCTAACTGAATTATCGTATCGATGTTTAATTTTCTTAATGCCTGCGCATCGGTATTTGCACAGATAAATTCAACCCCCTCGACCAAGTTGCCAACCATGTGGCTAACCGCATTGCCACCGCCGCCGCCGACACCGATTACTTTGATGACCGCATGTTCGTTACTCATATCCATCAATTCATATTTCATAATTATTTCCTCGCCCCTAGTTAACTTACAAAATTATTAAAAATTACCCTGAAACCAATGCTTCATTCTTGAAAACACGCTGGGGCCGTCAGAATCGATACTTCTGCCCATGCCCTGATGTTCTTTGCCATACATTAACAATCCGACCCCTGTAGAATGGATCGGGTTTTTAACCACCTCGGTTAGCCCTGTCACATTTTGCGGTCCGCCCATCCGGACAGGCATATGGAAAATCTCCTCCGCCAATTCGATCAATCCCATAACTTTTGAACTGCCGCCCGTTAACACGATGCCGGCAGCAATTAATTCTTCAAATCCGCTGCGTCTTAACTCCGACTGAACCAACAGCATCAGTTCTTCATAACGCGGCTCAATAATCTCGGCCAGATTTTGCGTTGATATCTTGCGCGGCGCTCTGTCGCCGATACTGGGCACCTCAATAACCTCATCGACATTCGCCAACTGCGTTAAGGCACAAGCATATTTACGTTTAATATCCTCGGCATTCATAGTCGGCGTACGCAGCGCAACGGCAATATCATTGGTCACCTGATCGCCGGCTATCGGAATCACTGCCGTGTGTTTTATCGCGCCCTCGACAAATATTGCTATATCCGTAGTGCCGCCGCCTATATCGATCAGGCAAACGCCCAATTCCTTTTCATCATCGGTCAGCACCGAACTGCAAGATGCCAACTGCTCCAACACAATGTCATCGACTTCCAAGCCGCAACGCCGTATACACTTGACGATATTTTGCGAGGCGCTGACGCTGCCGGTGACCATATGCACCTTAGCCTCCAGCCGAATGCCCGACATTCCGATAGGCTCCTTAATGCCCTCCTGAAGGTCGATCACAAACTCCTGAGGCAAAATATGCAGGATTTTTTGATCCGCAGGAATCGCCACAGCTCGGGCCGAATCGATCACCCTGTCTATGTCATACTGGGTCACTTCCTTGTCCTTAATGGCCACGATGCCGTGAGAATTAAGGCTGCGGATATGACTGCCTGCAATGCCCGCATAAACCGACTTAATCTGGCATCCCGCCATTAATTCAGCCTCTTCAATAGCGCGCTGTATGGATTGCACGGTCGACTCCAGATTGACCACGACCCCCTTTTTTAGACCTCGCGATGGTGTTGAGCCGATGCCGATGATTTCAATATTGCCGTCACTGCCTATCTCGCCAACAATAGCGGCGACCTTCGACGTGCCGATGTCCAGCCCGACTATTAAATTACGCTCTGTTTTTTTAGACATTTTCTTTACTCTGCATCAACTTTTACGATTAACCATCTATTTTATGCTGAGGACTAACCATTATTCTTCCGACCGCCAAGGATGGAGGCCGCAACTGCTCCCGGCAGTCTTGCGGCATTTCCCCCATCCCTGGGGGTCAGAAGTGTCGCATCGGTATGGAACCGATGCGACCAGTCGATTTCTTCAGTTCCCGGTTTCCATGAAACCGCATATCCATTGGGATATCTCAAATCGACTATGGCTATTTTCTCAACTTGTTCTTGTCCTAATACGTCCAGCGTTTTTAAAAACCGCTGTAATTTCTTTAGCTGTTCATTGCGTCCCAACAATATTTCCAAGCCTGTTGTTAATTTAATCTTCCATGCCCAGCGATCATTAATCGTGAACTCCGCCATTTTCATCGATTGATCGGCTAATGCTGTGTTTACACCCTTCATTATTTCCAGCGTCTTTACCTGTTGCTGCTCCGGCCCTTGTAAAATCGGCAGGTTATTAAACGGCTCTATATTCTTCGGCGTAATAATCTCACCCCGTGTACTGATCAGGCTTTGCAGCCCCCAGCGCACATAAGGCTTCTTTTCGCGTATCTTTATGTCTATAGCGTCCGGCCAGACCCGTTTGACCGTCACCGTATCCACCCAAGTCAATTCCGAAACCGCCTGATGTATGGCTTGCATATCGGCATCGAAAAAACCGGTCATCACTAAGGGCCGCAAAGCTGCCTTTATTTCTTCCTTACTGAGGTATTGAAAAACCCCCTCGGTACGCACATATTTAATCGGGATGATTTTGATGCCCACGCTTGCCGCCCAGGTTAGGCTTGCAAACAGCAATGCAGCGACCATGATTTTTACAACGGCCATCTATCATCACCCGCAACTGGTTTCCAAAATGCGCCAAACCAACTCCTCAAAATCCATGCCCGCTTGCCTCGCCGCCATCGGCACTAAACTATGGTCGGTCATGCCGGGGACGGTATTCACCTCAATCAACTGGTACTGCCCCGCGTCATCGACAAATACATCCACCCGCCCCCAACCTTTAACGCCGACTACCTTGCAAGCCGTTTCCGCCAGTTTCTTTAACGATTGCTCCTGTTCCTGATTCAGGCCGCAAGGGCAATGATATTGAGTGGTTGTCGCCTGATACTTCGCTTCATAATCGTAAAAAGCATTTGGGGTTTCCAGGCGGATAACAGGCAACGCTGTGCCATCTAACACCGCAACGGTATACTCCTTACCGGTAACCCAAGCCTCCGCATAAACATCGCAGCGATACTGTGCCGCTAAGGCTAAAGCTTTTTGCAATTCGTCCCGATTGGCCGCCTTGCTCATGCCGATACTGGAGCCTTCCTGCGCCGGCTTGACGATTACCGGGAAACCCAGCTTTGCTATGCAAGCATCCAGATCGGCTTCATTTTCCAACAAGCACCAAAGCGGCGTGACCAATCCGTAACCCTGCCAGCACAACTTGGTTCGAAGCTTATCCATGGTCAGTGCCGATGCCATCACGCCGCTGCCGGTATAGGGTATCCCCAACACTTCAAGCACCCCTTGCAGCACTCCGTCTTCGCCGCCGCGTCCGTGGATAATATTAAATACCCGGTCGATTTTTAATCCTGCCAACGCTTCAATCGGACTGCCTGTCACATCAATGGCAAGCGCATCCACGCCTTTATTTTTTAACGCTTCATAGACAGCCGACCCGCTTCTTAATGAGACCTCCCTTTCCGCCGCCGAACCGCCCATCAATACCGCAACGCGACCGAACTGTTGGGGATTATTTATAGTCATTGCCTTCATAGTGATTCACCTACCATACAAACCTCGGTCTGCAAGACCACCCCGTGTTGCTGTTCAACTTTATTCTGTACATAATATATAAGAGCCTCAATGTCCGCTGCCGTTGCAGTGCCGGTATTGACGATAAAATTCGCGTGTTTTTCCGACACACATGCACCGCCGATCACATAGCCTTTCAATCCGGTTTGCTCTATCAACCGCGCCGCATAATCGCCTGGAGGATTTTTAAATACCGACCCGCAACTGGGCTGATTAGTCGGTTGTGTTGCCCCCCGCTTTTCCAATAAACCTTTGATCTTCTGCTGGCTCGCTACGGTATCGCCTTGCTGCAACATCAACAGGCAAGATAGAAACCATTCGTTTCCGAAACCCTGCACCGAGCGGTAACTTATCTTGAACTCTTCAGGCTTTCTCTGCATGACCTTGCCCGACCTATCCAGCATGTCCACGCATTTAACGATAGCCCAGGTTTCGCCATCGAAAGCCCCGGCATTCATCTTCAAAGCGCCGCCCATGGTTCCGGGTATGCCCGCCAGAAATTCCGCGCCGATTAAGCCGCGTTCTCCACAAAATCGCGCTACATGCGCACAGGGAACGCCTGCTTCAACATAGACCGAACCATCGTCGGTCAAGCTCATCTCTTTTAACCGGCCCTTAGTGTTAATCACCGTGCCGCGTATGCCGCCATCCCTGACCAGTAAGTTGCTGCCCAAGCCCATCCAGAACACCGGTTCGGATTCCGGCATCGTCTTTATAAATTCGACCAGATCCTGCCGGTCTTGCGGAATGTACAGCTGGTCTGCCGGGCCGCCAATGCGCCAACTAGTGTACTTCGCCAGTTTTTCATGTTTTAGCAATTGACCCTCCATGGTCATTTCTCAGAATCCTTGGATCGCAAGGTTTCTGCCAACGACTGCTGCAACTGGGCGGCAATTTGCCCGACATTGCCAGCGCCCATGGTCAAAATCACATCCTCGGCTAAGACGATGCCCGCCAATATCTGCGGCAATTCCTCCCAGTTTTCGACAAACACCGGATCGACCTGCCCACGGACACGAATGGCCCGACTTAAAGCTCTGCCGTCCGCGCCGGGAATCGCCGTTTCACCTGCCGAATAAACGTCCATCAGGATCAGCACGTCAACGGTAGACAACACTTGCACAAAATCTTCAAATAAATCCCGGGTGCGGGTATAACGGTGCGGCTGAAAAATGATGACTTTACGCCGATCCGGCCAAGCCTGACGCAAGGCTTCAAGCGTCGCGGCAATCTCGCGCGGATGATGTCCGTAATCGTCAACCAGCGTCAGTTTGCCCGCGCCCATCGGCAAATCGCCGTTAAGCTGAAAGCGTCTGCCTACGCCGTTAAACGCCCCCAGGCTCCTGATAATGGCCGCATCATCGACCGCCAGCTTGCTCGCTACGCAAATCGCTGCCAACGCATTAAGCATGTTATGCCAACCCGGCATATTCAAGGTGACATGCAACGACGGATAGTCGCCTCTTCGTAACACTTCAAAAGAGGTATGCATGCCCTCTTGCTTGATATTGACCGCTCGCACATCGGCATCTTCATGGACGCCATAGGTCGTTACCGGCTTGGATATTCCCGGCAGGATAGCCCTGACGCCTTCATCATCCAGGCACATTACCGCCAACCCGTAAAAAGGCAGATGATGCAGGAACTCGGTAAACGTATCCTTTAGCCGCTGAAAGCTGCCCTCATAGGTCGCCATA
This sequence comes from Methylobacter sp., assembly GCA_025361585.1. Taxonomy (GTDB): domain Bacteria; phylum Pseudomonadota; class Gammaproteobacteria; order Methylococcales; family Methylomonadaceae; genus Methylobacter_A. Next base: position 15,048 of record JANYKK010000161.1, on the reverse strand, counting down.
TGATCCTGATCAATATTGGTGACGATGGCCATCATCGGCTGCAAATATAAAAATGACGCGTCGCTTTCATCGGCTTCAGCGACCAAGTAATGGCCTAAACCCAATTTGGCATTGCTGCCTGCGCTGTTTAAACGCCCGCCGATCACGAAGGTAGGATCAAGCCCGCCTTCGGCCAAAACGCTTGCGGTCAAACTGGTGGTCGTGGTCTTGCCATGGGTTCCGGCTACGGCAATGCCAAACCTGAAACGCATCAGCTCAGCCAGCATTTCCGCACGCGGAATGACCGGTATCCTTTGAATATAGGCTTCGTCTATTTCTTCATTGCTCCGGTCTATAGCGCTGGAAGCGACCACCACATCGACCTTGGCTATATTTTCCCGTTTATGGCCGATATTGATAATCACGCCCAAGCTTGCCAGCCTTTGCGTCACCGCGCTTTCCCTGATGTCGGAACCTGAAACCTGATAGCCCAGGTTCGACAACACCTCGGCAATGCCGCTCATGCCGGTGCCGCCGATGCCGACAAAATGTATCCGGTTGACGCCGCCTAATGCCTGAGTCTGCATCTGACTGTTGGGAGTGTTCATAGCCCAGCCTCGGTCATGCAAACACCGGCAACGATTTGGGTCGCATCCAAACGGGCGTATTTTTTTACTGTTTTACTCATCACATCCAATTGCGTCAGTACCTTGTTTATCTGATTTGCCAGCATTGCCGCATTCAAGTCTTTTTGCATCAACAGCAGTCCGGCACCGGCATCGGTTAAATACCGGGCATTAGCAGTTTGATGATCGTCTATCGCGTTCGGTAATGGTATAAATATCGCGGGTACCCCAGAGGCCGACACCTCGCTGACAGTCATTGCGCCGGATCTGCAAATCACCAGATCCGCCCATTGATAGGCCGACACCATGTCTTCTATAAAGGCAGCAACTTCCGCATTCACGCCTAATTCTTTATAACGACTCTCGACCTGCTGCTGCATGGCTGCGCCGGTTTGATGCCGCACGGCTACATTATTTAAATCGGCCAACGCCTCGGGCACGACTTCATTCAATATCTGGGCTCCTTGGCTGCCGCCAACGACTAATACTTTAATCCCCCCTTGCCCCCCTTTTTTAAAGGGGGGAATTAGGTCATGGGCTTTTTCAAAGGGAGAATTAGCCTCCGCCTTTGAAAAAGGGGGATTGAGGGGGATTACAAACTGTTTCCTTAACGGGTTTCCGGTAAATTTTGCATTCAGCTTTTTATCAAAGCTGCCCGGAAAGGCTTCCAACACTTGGTTAGCCATGCGCGCCAACAGCCGGTTCGTGGTGCCGGGCACCCGATTTTGCTCGTGTATGACCAGTGGGATACCCAATAGTTTTGCCATTAATCCACCAGGGCCCGCCACAAAGCCGCCCATGCCCAAAACCACATCCGGTTTGCGCTGCCGCAATATTTTCAAGGCCTGAATGCAAGCCTTCGCCAACAACAATACGGCAGTTATTTTCGACAACCAACCTTTGCCCCGCACACCGGCAACTGACAGCCAATCGATCTCAATACCCTGCTCGGGAATTACCCGGCCTTCCAGCCCCTTTTGCGTACCCAACCAGCTGACCTTCCAGCCTTTTTCGATCAATTCTTGAGCTACCGCAAGCGCCGGAAACACATGCCCGCCGGTTCCTCCAGCCATAATAACGATGCGCTTAGCCATGCCGAACTCTCGTTCCCATGCGCTGCTTAGGAGCCTTACCAGCATTGAGTTCGGCGACTTCGCTTTGCACCCGGAATAGCAATGCAATCGCACAACACATGATCATCATGCTGCCACCGCCATAACTCATTAATGGCAAGGTCAGGCCTTTGGTTGGCAATACGCCCATATTGACACCCATGTTGACGAATGACTGGAATCCGAACCAAATGCCCAAACCATAGGCAATAAATGCTGAAAACCGTTGGCCTGCCTGTTCGGCGGCAACACCTATTGCAAAGCTGCGCCAGACCAATAACGAAAATAAGCCAATCACGGACACTACGCCCAGAAGACCCAGCTCTTCACCGATCACCGAAAACAGGAAATCCGTATGCGCTTCGGGTAAATAAAATAATTTTTGTATGCCGCTACCCAAACCCACGCCCAACCATTCCCCTCGCCCGAACGAAATAAGCGCCTGGACTAATTGAAATCCGCTTTTCAACGGATCAGCCCAAGGATCCATAAAACTGGTGACCCGCACCAATCGATAAGGCGAAAAATAAACCAGCATCATGGCCAATACGCCAATGCCCAACAACAACACAATAAATTGCGATAGTCTCGCACCTGCTAAAAACATGATGCCCATGGCTATCATTGTAATGACGACAGCCGAACCGAAATCCGGTTCCAGCAACAGCAGCAAACTAGCCACTGAAAACAGCCCTAGCGGTTTAATCAATCCAAAAGCCGCTTTCTGCACGGACTCCTGGTACCGGGTCACATATCCGGCCATATAGATGACCGAAAAAAACTTCACCACTTCGGATACCTGCATTCTTACCCCGCCTATCGACAGCCAACGCACACTACCGTTAACCTTTACGCCCAAACCGGGAATCAGCACGATGATCAGCAACAGCAATCCAGCAATGAACAGCCGGGGGCCATTTTGCTCCCAAACCCGCATCGGAACTGACGCCACGCCCCCGCCGAAAATAAGCCCCAAACCGATATGCATTAACTGCCTGACCGGATAATACAAACCGTCGCCGGTCAACTTTATGCCCAGATGCAATGAGGCGGATGCCACCATCACATAACCGATCAGCAATAAACTAATGCTCACGAATAGCAACATCGGATCGAAATAAAATTGGCGGCTCCGTGCTTTCATTGCTGCATGCTCATATGATCACCATCGATGGCGGAATCAATGTCGGTGCCTTAGGCGATGCAGTACGGTCAACTAACGCCAATACCGCTTTGGTAAATTTTTCACCCCGATCCTGATAATTTTTATATTGATCGAGACTCGCGCAGGCGGGCGACAACAAAACGCTTTCACCGGCATCGGCAAGACCCGCTGCAATCTGTACCGCTTCCGCCATGTTGCTTGCCGAATAGACTGGGACGCAGCCATTCAAGGCCTGCTTTATCAACCCCGCATCCTTCCCCATCAACACTACGCTTTTGGCTTTTTCTTTGATGGCAGACGTCAATTCATTCATGTCGGCACCTTTAGCATCGCCACCCGCAATCAAAATCACCTTGCGCGCGTAGCCCTGCAAAGCGGCAACACAGGCACCGATATTGGTCGCTTTCGAGTCGTTAACCCAGGTGACGCCGCGAATCTCTGCGACACGCTGCATTCGATGGCTTAGTCCTTTAAATTTTCGCAAGGCATTGCACATAGCTTGTTCTTCCAATCCCACGGCCACGCCCAAGGCCAGTGCTGCCAAGGCATTGGCCGCGTTATGTCTGCCTTCCAGCGGCAACTCAGCCAACGGCATCAGGCGCGATTCGTTGTGCATCAGGTATTCCGTGTCGCCTTGGTATGCAAGGTGGAAATCGGCTTTGTTGTTAATTGAAAAGGTGAATGTCTTTCTGCTGTCGTCGGCAATTGCTCCAGCATCGCCTAAAGCGCCTACTTTTGGTGCTCTACCTCCTGCATCCATGCAGTCGTCCCGCATCGCATCGACAACAGGATCATCGACGTTGATAATCATCACGCCGTCACCCCGGAACACTCTTTGTTTTTCCCGAGCGTATTCGGCCAAATCGACATGCCTGTCCAGATGGTCGGCGCTGACATTGAGCACGGTCGCTGCCGCCGCATTCAAAGCCGATGTTCGCTCCAGCTGAAAACTCGACAGCTCCAGCACATAAAGCTGCGCATTTAACGCCAGCAAATCCAGAGCAGGTGTGCCCAAATTTCCGCCTACGCCCACTTCCACTCCCGCCGCTTTTGCCATTTCACCGAGCATGGTGGTTACCGTACTTTTGCCATTCGAGCCGCTGATTGCAACGATGGGTACATCGACAGAACAGGCAAACAGGTCTATATCGCTGACTATTTTCGAACCGTTGGCTATGGCTTTAACAATTGCCTGCTCATTCAGCGATACGCCGGGACTGACCACCAGATGCGTTGCCACCTTAAACGCGGCCTCATCGAAGCCCCCGGTAAACACCGGCGTATCGGGCATCTGCTGAGAAAACTCATCCATCATCGGCGGCTGGGCGCGGCTATCGATAATGGCGAACTTAAAACCTAAGCCTTGCAAATAATGCGCAACCGAAATTCCCGTGTCGCCCAGCCCCACGACCAATACCTTGGCCGTTTGCGGATCCAACGCGAAATTCTTTTTCAATGATGCTGTAATCGCTGCACTATCCATTTCTTATCTCAGTTTCAAAGTAGCCAAGCCGATCAACACCAGGATGACGGTAATAATCCAGAACCGCACGATCACGCGAGGTTCCGGCCAGCCTTTCAATTCAAAATGATGATGTATAGGCGCCATCCGAAACACGCGTTTCCCGGTCATCTTGAAAGAGGCCACCTGAATAATCACCGATACCGTTTCCATGACAAAGACACCGCCCATAATCACCAAAACGATTTCCTGCCTGACCAGCACCGCCAACACACCTAAAGCTCCGCCCAGCGCCAACGCGCCGACATCGCCCATGAACACCATCGCCGGGTAAGCGTTAAACCACAAAAAGCCCAATCCGGCACCTACCAACGCCGCACAAAAAACGATCAACTCCCCGGAATTCGGTAAATAAGGTATCGCCAGATATTGCGAAAACGTCACATGCCCGGACAGATACGCGAATATCCCCAGGCCGGTTGCAACCATCACGGTCGGCATAATCGCCAGTCCGTCCAACCCATCGGTCAGGTTGACCGCGTTGCTGGTACCGACGATCACAAAATAAGTCAGCACGATATACATCCAGCCCAACTCCAGCACGAAGTCCTTAAAGAACGGCACTATCAACTGTGTTTCGGCAGGCAGGATTGCGGTTTTGTACAAAAAAACTGCCGCTATTAAACCGATCACCGATTGCCAGGAATATTTGGCTTTCGCCGACAAACCGTCGCTGTTGCCCTTGATGACTTTTCGATAATCATCTATGAAACCGATCACGCCATATCCCAAGGTCACCAATAAAATAACCCAGATGTAGTGGTTTCTTAGGTCTGCCCATAGCAATGTACTGAATGTAATGGCGACCAGGATCAAGGTTCCGCCCATGGTTGGCGTACCCGCTTTTTCGTAATGCGATTGCGGACCCAACTCACGGATACTTTGTCCGATCTTGTTGCGGCTTAATTTCCTGATCATGAGCGGCCCGATGACAAATGAAATCATCAGCGAGGTTAAGGCCCCCAGAATGGCGCGAAAGGTCAGGTAATGAAATACCCTGAACCCGCCATCAAATGTCATCAAATAATCTGCAAAATAAAGTAACATTCTATTTCCTGAAATTTTCAACCAGCGCGGCCACTACATTCTCCATGCGCTGAGCCCTCGACCCTTTGACCAAGATCGCTTCATCGCCTTTGAGTTCTTGTTTTAATGTTTCAATTAAATCTTCTTGGGTATCAAAAAAAGCGGCTCCTTTGCCAAAAACCTTTACAGTATTTCGGGCATCAGAACCTATAGCCAGGAGACGCGCGACACCACTTGATTTGATTAGTTCACCCATTTGTTCATGTATTTTCGGGCTTTCCGGCCCCAATTCGCCAAAAGCCCCTAAAACCAGCCAGCGCTCGTCGGCACAGTTCGCCAGCACATCCAGCCCCGCTTTCAGTGAGGCGGAATTGGCGTTATAGGTATCATCGATCACGATATTGCCTAAGCGGCTTACCAGCGGCTGCAAGCGCCCGGTAACCGGCTTTACGCTTTCCAACCCTTGTTTTATCTGTTGCAAATCGATGTTCAGCGCCAGACAAGCCGCCGTTGCCGCCAAGGCGTTGACGACGTTATGTCGACCTGCCAGTTTTAGCTTTACCGTCGACTCGCCTTTTGCGGTCACCAGCTCAAAGGTCGTTGCGAACGCTTGGTTAATGATTTCCGTTTTAACGGAATGCGCTTTCACCTCAGACCGCTCATCGATCCCGAAAGACATCACCTTTCTTGTTCCTGCAACCGTTTGCCAGTAGTCGAAATATTCATCATCCCGATTAAGCACCGCCACGCCATCCTGTTTTAATGTCTGGATTATTTCCCCTTTGGCTTTGGCGACACCGTCAACGCTACCGAACCCTTCGATATGCGCAGGCCCCACATTGGTGATAATCGCCACGTCCGCTTGCGCAATTCGGCTGGTATATTCAATTTCGCCCGGATGGTTTGCGCCCATCTCGACAACTACGTACTGATGTTGCCCGTTCAGCCGCAACAAGGTCAAAGGTACGCCGATGTCGTTATTCAAGTTGCCTTGGGTAAACAGCGTATTGCCGTTCACACTCAATATTGCCGCCACCATTTCCTTGACGGTGGTCTTGCCATTACTGCCGGTAATGCCAACGACCGATACCAAGGCTTTGTTCCGCCAAGCTCCTGCAAGCTGGGCCAATGCCAGGTGCGTATCGTCAACCACAATGTGCGGTATCGTCGGTCGCATCAGTTCCCTACTGATTCCGACACTTCCACCATCCATGGCAGTCGCCGTAACGCCTTTATTCACAATGGCAGCCGCGGCACCTGCCTGTTCAGCCAGCCCCACAAACTCATTGCCGTCGAAGTTATGGCCTTTAATCGCGACATAAAGCTCGCCCGGCTTTATCGCCCGTGTGTCGATGCTGACCGATGTGACTTCAACATCGTTCCCGACCAGCTGTCCCTGCACAAAGCCTGCAATTTCACTCAGCATCATATTCATCGTTCGCCTTGCACCTTTAGCCTTTTACCTTGCGCCTGTCTAAAGCTTCCATCACCACCTGCCTGTCGCTAAAGGGTAGTTGTACGCCGTTGATTTCCTGATATTGCTCATGGCCTTTGCCCGCTATCACAATGCAATCATCTTTAGCCGCATTGGCTACCACTTTTTGTATCGCCTGTTCTCTATTTTGAATGACTTCAACCTTGGCTGATGATCCACACCCCGCCAAAATAGCATTCACTATATCCAGTCCGTTTTCGTATCGCGGGTTATCATCGGTAATCAACACATGATCCGCCCACTGTTCGGCAATTTTCCCCATCTGCGGACGCTTGCCGACATCCCTGTTGCCGCCGCAACCGAACACCACCCATAAAGCCTGTTTGCAATGCTTGCGCATGCTGGATAAAACCTTGTCCAAAGCATCTGGTGTATGGGCATAATCGACAAATATCAACGGATCAGTCTTGCCCCCAAAGCGTTCCATCCGCCCATCAACCGGTTTTATATGGCCCAGTCTTTTAGCCGCCTCAGCAACTGAAACACCCATAGCCAGCATCACGGTCGAAACGGCCAGGACATTCTCTATATTAAAGTCGCCATAAAGCGGTACTTTCACCCGCTGTCGCTGATCTTGCCAGCGCAACTCAAATTCGATCCCATCCGTTTTATGCACTATATTTTCTGCACAAACACTTTTGTCTGAATCCGCTGTTTTTCCTTTGGCACTAAATTGCCATAACTGCACTGACTCGGGTACTGCGGCAATAATCTGCCCGCTGTAAACATCGTCCAAATTCACTACCGCGAAAGCCAAGCCCGGCTGTTTTAATAACGCCAACTTGGCCTGCACATAGGCGTCCATCGTGCCGTGATAATCCAGGTGGTCGCGGCTGATATTGGTAAATACCGCGCCTTTAAATATCACCCCGTTAACCCGGCCTTGCTCCAATCCATGCGAGGATACTTCCATCGCCACGGCACGCTTTTTATTCTTTAACAATTCAGCCAATATTTGCTGGATTGCCAACGCATCGGGCGTGGTGTTCAGCGTCTTGTTGAGCTTACCCCACTCGCCCCAGCCGAGCGTCCCTATAATTCCGCAGTCATTGAGCATCTGGCTCAAAAACTGGCTGCACGATGTTTTGCCGTTGGTGCCGGTAATACCGATAACCGTCATAAACCGTGACGGATCGCCATAAAACTTTGCAGCCAATGCCCCCAGCTTTAAGCCCAGATTTTCCACTGCGATTACTGGTACAGCCGTAGTAGGGGCGACCGGCCGGTCGCCCCTACACTGCAAAGCCTCAGCCAACTGCCTACCATCCCCGGCCGGATCGAAAATGACCGCGCAGGCTCCATTATTAATAGCCTGCTCGGCATGCGCCAAGCCATGCTGTTTGGTACCGGCCAATGCAATAAATGCATCGCCACCGACTACCGTCCTGCTATCTAATGCCAAGCCGGTTATCGGCCTATCGTCACGATCTGCAATCAAGGCCAAACCGCTCAATAAATCTTTCAACCACCTAGCCGTCAAGTTATGAATCGCCCCGTGTTAACAAGATAGGCATGTTATCCTGCTGATCAGGAGCCACCCCCAAAACCCTCAAGGCTCCCGCCATGACCTTCGAAAACACCGGCGCCGAAACTATCCCACCGTAATATTGCCCCGCAGAGGGCTCATCAACCATGACCACGACAATCAAGCGCGGATTCTTTGCCGGCGCCATGCCTGCAAACACCGAAAAATAACTTTTCTCAATATATCCGCCCGCACCGGCTTTTTTTACCGTCCCAGTCTTGCCGGCTGCACTGTAGCCATCGACCCTGCCCTCGTAAGCGGTACCGTCTTTCATTAACACGGTTTCCAGCATGGCTCTGACCCGCTTGGCGGTCTTGGCTGTAAACACTCGCTGCTGGTCAACATCTTCATCCCGTCTAAACAAGCTGACAGAGTGCAAAATTCCGTTGTCTGCCAAGGCCGTATAGGCTCTTGCCAGCTGCAATGCCGAGGTGTTCAGGCCATAACCAAATGCCAATGTCGCCGTTTCAAAATCGCTCCTGTGTTGGTAGTCAAGCAAGCTTCCACTGGCTTCTCCAGGAAAACCGGAGCTCGATGCAACACCAAAACCCAGCTTATGATAGCTCCTCCAAAAATATTCCGGCGGCATGCTCAGTGCAATCTGACTGACCGCAACGTTGCTGGATTTTTTCAGCACGCCTGTTAAATCCAGCGTTCCATAATTATGTACATCCTTAACCACATGACTGCCAATCTGATAGACGCCATGGGTTTCAAATATGTCATTCGGCTTAACATAACCCCCGTCCAAAGCAGCCGCGACCACAAATGGCTTAACCGTTGACCCCGGCTCGAAAACATCGGTTAACGATCTATTCCGGTACAGACTTTCCTTTAAACTCTTTCGGGTATTCGGGTTAAATGACGGCTGATTGACTGCCGCCAAAATTTCCCCGCTCTTTGCATCCAATACCACCAACGCCGCCGATTTTGCCTTGTGCAAATTAACCGCCAACTGCAACTCGCGATATGCGAGATACTGGATACGCTGATCAATGCTTAACTCCAGGTTCTTGCCATCAACTGGCTCTTTTATGTTTTCTACATCTTCGATAATCCGCCGCTGCCCATCCCTGATAACCCGCTTGCTGCCCGGAATTCCTTTTAATGATTTTTCATATCCCGATTCAAGCCCCGCTTGCCCCACATCGTCAATATCGGTAAAACCGACCAAATGCGCCGAAACCTCTCCGGCCGGATAAAACCGCTTGAACTCCCGTTCGAAATATATGCCCGCAAGCTTTAATGCTTTGACCTGATCGGCAACCACCGGACTAACCTGGCGGGCTAGATAGGCAAACTGCCTATGCGCATCGGCCTTAATCGACTCCCTAATCTTTCCCTTAGGTAAGCCCAACAATTTTTCCGCTTGCCTGATTTCGCCTTCTTTTCCCGGCTCAATCTGTTGCGGATTCATCCATATCGACTCGACCGGGGTGCTAATTGCCAACGGCGCGCCATTTCTATCTTTTATCATGCCCCGGTATGCCGAAACCGACACCTCGCTGACATGGCGCATGTCGCCCTGATCCTTCAGAAACTGCTTATTCAATACCTGCAAATCGATGGCCCGACCTACCAGCACCGCCATACAAGCCATGATAAAAACGACGACTATTTTCCTTCGACCGCCATAATTGCTGGAAGCGTCGTTACCGTCATGGTGAAACCGATACGACCGGCCCGAAAAATTGCCGTCTTTGCCGTGCGTCCTGCTTTTGCCTTGGAAATGTATCATTTACGGCTTTATATAAATTATTTTTTCCCGCACCGGCATCACCAGCCTCAGCTGTTCCCGCGCTACTTGCTCCACCCGATTCTGTTCCGCCAAGGTGGTCAACTCCAGTTGCAGCTGACCCCATTCCACTTCGTACTGATCCAGCTCCCGCTCCTGCTTTTGGATCTCAATAAAAATTAATCGCGATTGATATTTGCTGTAAATCACGACCAGGGCCGAAACCAACAACACCAATATCAGCACCCCTTGAACATAGCGACCAATTACCATTTAAACTCTCTCGGCTACCCGCATAACGGCGCTTCGCGCTCTAGCGTTCTGGACGACTTCCTGCGGCCCGGCTTTCAGGGCTTTAGCTGTTTTCTTCAAGATGCCCTTGGCTATATCGACTTCCTTAACAGGCAGCTTGCCGGGGTTATATTTGGCTCCCGACTCTGCCCTGATAAAGCGCTTGACGATACGATCCTCCAACGAGTGGAAAGAAATCACCACCAATCGCCCTCCCGACTTTAAAACTCTGGCAGACTGCTCCAAGACATCTTTTAATTCATCCAGCTCCCTATTGATTTCAATGCGTATCGCCTGAAAACTTCGGGTTGCCGGATGCTTGTGCTGCTCTTTAAACGGCACTACGTCTTCAATTAACTTCGCCAACTCCCTGGTTGTGGTAATGGGCGCTTCAATTCTTCTTTCAATAATCGCGTGAGCTATGCGCCGTGCAAACCGCTCCTCACCGTATTCAAATAAAACCCTAACCAGCTCCTTTTCATCGACCCCGGCCAGCCACTGTGCGGCGGTAACGCCTGCCGTGCCATCCATGCGCATATCCAACGGCCCGTCGCGCAAAAAACTAAAACCTCGTTCCGGGTTGTCCAGCTGCGGCGACGATACGCCCAAGTCGATCAAAATACCGTCGACTTTCCCTGCCCAACCTTCACTTTCGACTAAATTTTCCAGCTCAGAAAAACAACTCTGTTTTAGTTTGAACCGTTTATCCTCACGCATGGCCTGCGCTAAATCCGAGTTAATCGCATCCAAGTCCCGATCAAAAGCCAGCAACCGACCATCCTGCCCCAATCGCTCTAAAATTCCCTGACTATGCCCACCCCGACCGAAAGTGCAGTCCAAATAAATACCGTCTTCTTTTATGGCCAACTGCTGCAATGCTTCTGCATACATGACGGGCAAATGTTCCACTAACAAATCTCCCGCATTAGAAGGATATAGAACCTATTTCTTCCAGCCCCTCATTATCGTCGCCATTACGCCACTCGCTATTCTTTTCGGCCCAAGCTTGTTCATTCCATAATTCAAATTTATTCAGCTGCCCCACTAAAACAATCTTCTTATCTAATTCAGCATAAGACCTCAAATTTTCCGGCAGCAACAAACGGCCTTGTCCATCCATTTCACATTCGGACGCATTTCCGATAACAAACCGCTTCAACTTAATGGCCATCTTATTTAAGCTGGGCAATTTACTGATCGTTTGCTCAAGTTTTTCCCACTCCGGCATCGGATAGAGCCACAAACCCTGCTCCCCGGCACAGCGCTCATCGACAGCAACCGTCACAACCATCTGGCACTCGCAGCAATCCTGTAACTCCTCCCGGTAACGGGTGGGGATTGCAAGACGTCCTTTGCCGTCTAAATTGATTGAACTAATGCCTCGAAACAAGATTCACCCCAGACTCCCCCTAAAAAACCATTTCTTTCCACTTTTTACCACTTATGCCCACTATAGTTTTCTAACAACCCCTAGTCAAGAATGATTTCACGTTAAATTCTTTCTTTTTCACCAATGACTTACATCACAATCAGCATGGAATATAACTACGGAATAAATGGCAAAATAATTCCCATCCTTTATCAGAATGTTAATCAGTCTTAGTGAGAAATTACTTTAAGTGTGAGATTGCCGGAAGTTTTCGGTTTTTTAGATAAAAATGAGATATGCATCAAGGATAATGCCGCAATAATTACCGGATGCTTTTTGCGTTTTTAGAAGAACAACATATACCGAGCAAAAAACACTCGGAAAAAGGAAGAAGGAAGAAAGAGTCGGCCTATAAGCCGGGTTTTGTCGAGAACAGTCATTCATCTAGGCTGCAAGTCACCCTGCAGCTCAAGCAATCTACCCAGGAACCGCGCGGGCCACGCGTCTGTCCCTCTATTTGATCTTGCTCCGGGTGGGGTTTACCCTGCCACTCCTGTTACCAGTTGCGCGGTGCGCTCTTACCGCACCTTTTCACCCTTACCGGTCACCTAAGTGACAGGCGGTATATTTTCTGCGGCACTTTCCGTAGGCTCACGCCTCCCAGGCGTTACCTGGCACCCTGCCCAGCGGAGCCCGGACTTTCCTCCATCTTATCTTGCGATAAAACAGCGACTGCTCAGCCGACTCTTTCAGCGCTTAGTGTACCACAGACTTGCATTGCTGGGATGGAATGCGTTTCACTGCATTCAGCAGATCCTACGCCTCCTCCTCTTTCCCCATATCCAATGCCGCTTGATATAACAGTTTCTTCCTGACTCCGGTAATTTCCACCGCCATGGCGACTGCCGTCTTGATCGAGCATTCGCCCAATAACACGCGCAGTATTTTTTCCTGCTCCGGCGTGATGATCTGCTCTTTTTTATCGATGGCCGCTCCATCGACAATCACCACAAATTCGCCTCGCCTCATATTGGCATCTTGCTCGACCAACTTAAGCGCCTCGCTCAGGCTGGTTTTGACGATGGTTTCGTGCAGCTTGGTCAACTCTCTGGCAATCACGATCTGTCGATCCAACGGCAAAACTTCGGCCATATCCTGCAATGAGGCCAAAATCCGGTGGCTGGATTCGTAAAATACCCAGGTGGTCGGACATAATAATCGTTCACTAAAAAATGCTTTCCGACCCGACGAGGTGCGCGGCGTAAAGCCTTCAAACGTAAATCGGGTGACCGGCAAGCCCGCCGCCGACAAGGCCGCAATCAACGCGCATGCGCCCGGTATCGGCACCACGTCGACACCGGCATCTTTGACCATTTTGACCAGCGGCATACCGGGATCGCTAAGTAGCGGCGTTCCTGCATCGGAAACCAACGCTATCGATAAGCCTTCTCGCAACTTTTCCAGCAGCCCGCTTGATGCTTTGTCTTCATTATACTGATGCAGCGAAATCAGTTTATTGCTGATGCCGTAATGCTGTAGCAACAGCTTTACATGCCGGGTATCTTCTGCGGCGATCAAATCGACCTGCTTTAATACCTCAACCGCTCTGAAAGTAATATCTGCTAAATTACCTATCGGCGTGGCAACAACGTATAATTTGCCGCATTCACTTGACATTCAATACTCTCACTTGAAAACCCTAAAAAGATGCGACCCAATTATAAGCCGCCATTGTTATGCGCCCTGATTCCCGGCCTAGTGTTTTTCTCCGGTTGCACGCCCGCGCCTGCGAAGAGCGCCTTGCCTGAGCAGGATGCACTGATAACGCAGCCGTTGATAAGAAACGACCAACCGGAGCCGATGCTTGAATTATACCAGCAACCTTCGACCGGCAGGGATGGTGGTGGAAGTACCGCAATCGGTATGGAACCGATACGACCCAGTCCATCGTTTTCCGAACAAAACCAACAGCGCCTACAGTCTATCGAATCTTTTATCCAGACAGGCGACGGCACTACTGCTAAAAAAGCTGCTGACGCCATTAATCCTAACGATCTATCATCCGAGCAACGCGCTCAGCTGAGCCTGCTTTATGTCCAGATCCTGCTTAGCTTCGGCGAAGCCGAACAGGCCATTGAAAGTCTGGCGCAGATTCAACCGCAACAGCTGAGCTTGGACAACCAGATTAAGTATTTTCAATCGCAGGCCTTTGCCTACTCATTAACCGGCAACCTGCTAGGCAGCGCCAAATCCAGAATCGAACTGCACCCGTTAATCTCGTCTCCCGATGAACTGGAAAAAAATCAGGCCGCGATTCTTGAAGCGTTACGCCTGCTGCCTGACGCCGCCTTGCAGAGCAACCAGACAGACGCCTTGTCTGGCTGGCTGTCATTAGCTAAGATTTTGAAAAATTTAAACCAACCTGACTTCAATGCGCAAATAAGCCAGTGGCGTGCAACGTATCCTGCCCATCCTGCCGATTTAAGCTTCTTAAATAGCCCTCAAGACACGCCGACCAATACGCCCTTGCAAGCCAAAGCCACCATCGCGCTATTATTGCCCGGATCGGGGACTTTTGCACAGGCAGGAAAAGCCATTCGTGCCGGATTTATGGCGGCTTACAACCATGAGGATAAGACTTCCAAACCCGCGATCCGCTTTTACGACAGCGAACAATCGACGCCGCAAGCCTTATACAATCAGGCTGTCGCAGAAGGCGCGCAATTGATCATTGGCCCATTGGCGAAAGAACAAATCCAAAGCCTAGCCGATACGGTTAGCTTCAATACACCAGTGCTAGCTTTAAACCATGTCCCCGGCTTGCAAAAAAAACGGCTTTACCAGTTTAGTCTCAGCCCACTGGATGACACCGAACAAATCACTCATAAAGCGTGGGCGGACGGACATCGAAAAGCACTGTTGCTGATTCCTGATAACGCGCAGGGCAAACGTATCGCCAATTATTTAGCGGAAGACTGGCAAAACCGGGGCGGTACTATCCTGGAAACCCAGACCTATAATCCCAAAGAAACCGACTTTTCGTCTCCGATCCAAAAACTGCTCAACCTGGATGAAAGCGAACAGCGTTACAATAAAATCCACGCATTAATACCCGAAGTAAAATACACCCCGAAAAGACGACAGGATGCCGATGCGATCTTGTTAAGCGCTTACAGCGCCGAAGCGCGATCCATTAATCCCCA
>JANYKK010000136.1 GCA_025361585.1 Methylobacter sp. | reverse complement strand
ACTTGCTGCAATCGCTATATTATTGAACAGGCAAAAACCCATTGCTTGCTGGGGTTCGGCGTGATGTCCAGGCGGGCGTATCGCGCAAAAGGCATTATCGGCTTTGCCGGTCAGGACGTTGTCAACCGCATCGCAAACCGCGCCCACCGCCCGGAAAGCGGCTAGTTTCGATCCGGGCGAAAGCACCGTGTCTTGATCTAAAAAGTGTTTGCCTTGATTGGGGATAGCCTCAAGAATGGCATCAATATGAAACTGGGGATGAATCAGTTTGATTTGCTGTGCTGTGCCGAGCGGTGGGACTTGCCGGATTAAGCTTGAGAACTCGGGTGCCGCCAAGGCATGTTCGATGCTTCTGAGCCGGTCGGCGCATTCGGGATGCCCCGCGCCTGTTTCATGAAGAAGGAAATCAGGGTGACTGTAATAAAGTGTCTTCACAACGCCTCGTATAGTTGACTGTCAAATCGTTAATGCTCGACGGATGGCTGTCTTCAGCTTTCAAAATGTCAAGCGGATTTATTTTAGCAGATGCAGGTACATTCAGCTTGTAGCCGAAACCTTTTACAGTCAAAATCCATTGCGGATTGTTCGGATCGTTTTCAACCTTCTTTCTCAATAAGTGCATATATTGGTAAAGATCCGATTTGGTTACCCGGTTATTTTCGGGCCAGACATGGTTGATAATCTCGTCGGACATAAACACGCGATCGACATCTTTTGCCAACAATTCGAAAAGCTCAAATTCTTTACGGGTCAAATTCAGCGATTTCCCGTTCATTTGGACGCATTTTGAGCGCAGATCAATTTGAAAAGGTTCGACTATAAAGTAATCGGCATCTCCATTTTGGGGTAAGTGATTAACTGGCTGATTATCGGGAACAGCTGCATTTTGCCGCTCGAGCATTAATTGTCTGCGATCATGGGCAGCCCGCCTTGCCTGGTTCCGTTTTTCTTGGATAAAGTGATCATGATGCTTGAACCGATTGAGCAGATAGTTGTCCAGTTGGTAAAGCTCCAGCGGAGCATCCAAAATTGCGTCTATCCAACAATCCATATCCTTTTCCATGCAAATATTACGCAAGTAGCATACGGGAATTTGATGGCTAATGCTCATCTTGCGAATCAATTCAAAATTTGTTTTTGGGGTCGAACCTTGTGTTAGATCCACAGCGATAATAATCAAGTTTGGCCGCATCTTAATTACAGCGCTAAGTGATTCTTGGGTATCGAGTGCTTCAAAAAACTTATAGCGATGAGCGTGACAATATCCTTTTAATAAGCCTAGGTGAAAGGGGTCATTACTAATCAGCACAATTCGAAAATCGGTAGTCATATGAGTCCTAGGAAAATTCATTAAAGCGAACAGACACAGGGTCTGAGGAGATAGTGGTTTATTTGTTAACAACAAAATAAAACTAAAAGTAATAATAAATTAGCAAGTTACATTAAACATTATCACAACCATGACTTAATACGAATTAGTAGTACTGCGTACTGAAGCATTGACTTATTTCAGCTGCAACTACTTTGAGCATTTTTGTCGATCAAATTAATCCATTACCGCCTGAAACAGGGTGCAATTACGCTGACGCACTTAAGTATTGGCACGTATTACATTTAGGTAGTTGCTTTGTTAAGGTTAGTAACATCAATTTAAACTTAAAAAATGCTCTTTTTAAGATTTGTTAAGTGAGTTATTTATTGCAAGAGGATTTCCCTGTGTACTCCATAAACTCGTAAAGGTGACGTATGAGAAAGGACACAATTGAACAGAACCCGCTACGGCAAATAGCTGAGGTGCAACGACATCTTGTTTTAGTAAAGGAACCTGCAGTTTGCCCCGCTGACGAATTACTTAATGAACGACAAATGTATCAGCTTGAATTCCAGATGCAGAACGAGGAGTTGCGGCGAGCGTATATCGCCCTGGAAAAATCTCGCGACCGTTATGCTGAGCTGTATGATGCCGCACCGGTTGGCTACCTTACTCTCTCGAACAAGGGCCTGATTACTGAAATCAATTCCACGGCGGCAGGGTTACTTGGCTTGGAGCGGAATAAATCGTTGCACCGTCTTTTTGCGGCTTTTGTCTCAGCCGACGACGGCGACCGTTGGCATCATTTTTTCTCGGATGTAATGAAGCATACTCAGCGGAAAAATACTAGGCTGACGCTGAAACGCAGCGATGGTGTTATGTTTTCTGTTCAGTTGGAGTGCCATCATGTCATAACCGGTGACAAAGAGCCGGTGCTGTATATTACGCTGACCGATATTGCCGAAAGCAAGCATACAGAAGATATCTTGCATGAGGTTGAAACGCATACCCTGTCTATGGCCTTGGCCTGCGCAGAGATGGGATCATGGGATTGGGACATCAGCACTGGACGCGTTATTTTCAATCAACGCTGGGCCAAGATGCGCGGTTACCGGTTAGCGAACATAGAACCGCACGTCGATACCTGGGAAAACGGTATCCATCCCAATGATTTTCCGAGTTTTCATGCGGCTTTGACAGCACATTTAGAAAATCGCACACCGTTTTTTCAAGCTGAATATCGCGTCCGCACTCTGGAGGGGGCATTGATTTGGATATTGAATCGCGGCACCGTGATCAAACGCGATACCCAGGGTAATCCCCTGCGGATAGCCGGTATCGAGATGGACATCACCGAACGTAAACATAATGATGAAGAGCTGCGTATCGCCGCCATTGCTTTTGAGTCCCAAGAGGGAATGATTGTAACTAACCCTAATGGCGTCATCATACGAGTCAATCAGGCTTTCACCCGCTTGACCGGTTATAGCGCAAAAGAAGCAGTGGGCCAGACACCCCATCTGCTTAGTTCTGGACGACACGACAAAACGTTCTATCAGCATATGTGGGCATCTTTAAAAGAGCACGGTTTCTGGCAGGGCGAGATATGGAATCGGCGCAAAAACGGCATGGTCTACGCCGAATGGCTAAACATTTCCTCTGTCAGCGCAACGGACGGCACCATCACCCATTACGTCGCTTCTTTTTCAGATCTTACCAACAACAAGGAGGCGGCAGCTGAAATTCATCGTTTGGCGTACTACGATCCTCTCACTCAGCTGCCTAATCGCCGCTTGTTTCAGGAACAGCTGGCCAAGGCGCTAGCCGTTAGCGGCAGAAGCCGAAAGTACGGTGCGTTGCTGTTCATCGATCTGGATAACTTCAAGTCTCTGAATGATACTTTGGGTCACGATACGGGGGATATGCTGTTAACACAAGTTGCCATGCGTCTTGTGGGTTGCGTACGCGAAGGCGACACGGTGGCTCGTCAGGGGGGCGACGAGTTTGTAGTCATGCTGGAGGAGTTGAGCCAGCTTCCCGAGGAAGCGGCCATCCAGGCGGAGGATGTTGGGGAAAAAATCCTCACAGCTCTAAATCAACCCTACCAGCTTGCCAGTTATGAATGCCACAGTACCCCCAGCATTGGTATTACCTTATTCAATGATCAATTGGAAACTGTGGATGACCTGCTAAAACGGGCTGATATTGCTATGTATGCGGCCAAAGCAACCGGCCGCAATACCTTGCGCTTTTTTGATCCGGCCATGCAGTCCGCGGTTACGGCCCGCGCCACCTTAGAAGCGGACTTGCACCGTGCGTTGACGGAAAATCAGTTCAAGCTTTACTTTCAGTTGCAGGCGCACCACGATCATCAGGTCATCGGCGCTGAAGTGCTGCTGCGTTGGGAGCATCCAGAGCGCGGACTTATTTCGCCTTTGGAGTTCATCCCTTTGGCTGAGGAAACCAGGCTGATCCTGCCCATAGGACTGTGGGTTTTGGATGCGGCTTGCGCCCAGTTAAAAAAGTGGGAAGAGTTTCCCCAGACCCGAAATTTGCAGCTTGCCGTCAATGTCAGTGCGCATCAGTTCCGTCAGGATTGTTTTGTCGAGCAAGTTTGCGCGGTGCTGGATAAACATGCCATCCAACCCGAGCGGCTCAAGCTTGAGCTGACTGAAAGTTTGGTGCTCGACAACATAGATGACACCATCCATCAAGATGGAGGCGCTCAAAAAAATCGGGGTGGATTTTTCCATGGATGATTTCGGCACCGGCTATTCATCGCTGGGTTACCTGACGCAACTGCCGCTTGATCAATTGAAGATCGATCAGTCCTTTGTGCGCAATATCGGCGTGAAACCTACCGATGCGGTGATCGTGCAAACCATTATCGGCATGGCCAACAATCTGGGCATGAAAGTGATTGCCGAAGGCGTGGAAACAGAAGATCAACGCGCATTTTTAGAACTTCACGGTTGCTCTGCCGTTCAAGGCTATCTGTTCGGCAGGCCGTTACCGTTGGCTGAGTTTGAGCATTCGTTGGGGATTTGATAGTGCGATGATCAAGCCTAAGCAAGGAAAAGAAATTGGCAAAATCCGCTACAATCAATGTAATTGAATATTTTTATTCACTACGAAGGCACGAAGGACACGAAGTATTATTTCTTCATGTCCTTCGTGGTGAGGATTTTTAAGTTTTTAAAACTCAGAGTTGCTTAACTTATGAAAATTGCCATCATCGGAACCGGACGTGTCGGTTCCACGCTTGCTTATGCGCTGGTACTAAAACAGACTTGCGACCATCTGGTGATTGCCGGTCGTACTTATGAAAAGGCCAGGGGGGATGCACTGGATTTGCAGCACACGCTGGCTTTTTGTTCGCGTCCGATGCGTATCGAAGGTTGTACTAACGAGCAGGTAAAGGATGCTGATATTGTCGTCGTCACAGCGTCGGTTGCGGCGGATGGGCAGGTTTTGACTTCCCGCCTGCAATTGGGCGAGAAAAATAGTCTATTGTTCAGGGAATTGATTCCAGTGTTGGCGATGAATAATCCCAATGCGGTATTTGTCATTGTGACCAATCCGGTCGATGTGATGACTTATGCGGCGTGTAAATTGTCCGGTTTTGCAACCAACCGGGTAATGGGGGTAGGGACGCTGGTGGATTCCGCTCGTTTTCGCTCCCTGCTGTCACAGGAAGAGCATATTCATCCTGACGATCTTCGCGCCTATATTCTAGGTGAGCATGGTTCCAATCAAGTGCCCATATTGAGTAGCGCAGAAGCGGGAGGCGAATCCATAGGCGACACACCCATTCATCGACAGTTATTTGCCCAGGTTACCGAAGCCGGCTTTGAAGTGTATCGCCTCAAAGGCTATACCAATCACGCTATCGCCACAGCGGCATGCATGGTCATTGAGGCTATTGTTTTTGACGAATACCGCACTATGCCTCTTGCTACCCGCTTCGATGACTGGATGGGCATACGCGACAACTGTTTTAGCATTCCGGTAGTGGTAGGGCGTAGCGGTATTGTCCGCCATTTGCACCCTGAATTGAACGGTATTGAACAACAAGACCTAAGAACTGCGGCGGTCGCTATTAAAAGCGCTATTGTGTCATTGATACCGGATTTGGTAGATGGTAGTTGATTTTTTTTGTAACTATGCGTCACAAAAACAATGCACAAAGTCACCAATCCAAGGTCGTGAAGTGAATGGCAACTTCCCAACCATCGTTGGTTTGGTTTGCCCGCACCACCCGGCCTTCACAGCGAAGACGGGTCAGATTCCTGCCTTTTTTTTGCATGGGAATGAAGCAGCGTAGCATTGAATCAGGATCAATAGGTTCATCCGTCGTAAAGCAAACCCCGGTAGTACCCAGATCGCGTGTTACGCCCAAACCGGAATCAAGCTCAACGGTACAATAGGTAGGATAGCGTCCGCCTAATCGATTTTCTTTGGTATCGCCCATGTCTTGCTCCATTCGATACTTGGGTAACGAGCTACTTTTATTACAAACCGGTTACAGTGTAGAGGGTTGATAGTTTTTAGTCAATAACTGCGCCACCTGCCAGGTGAGAGTTCGCCGTCCAGGTAGGATCAAAGTTCTTTAATATGAGGAGGGTGACGTACACGCGTATTTGATTATCTTCATTCCACATTGAAAGCGGCTGAGGCTTACTTATTTTGTCTGAATTAGGTAAAATTAACCAGTTGAAGCGACCTCGTTATGTCTAAAACATCCTGCTTGATAACGGAAGCCTCCATTCCTCCCCATTAATAATGGGTACTCTTTTTTCTTGTGTACCGTGTGTACCCATTTTTGCATAAAACATGTCGATTACTGAATTAAGCTCCGAAACCAAACGTCGTAGAACCTTTGCCATTATTTCCCATCCTGACGCGGGAAAAACCACCATCACCGAAAAGCTGTTGCTGTTCGGAGGCGCAATCCAGCTGGCTGGTTCGGTAAAAGGCCGTAAAGCTGCGCGTCATGCGACTTCCGACTGGATGGAAATGGAAAAGGAGCGGGGCATTTCGGTGACCACTTCGGTGATGCAGTTCGAACATAAAGACTGCATCATCAATCTGCTTGATACTCCGGGCCATGAAGATTTCTCCGAAGATACCTACCGCACTTTGACGGCGGTTGATTCGGCATTGATGGTAATCGACGTTGCCAAAGGCGTTGAAGACCGTACCATCAACCTGATGGAAGTGTGCCGACTGCGTACTACACCGATTCTGACCTTTATCAATAAGCTGGATAGGGAAGGGCGAGAACCCATCGAATTGATGGATGAGGTTGAAAACGTCCTGAACATCCAATGTGCACCGATGACTTGGCCTATCGGCATGGGTAAGCGGTTTAAGGGCGTTTATCATCTGTACAAAGATGAAATCCACCTGTTCAGCGCCCAGCACGGCGGCAAGATTGCCCAGGCTGAAATCATCAAAGGCCTGGATAATCCGAAGCTGGACGAACTGCTGGACGATCAGGCCCAAGAACTTAGGGATGAAATCGATCTGGTCAAAGGCGCCAGCCATGAGTTTCATCTTGAGGACTATCTGGCAGGCAAGCTGACGCCGGTATTTTTCGGATCGGCGATCAACAATTTCGGGATCATCGAATTGCTTGATGCGTTCGCCGAATATGCGCCGTCGCCAAGACCCAGAGAGGCGGAACAGCGAACCGTTTTACCGGAAGAACCAAACTTTTCAGGCTTTGTGTTTAAAGTGCAAGCCAACATGGATCCGTCGCATCGGGATCGGATTGCCTTTTTAAGAGTGTGTTCCGGCAAATTCGACAAGGGCATGAAGATCCATCATGTCCGTATCGGCAAAAACATCCAGGTTGCCAATGCGATCACCTTCCAGGCAGACAGCCGCAAAAGCGTCGAAGAAGCGTACCCCGGCGACATCATCGGCTTGCATAACCACGGCACCATCCAGGTCGGCGACACCTTTACCCAGGGCGAAACGCTTAAATTCGGCGGTATCCCTTATTTTGCGCCGGAATTGTTTCGCCGGGTGGTGCTAAAAGACCCGTTAAGAGCCAAAGCCCTGCAAAAAGGACTGGTGCAGCTGACTGAAGAAGGCGCGACCCAGTTATTCAGGCCGCTAAAAAATAACGACCTGATTTTGGGCGCGGTCGGTGTGTTGCAGTTTGACGTGACCGCGTTCAGGCTCAAAAGCGAATACAATGTCGAATGCGTTTATGATGCAATACCTATCTCAGCCGTACGCTGGGTCAGCTCGGATAAACCGGCCAAGCTGGAAGAGTTCAGGAACAAGGCATTCGATAATTTGGCCGAAGACGGTGGCGGTTATCTGGTTTATGTTGCCAATAGCCGGGTTAATCTGCAACTGACCGAAGAGCGCTGGCCGGATATTAAATTCAGCGCGACCCGGGAATTGTAGATATTTCTAATCAAGTTATTTAACGGAAGGTCATAAACGTGTTTTTAAAATGGTTGTGGTTGGTCTTTTTGATTGTTTTAGCGTTTCTAAGTCTGAATCCCTGGTTTCTTCCCGACCCTAAACAGGCGGTTGGATTTATTACCTGGGATTTGCTCGATCATGCAGCCGCCTATGGTTTGTTATCGGTCTTGATGATGCTTGCGTTCAGTAATCAGGAAAGGTTCTGGGTGAAGGCAGGTGTCGTGATTCCCGCTTCAAGCCTGATCGGGGTTTTGCTTGAATATTGCCAGTATTGGTTTACTTCAAACCGGCAGTTTTCATTTTTTGATGCGACCGCTAATGTTTGTGGCACGGTGCTGGGCGTGCTTGTATTTTGGTTTGTTCTGATTTATCGCCGACGCTTTGTGTGTTCTCGCTGATAAAAACGCTTACGCTTTATCATCAAACAATTTTTTTCCTGCCAGCTCCACGTGATGTGGGGTTTGTTTTTTTTGAGTGCCATCGTGAGCGTCCATGTGTCCCGTTTTTAAACCGGATTCTTCAAGTTGGCCTCTTAGATAATCCAGATTGTGTTTGATAAGTTCAGTCGTTTGCGTGTTTTGGCTTTTGAAAAATGTGTTGATTGCATCATTTCTGTAAGACACCACGCAATGAATTGTGCCCAATTCCGGCGGTGTGATGGTGATGTTGACTGACCAGTCGTTGCTATGGGCTTGTTGTTGGTTTTCCTTGTCCCGCTGTATTTCAATCTTGACCGATTCAGCCTGCTGCCGGTCAATAAAAGGAATGTCGATGATCCATTGTTGCTTGGGGTTATCGTCCTTAGGCAAGGACATTAATTGATCCAGCACCAGTTTCGCGACCGTGTTTTCAGTTTTAGTTTGCAGGTTCTTGAGTAGGTCAAGGTTGATTTGATCGTGTTGCTGTTCGCCTTGCGTGGTTAGCTCCTGCTCTAAAGCATGAATAAATTTCAGCAAATTGGCTTTAAAGTCCTCGGTGCTGACTTGCTGTATTGCCCCCTGTACTGTTCCCGGCAGTACGGCTTTTCCGCTGGTCGTCTCCGTTGCCTCGACTAAAGCGCCTGCTTTGGGTGTTTTAGTTTCGTTAGCTACCGCATCGAGCAACAGCTTCGACTCAGCAACCGGCTGCTCATTAGGCAAGGGTGTTTTTTGCGTCAGGTTTTGCAGTATCTCGGAGGCGATGCGTTGCAATGATTGAGGTACGCTTTCATTTTGTATTAATTGGGGCAGCTCTTTAATTAATTGGGCTTGAGCCATTGCAGACGGCAGCTTGGCTTCAAGAAACAGCCCGGAATTGACAATCGATTGCTTAAGACCCTGGCTGGTTATCAACTGTTCTTTGGGCGGCAGATTCTGGATTATTTTTGCGGCAATATCTTTTAGGCTCTGAGAAACACTTTCATTGTTCATCAGTTTCGGCAAATCTTTTATTAGCTGATTTAAGAAAATTGGCGAGTCTTCATGCCGGGGCAAAAACTGTTTTACAAACTCGGCTACTTTGGCGGCTCGAATATTACTCGCAGCAGAGAGTATCTTGAATTCAGGCGTGGTTCCGCCTTTGATTATTTGCAGATTCAAGTTTTGCCCGACTTTTAAATCCGACGGCGCATTAGTCAGTTGAGCCCGGTCAATAGTGATTTGGGTTGCTTGTTTGCCGCCCGAAGCAGCAGTTGACGGGCTGAAAATTTGCAACTGAATTTTAGTGCCGATGAAGCTGAGTATTTTAGCGTCCAGTGGCTGTTTTATTGATAAAAGGGTAGCGCTGTCAGGCTCCTTGCCGATTGTGGTAATCCCGCCTTCCCTGGCGGTCGGTATCAATTTTAAACGCAATTCAGCCGGTTGGGTTTGGGGGGCTTGAAGTTGGGTGGATTTGGCTTTTAGTTCAGCCAATGTGCCGAGAATTTTAAACTCTGTGGTCGGGGCGATTTGGGTAACCTGGATTTTTAAGTCCTGCCCAGGGTTTACCTCAATCGGCTGGCTGCTTTGTACACTGATGTTTTTGTCGCCCAGGGTTAAGGTAATGGCGTTTTTTGCCGCTTGAATATCGGCGCCGACCACTTTCACGTCCAGTTGTTGCCCGACTTTCAGGTTTAATGCATTTTCCACCAACCTGTTAGTAGCGAGGGATTGGGTGTTGAATAGCGAGTTAATATCCATTGCAATACTTTAAGCCAGCATTTGCCGGATATGCTCGATTTCATCTTTGGCGGCATCGAGTATATTGATGCTGTCGTTGGCATCCAAATGGGAAGCTAGTTTTTTATAAGCGGGCAGGTCATTTATTTTGGGTATTTTTTTTATATCGACTTTGCCGATGAAACTGTGCATCTGCGAGATCATTACGATGTCTGCGTAACTGGATGGCTTGCTGTCATTACGAAACCAGTTTTCGGCATTAATGACTACATCCTCAAAATCATCGGGAAAGTCCCACAGACGAATGATCTGAACGCCAATGTCTGCGCGTAATTGCTTTACTGTTTCTACAAGGTCTCGAGGATTGGCAATAATATCGGGATAATTGTCGGCATAAGTCAAAATGGGTACGATGCCAATATCATGAATCAGTCCGGCCAGCATGGCCCGATCCGGGTCGAAGCCTGGGATTTTATGGGCTAAGACGGCGCTGACGGATGCAATATAACTGCTGTGTGTCCATAATTCCGCCATTTTCTGACGGATAACCGGGGACTTGGCGTTAAATATCGATTTCATCGCAAACGCGGTAATAATATCTTGGGCTGTTTTCAATCCTAGCCGGGTCAACGCTTCTGGGCAGCTTTCAATTTTTTTCCGCCCCCTATATAAAGGGCTGTTAGCAATTTGAATCAAATTGGCGGTAATGGCCGGATCGATTTGGACGAAGCGAGCGATCGATGAGACGCTGGATTTATCGTCATTAATGGCGCGGCGAATTTTGAAAGCCACATCCGGGATAGTAGGCAATACCAGATCGTTGGATTGCATATGCCGATAGCATTCCATTAAAAGTTTGTTTTTAGCCAAACTTGAGGCGGTATTGCTAAGGTTGTTGTCGGTTGGGCTCATATTATGTGTATTTAATATTCAAACAAGCTGGCAAAGTTTAGTTTAAAATCTACCCCTTCGTCGAACCGGATTGTCTCTATCTTACTTTGCCCTGCAATGAAAACAACCCCATCTGAAGTTTTAACAACTTTATTAACTATCCGCGATTATATCCGCTGGGCTGCCAGCCGTTTTACCAAGGCCGACGTGAGTTTTGGCCATGGTACTACAACTGCGCTGGACGAAGCGGCTGCGTTAGTTTTACACACTGTTCATCAACCTTATAATCTGGCCGACGCTTATCTGCAAAGCGTTTTAACGCTGGCTGAGCGACAGGCCGTGATCGACATGATCGACCGGCGTATCAACGAGCGCATTCCGGCCGCTTATTTAACGCACGAAGCCATTTTTGCGGGTTTACCGTTCTATGTTGATGAGCGGGTGCTGGTGCCCAGATCGCCGATTGCCGAACTCATCGAACAGCGTTTTGCGCCGTGGGTGGATGAAGAGCAGGTCGTACGCATATTGGATTTGTGTACCGGTAGCGCCTGCATCGCGATAGCCTGCGCCTATGCATTTGCCGACGCTGACGTCGATGCAGTGGATTTGTCGGCGGATGCGCTGGCCGTTGCCGAGATCAATGTCGCAAAGCATCAGATGGATGATGCGGTGACCCTGTACCAGTCGGACTTGTTTAAGGAACTGCCGGATATCCGCTATGACATCATCGTCAGCAATCCGCCTTACGTGTGCCTTGAAGAATGGGAACAATTACCCGCGGAGTTCCGCGCCGAGCCGGACATGGGCTTTAAAGGCGGGGACTCCGGCCTGGATATTGTGCTGCGCATCCTGGTCGATGCCGACCGGTATCTGGCAGAGCAGGGGATTTTGATTGTGGAAGTGGGCAGCAGCGCGGAAACGTTGCAGAATGCCTTCCCCTATGTGCCTTTTTTCTGGCTGAGTTTTGAACGCGGCGACGACGGCGTGTTTTTGCTGACGGCCGAACAAGTTAGGCTTTATCACGAATTATTTTTAGCGGCTTTATAACTATGTCTGGAAATTCAATAGGAAAATTATTTACCGTCACCTCGTTCGGCGAAAGCCACGGCCCTGCGATAGGCTGCATCGTTGACGGCTGCCCTCCGGGTATGACATTGACCGAAGCCGATTTACAGGAAGACCTGGATCGCCGTAAACCCGGCACCTCGCGGCACACTACCCAGCGGCGCGAAGCCGATGAAGTCAAAATTCTGTCCGGCGTGTTCGAGGGCAAAACCACCGGCACGCCGATCGGTTTGTTGATTGAAAACACCGACCAACGCTCCAAGGATTATTCCAATATCGCCGAGACTTTCAGGCCCGGCCATGCCGATTACACTTACCAGCACAAATACGGCATCCGGGATTATCGCGGAGGAGGGCGCTCATCGGCTCGCGAGACGGCGATGCGCGTTGCAGCGGGCGGCATCGCCAAAAAATATCTGAAGGAACAGGCCGACATAGAAATACGCGGATATTTATCCCAGCTCGGGCCGATAAAAATCGAAAAAGTCGATTGGGCTGTGATCGACAGCAATCCTTTCTTCTGCCCTGATGCTGACAAAGTCGAAGAAATGGAGGCTTACATGGATGCGTTGCGCAAAGAAGGCGAATCCATCGGCGCGAGAATTGAAGTGGTCGCAACCAACGTGCCGCCGGGTTTGGGCGAACCTATCTTCGACCGGCTCGATGCCGACCTGGCTCATGCCCTGATGAGCATTAACGCGGTCAAAGGCATAGAAATCGGCGACGGCTTTGCCTGCATCGACAGCAAAGGCACGCAGTTTCGTGACGAAATCACCCCGGCCGGATTTTTAAGCAACCATGCAGGGGGTATTTTGGGGGGCATATCCAGCGGCCAGCATGTTACCGCCAGTATCGCCTTGAAGCCCACCTCAAGCTTACGGCTACCGGGCAGAAGCATCAACCTGCGCGGCGAGGCGATTGAAGTGGTCACCGAAGGTCGCCACGATCCCTGCGTCGGCATCCGCGCTACGCCGATAGCCGAGGCGATGATGGCGATAGTGATTATGGATCATTTGCTCCGGCATCGGGCGCAGAACATTAATGTGCAATCGGGATTGCCGATCTTAAGATAAACCATGTCCGTTCCATACTGGCGACTGTCAGGTTTTTACTTTTTTTATTTTGCCACGGTAGGCGTATTTATTCCTTACTGGGGTCTTTATTTAAAAGAAAGCGGCTTCAATCCGGTCGAAATCGGCGAGCTTTCTGCGATGCTCAGCGGCACCAGAATCATTGCACCGATTCTATGGGGTTGGATCGCCGACCGTACCGGGAAAAACCTGCGCATTATTCGTATCGCCGCGTTTTTAACGGCTGCGTTTTTCGCCGGATTTTTATTTGTCCATGGTTATATCTGGTTTGCCTGGATAACGATAGGCTTTAGCTTTTTTTGGAACGCCGCTTTGCCGCAATTCGAAGCGGTAACCTTATATCATCTAAAAGATGAATCGCATCGCTACAGCCGGATAAGGCTGTGGGGTTCTATCGGTTTTATTGTTGCAGTATTGGGCGTAGGTTGGTTATTGGATTACCAGCCCCCGGTCATCATCCCACTATCGATTACCGCATTGATGGCACTCATCTGGCTGGTCAGCTTAATGACGCCGACCATTCAAGCGCCTCAGCACGAGGTTGTCGCCGCGGGTATCATGCAAATCATGAAAAGGTCAGAACTGTGGGCTTTCCTGATCGTTTATATGCTGTTGCAGCTTGCGCACTCGCCTTATTACGTTTTTTATTCGATCTATCTTAAGCATTATCAGTACACGACCAGCTTGACCGGATTTTTGTGGGCGCTGGCTGTTTTTGCCGAGATTATTTTATTCATCTACATGAGCCGTGTGTTGAAGCGATTTTCCCTGCGAACGGTTTTATTGACCAGTATTGTGCTGTCGGTGGTTCGTTGGTTGATGATAGCCTGGTGTGTCGATTATTTTTGGCTGCTGCTGTTTGCCCAACTATTGCATGCGGCAACCTTTGCGGGCGCTCATGTGGCCGCCATTCATTTGGTGCATCTATATTTTGGCGATCGGCATCAGGGTAAAGGTCAGGCGCTATACACCAGCTTGACTTTCGGTTTGGGCGGAATGCTCGGCAGTTACTTTAGCGGCTATTATTGGGAATCATTGGGTGCGGAGTTCGTCTATTCAATGGCGGCAGTTTTTTGTAGTATTGCTTTTATCGTTGCCTATATCTGGGTTGGACGGGAAAGTTCTCAAGATAAAACTGTATTAGGTTAAAATAGTGTCGGGTTGAACTAACCCGACCTGCAATTTTTTGGGAAATAATGTGTTTGAAATTATAAAAAGCGGCGGCTGGATGATGCTGCCGATCATACTGTGTTCCATAGGTGCCATGGGCATTATTGCGGAACGTTTTTGGTCATTACGTAGAAAAAAGATTTTGCCGCCCGACCTGGTTCCCCAGGTATGGCGATTATCCCGCGAAAACAAGCTGGACGATGCTACCTTGCGCCACTTGAAAAACAGTTCGCCGCTCGGCTGTATTTTGGCTGCAGGCCTTGCCAATAGCCATCACGGCAGAAAATTCATGAAGGAGTGCATTGAAGAAACCGGTCGCAGGGTCGTGCATGACCTGGAACGCTTTCTCAATACCCTGGGTACGATTGCCGCAGTCAGCCCATTGCTGGGTTTATTAGGCACCGTATTCGGCATGATCGATATTTTTGCCTCGCTGTTGCAGCACGGCTCCGGCAATCCCGCCGTTTTGGCTGGCGGTATTTCGGTGGCGTTGATTACCACGGCATCGGGTTTGACCGTGGCAATCCCCAGTTTGGTTTTTCATCGCTATTTTGAAAGGCTGGTCGACGAATATGTGGTCACCATGGAAGAGGAAGCGTTAAAACTGATCGATATTTTGCATGAAGACCGGAAAGCGTCCTGATGAAATTCCAACGCAAAAAAAGGGAAAATGTCGATATTACCTTGATCTCGATGATCGACGTGCTTTTCGTATTGCTATTGTTCTTCATGGTGTCTACATCCTTCACTCAACATACGGAAGTCAATATCAAACTGCCCGAAGCGGAAGGAACACCGGCTGAGCAGCAACCCAAAGCAGTGTCCCTGCTGATTGATGCAGACGGTGTTTACTCCCTGATCGGTGAAGACGGCTTGTCTCATCAGTTAATCGATCAAAACAGGGCAGGCTTAAAACAGGAATTGAGCAAACTTGCAGCACAGGCGAAGGATCTCCCTTTTATCATCAATGCCGATGATAAAACGCCCAACAAAGCGGTTATGACCGCTCTGGATATTGCCGGCCAAGTGGGATTTAGCCACATCACCTTTGCCACGCTGCATCCGACCGAATAGCCATGAAAAAGACCTTATCCCGATGGTTGGTGGACATTTGGTACAAAGACCCGTTTATCGGCGTAATCCTGATGCCGCTGGGTTTTTTATTCAGCGATTTCGTTAAATTCAGGAAGTTTTTGTACCGTATCGGCGTGTTAAAAAGGCAGTCACTGCCGGTTCCGGTTATCGTGATAGGCAATATTACCGTGGGCGGCACCGGCAAAACGCCGCTGATTATCTGGCTGGCCCAGCTGCTTAAAAGCGAGGGTTATAAGCCCGGCATTATCAGTCGAGGCTACGGTGGGCAGGCCGAATCATGGCCGCAATGGGTAGCTGAAAACAGCACAGCGGAACAGGTCGGCGATGAAGCCTTGTTGATAGCCAAGCAAACCGGCTGCCCCATGGCCGTAAGTCCGTTGAGGGCAGATGCCGCCAGACTGCTGCTTGAAAAATCAGACTGCAATGTCATTTTATCCGACGACGGCCTGCAACATTATGCGCTGAACCGGGACATTGAAATTGCTGTGATCGACGGGGAAAGGCGTTTCGGCAACGGCTATTGCCTGCCGGCAGGGCCGCTCCGCGAACCGATAGAAAGATTGCAGAGCGTCGACTTTATTGTTGTGAACGGGGAGAAAACCGAAGACAACGAGTTTTCGATGCAAATCACCGGCGATACCGCAGTCAACCTCATCACCGGACAGCAAAAGCCCTTGCAGGAATTTAGCGAAACCGGCTGTCACGCGTTAGCAGGCATAGGCAACCCCGACCGGTTTTTTAAACTGTTGGAGTCAGCCGGTTTGACCTGTAAAACCCACAGCTTTCCCGATCATTATAAATTCCAGTCTGACGACATCTCGTTCCCAGACTCCGAACCGGTATTAATGACCGAGAAAGATGCGGTAAAGTGCATGGCGTTTGCAGGCGAGCAACATTGGTATATTCCCGTAAAAGCCGTCCCTGAAACGGGGTTTGCCGAGCGGTTATTGGCCTTGTTGCGAGAAAAATCTAAAATAAGGATGTAGCGCAAAATGTTGGGTTACGCTACCGCTAACCCAACCGCGAACTGTTAGGGGTTGTACGCCAAAAACCGCGTAATTTTAACATCGTTATTTAAAATCAATGGGTTAATAAAGTTTTATGTAACTTCTCATTACCCACAGGTAGCCGCAGCCCGAATCAAATCAGATAACGGTGGAATATTGCTTTCGCCAAACAACCTATCCTTAAGATAATGCCAAAACGAAATCTTGTGCTTTAGGCAAGTCTTTTTTAAGCTGGC
>JANYKK010000122.1 GCA_025361585.1 Methylobacter sp. | reverse complement strand
GAATTTTTATATTTCCTTTTCCGGCATCGTCACCTTTAACAGCGCCAAGGAAATCCAGGAAGTCGCCCAAAAAGTGCCCGCCGACCGTTTCCTTATCGAAACCGACTCGCCTTATTTAGCGCCAGTACCTTTTCGCGGCAGCCCCAACTATCCAACCTATGTGCGTTATGTGGCAGAAAAGCTGGCGCAGTTGCGTAACACAACGGTAGAAAAAGTCGCAGAAGAGTCGACTGAAAATTTTTACAGATTATTCAAGCTTGCTTAGCTTTTATTGTTAGTTTGTCGAATTAAAAATGCCGTCATACCGGCAGGGACAGATATTTGCTCCTCGGCAACTGCTCCTGCGTTGCTCTACTACAGGCCATCCATGGCCTTATGCAATATCTGCATTCCCCACATCCCTGTGGGTTATGCCGGTATCCAGTGCCATGGATGGTATTGGAGTCTATCCTTACAGACAGAATGACGGCGCGTAAAATTCCTTACAGCTCATCGCAAATATGACGGCCAGATTTTCCAATCTCGTCATTCTGGGCCATGGTTGCTATCTTCGGCATCATGTTTTTCATGCCTTCCCCACATTTTTTCATGGCCTGCATAGCCTTGTTGCCAGATGCTTCCTTACCGAAAGCCATAGCCAGTTGCATAGCCTCGTCGCGTTTCCCGCTGGCGCATAGCGCTTGCGTATCGGCCGACATTTGTTTCGCCTTCTGCTCAAAAGCTTGCATTTCAGCCTGATCGACATTTTGCATACAGGTTTGCATCCCCTGCGCCATCTGCATCATTTGCTGCATTTGCGCCTCGCTCATACCGCCCATGTTTTCGGCAAAAACAGATAGCGGCAACAACATCAATAAAACAACTGCATGTTTCATAATCATCTCTCCAAAAAAAATTATTGGTTTTATGTGCATTCGAACCATAGCACGTAAAAGTGGTTTTGGCGAATCTCACCAAAGCTGATGAATCAAGTCAACTGCTATAGAGTTTTATTTCTACGGTACTGTGCGTAGTAACCAGGACGCATAACGCCGATGACGGCGCTGTAGGCTGGGTAGAGCAGCGCGAAACCCAGATTTAATGCGAACAACGCTGGGTTTCATTGCATTCTACCCAGCCTTGTATCTTAATCCCTGTCATGATTAGCTATCTTGATACTGAGACAGAAGCAGCTTGAACCCAGCCTTAAGGATCAACCTTGTGCCGTAGATTAAGCCTCCTGTCTCGCTTCTGATGCCAACGTGGACACTGAACGGTAGCCAAGGGCTTGACCCTGTATGCACAAGGCAAGTGGGCTCAGTTGGTTTTATCCCTAGTCATAGGAGTATTGCTATGTTTTTTATCGGTATTGATGTTTCCAAAGCCAAACTCGATTGCAGCCTGTTGCTGGATGTTGCCAGCAGTAAACGCCGAGCCAAGTCGGTCGCCAATTCTAAAGCCGGTATTGCCGATCTCTTAGTCTGGTGCTCCAAACAGCAAGTCATTATCCACGAACTCCACGCCATTATGGAAGGCACTGGCGTGTATCACGAACAAGCTGCATTAGCCCTATCCGATGCGGGTGTGACGGTGTCCATTGTCAATCCGGCGCAGGTTAAGGATTTTGGTCGCAGCCTTGGCGTACGTACCAAAACCGACGGTGTCGACAGCTTGGTATTGGCCCGTTACGGCGCTTTGCTTAATCCCAGAGCATGGACTCCGCCATCACAGGAAGCACGTACGTTGCAAGCCTTGTTAGCTAGACGGGAAGCTATTGCTAAAGATTTGCAGCGTGAACATAATCGCCTGGAAAAAGCCGATGCTAGCGATACGTCCCCACTCATCCGTCAGTCCCTGGTTGACTCCATTGCCTTCCTGGAAAAACAACTCGCCAAGCTCCAGCAAGAGATTGACAATCACATCAATAAACATCCCGGCCTGAAAGCTGATCGTGACTTACTCACCAGCATTCCTGCGGTCGGGCCGCAAGTCGGCAATCACTTGCTAGCAGTGATACACAATCACAATTTTCAATCTGCCGAACAGTTAGCCGCTTATCTGGGCTTGGTGCCGGTGGAGCGGCAATCGGGCACTTCCGTGCTCGGACGACCTCGTTTATCCAAAGCAGGCCCGGCTCGCATCCGCGCTGTGCTTTATATGGCTGCTATTGTCGCTACTCAACATAATCCACATATCAAAGCACTATACCAACGCCTGCAAGAACGCGGTAAAACCAAGATGTCTGCGCTCGGTGCCGCCATGCGCAAGCTGGTGCATTTGTGCTTTGGTGTTCTGAAATCTCGCCAACCTTATCAGGCTAATTATGCCATTTAAGGTTGACTTTCAAGACGGTATCTACTGCACTTGAAAGTGTTGCAATTGCAGTCATTTTCATATTCCTGATAGCTTGGTAATAGTGTAGCAGAGGCATGTCTTGCAAGCCAGTTTGGAGTTTTGGAGCTAGTCAGGTGTTATCTTGACAAGACCTGAGCCCATGCTTTTCTTATGTGACATAGTTTATTGCTGTATAAGGCCTAAGTGAACAGCAACTAGCTTTCCCACTGATGATAAAATTGGACTAATGATTGGTCCTACTATTGAAGTAATTAAAAGGAGAGGCCATGCAGTTGAATTCGAAACTTCGTGTTTCTTAAGTTGGGCAAGTGAATCTAAATAAGCTTTTAATGTTTCACGTTTTTCTTTATCAGTTTTCTTTATTTCTAGCTCAGACTTGCATTCTTCAACTAAATCCAGTAATTCGTTTAGATAGTTTACGTGAATGAATCGTGGATCTATATTTAAAGAGCTTTTCAATCCAATACGATAAACAAGATGTTGATCATCTTCGGTTTCTGAAACCTCATAAGCCAGTTTCATTGACTCGTCATTATTCATTTTTTCAAGGACTTGACGAATTAAAATCTCCGTTTCACTTAATATTTTGAAGGCATTATTAATGTTAGGAACTGAAAAAGCTCTTGTCGCAGCATCTAAAATCTCGTCTCGTTGTAACTGCAAATATTGAACCCAGTGCTTAGCTCGAAAATGACCGATAAGATAGGGTAGTATTACTACAATAACCAGATAAGCAGCTATTACATAACCAATAGTAGTCGAAAATACGAAGTAATCTCCAAGTATAGAAACCGTCGTTCCGGCGGAATTTGTCGTCCAAATAAAAAGGGAAAATAGTAAAAGCATTGACGCAGAGTTAACAAGTTGGCTAATAAAAATACGTGATCGTGTTCCTTCCATAATATTCTTAGAGGTCATTAAATTCAGTAGGTTAGGGAACATTGCTAACCACGAAGCACCAACCAAAATAACTATCGTAGATCGTAAGACGTATCTTTTCCAATCTTCGCTAGCAAATATGTCACCAAAATAACCTTTACCAATGTATATAGGATAAACTATTAAAATTGCTAATGCGCATAGATGTAAAAATGTATTAAGGTTTGGGTGCAACTTTTGGAATTCGTAGCTTGCCCACACGGCACTTCCATACCAGGGAATATTTGTTGAGCCAAACATCAGCCAGATAAATTCCACTAGTAACATTAAGGCGATTGATACAACGAAAATAATCATGAAAGGGCCGAAATAATTTTCTCCTGTAAGAACTCTCACGAATATAAACATAAAAAAAATGCTAACTACCATTGCTAAGAATGACGAAAGTAAAGCATATCCATTCTTAAGCTTTTGGGTGCGAAAGATTAGCATCCCAATTATATAAGAAACCAAAAGCGAAGCTATTAAAAATAGGAACTCTACGCCAAGGAATAGAATAAATCTTAGTATTGTAGGTTCCATAAAATTGTCTCCTTTGATAATTAAGACTATTACTTATCTTTATTAACGGCTCAAAAGTCTAATAACTCACTTTGTACAAGTCGACAAAGTCATATAGCATTAAGTACACCTAATTTAGGTGAATATTAAATTTAAGCTGCTGATATATAGAGGTGCATAATTCCGCCTAAAAAACCCATTAGACTGGATGCTATAACAATAACACTATTGTTAGCAAATTTTTTATGCAAAATACAAATACATCTTCAAAATATTTTATTAAATCGGGTCTGCTTAAGATTAACAAATAATCCGACCAATCAACTCCCCCAACTTAACCGTCTTCCCCGCTTTAAACCCGGCATCCCACTGCGCCTTATCCTTGCCAAACAAAACAATAATCGTAGACCCCATATTAAACCGTCCCATTTCTTCGCCGATTTTCAAAGTAGGCGCATCATCGCCATACTGCCAGCTTTGCACGGAAGTAACGCTCGGCGGCGTGACCACGCCGTGCCAGGCGGTTTCCACGCTGGATACGAAGATTGCGCCGACCAGCACCAATGCCATCGGGCCTGAATCGGTGTCGAAAATGGCGGCAACGCGCTCATTCCGGGCGAACAAGCCGGGCACCGAATTGGTGGTGGCCGCATTGACGCTGAACAAGCGGCCGGGGATATGCACCATTTCCTGTAAGGTGCCGGTCAACGGCATGTGCAGGCGGTGGTAATCTTTGGGCGACAGGTAGATAGTGGTGAATACGCCGTTGTTAAACGGTTCGGCGCGGGCCGCATCGCCGCCCAGCAATTCGGTCGCGGTAAAGCTTTTGCCTTTGGCCTGGAAGATTTGACCGTTGGTGATGTCGCCTGCCTGGCTGACTGCGCCATCGCATGGACAGACGATCGCGTTTCTTTCGGTACTTAGCGGTCTAACGCCTGGTTTTAGTTCGCGAGTAAAAAAGTGGTTGAAACTCTTGTAGGCGTTGATGTCTGGCTCCAGCGCTTCACCCATGTTAACGCCGTAGTGTTTGATAGCTAGCTTGATACAAAAGTTCTTTACAGCCTTGTTTTCACAATGAGTCAGCTTGCTCATCATCGTGGACAGGGCATGATGGGGTAAAACGTATTGGGGCAGGGTGATCAGGGCTTCTTTTAAGTTCATGGTTGGTAATTGTCGGGTGTTTTGCCGCTTAGGAAATACGCGAAGGCGATGATTTCCGCGACGGCGACATAGAGTTCATTGGGTATTTCATCGCCTAACGGGATCTGCGCCAGAATCCTTGCCAGTTCCGGCTCGGTTTGCAGCGGTATCCCATGATGTTCGGCTATTGCTAAGATTTGTTCAGCGGTAAGACCTGTGCCAGATGCGGTAACCTTGGGCGCATTTTTGCCGTCGTATTTTAACGCGACGGCAATGTCCGAGGTGTGATAGGTCTTAGCCATGATGGCTTTCAGTCACCACGAAGGCACGAAGAGCGCGAAGAAAAAACATAAGCTTCGTGTT